>JBPCLI010000088.1:0-26727 GCA_051003415.1 Chthoniobacterales bacterium | reverse complement strand
GAGGAGGTGGAGGCGGAACTTCGCTGGGTGCTCGATTTGAAAGAGCGCGGAATTCCAGTGGCGGTTCCATTTCGGTCGCGACTCGATCGCCTGACCGAAACCGTGGCGTCAACACATGGACGATTTGTCGTTTCCTGTTTTGAGCACCTCACCGGGCTCGAACCGAATCCGCAAAACCCCGCGCTCTGGAGCGATCAGATGTTCGAACAACTCGGGGAGCTCACGGCGCGATTGCACCAGGCTTCCTACGAGGCGGCCTGGACGCAGGCCACGCTGCCTCGCCGCAGCTGGCGCGAGGAAAGCGTCGCGCAAAATTTCCACTTCTACGTGCCGGTCGGCGAGAAGGTCGTGCACGAAAGGTTCGATCGTGTTCTGGCGCAACTCGATGCCCTGCCGCGTTCGCGCGATGCCTACGGCCTAATCCACGCCGATCTCAATCACGGCAATTTTTTCCTCACGCCGGACGGACTCGATCTTTTCGATTTCGACGACAGCTGCAACTGCTGGTTCGCCTACGACCTGATCGTGCCGATCTTCCATCTTCCCGCGGCCGAGCCGGAGGTGACGCAGGCGAAGGCACGGCATGCCTTTCGTCTTCTCCGGCAGGGCTACGAAAGCGTGCGGCGTTTCGATCCCGCCTGGCTGAAGTGGCTCTCGCTCTTCCTGCAATGGCGCGATCTGATGACCTACGGGTTCTTTTACGAGCAGCTCGAAATCGCGGATTTGCCGGAAGAGTTACGACGGACTTTTCTCGCGATGCGCAACCGGATCGAGTCCGGTCGCCCGATTGCAGAGCTGGAGGACGCCAGATAGGTTCGCCCATGTCCAATCCGCCCGAGCTGGTGGCAGCCGAAACTCCCCTCGCCGCGGAGCGGGTGGAGTACTCACCCATCATCTGGCTGAACCTCCTCTGTCTTGACGCACCGATCGTCGCGTTGAGCTGGCAATGGCTTTTTGCCCACTCTTTCGGGGCGCAGCTCAATCTTTCGCTCCGCGCCCTGCTTTTTCTCACTGCCTGGTTGATTTATCTGGCCGATCGCTTCGCCGACACGATCAAGCTCCCGCTAGAAAGTCCTATCTCGCTCCGGCACCGTTTCTGCCGCGAGCACATGGTCGGCTGGTGGATCGCAGTCGTGGTCATCTTCTGCCTCGACGTCGGCCTTGCCTTGCGCACGCTCGATCTTCAGATGCTTTTTCTCGGCGGCACCCTGGCCCTGCTTTGTTTCATTTACCTCCTCGTCAATCATTCGTTAGGCGGAAAGTGGCGTCCGTTTCCGATGAAGGAAAAAGCGATCGGCCTCCTCTTCGCCGCCGGCACCACTCTCGGCGTGATCGGGCAGCTCCCCGGCCTGACAATTTCGTTTGGTGTCGCCGTCATTCTCTTCGCCGTTCTCTGCACGTTTAATTGTCTCTCCATCGCCCACTGGGAACGCGACCTGGATGTCGCCCAGGGCAAGGCTTCCTTCCTTACCGGCTGGCCCGCGGTGGCGGGCGCGTTCCGGCCGATTGGTTACGGCATTGCGCTGGTCGCAATCGGCTGCGCTTTTTTTTGGCACCTGGCCACTTTCCCGCTCCTCTTTTGCCTCGCCGCGAGCGCGCTACTTCTCGTTAGGCTAAATCTGGCGCACAGCCTGCCGCGCGATCACCGCACTGCCCTGGCCGACCTCGTCCTGCTCACGCCTTTACTCGCGTTTCCCTTGTCGCTCCGGTGAGCTTCGACCGGGTCGCGCCTTTTTACCGTGCGCTCGAGAGACTCGTCTTTGGGGATCAACTGCAGCAGGCCCGGAATGCTTTCCTGCAGGAAATTGAGCGTCCGCGCCGGGTCCTGATCGTCGGCGAAGGGGACGGGCGTTTCCTTGCTCAGTTCGTTAGGCGACATCCGCGGGTGACGATTGATTGCGTGGACGAGAGCGCGCGCATGATCGACTTCGCCCGCTCGCGCAGCGGCGGCCCTGAGATCATTTTCATTCACGCCAACTTCTCCACCCTCTCGCTCGAATCGGATCAATACGATTTGATCGTGACCCACTTTTTTCTCGATTGTTTCGCGGGGGCGGCGCTCCGGGACGTCGTGGAAAAGTTGGGCCGGGCCGCAACCCACGACGCGTGTTGGCTGCTTTCTGATTTCCGCGTGCCGGAGTCCGGTTGGCGACGGCTCTGGGCGCGGGTTTGCATTCGCGCGATGTATCTTTTTTTTGGCCTGGTGAGCGGACTCGGCACGCAGCGATTGGAGGATCCGTCGCCCGGCCTGCGGTCGGTCGGATTCGAGCGCGTCTCGCAGCGTCTGACTCGTGGCGGCATGATCAAATCAGAACTCTGGCGCCGTCCGGCCTAACGACCAGTCCGGCGCCGGGCGAGACGAACGGTGAGCCAGCCGACCAACCCGAGCGCGAGGGCCCACGGTGCAAGGAAGGCGATGGCAACCCCGATCATGCGCGCGCTCCACATCAGCGCGGCGACGCCTTGCCCGAGAGTGCGGCGAATGGTCGCGCCGAGGCCGGTTTCATCCGCCACGATCTTGCCCGGGCTGTAAATTTGCAGGCTGATCTCTGCCGGCGCGGTCGCCGGGTTGGCGGTCGTGCCGGGCTGATCGTTGCGCTGCACGCTCAGGTCCTTGACCTCGCCCAGCTTCTCAAAGGTTGCGACCAGGGCCGCGTAATTTTTCATCGACACGCGCAGGGTGAGATTGGCCACTTCCTGTCCGTCGGGGTTGCGCGAGAAGGTCGAGCTGCGGAGCGCGCCATCCGTCTGGGCGAGGGCGGTCCTTAATTGCTCGACCTTTTCCGGCACCGACGCGGTAATAATGCGCAGGCTGGTTTGCTGCACCGGTTGTTCTTCGCCGAGACGCGAGATGACGAGATTGAGCTGCACCTTGTCGCGCTCGACTTTCGCGGTGTTTGACAAACCGGAGCCGTTTTGCGCCACGCGCTCAGTCTGGACGTTGAAACTCTGGACCCGCCCCATGCTCTTGATTCGCGCAATGATCGCGTCGCTCTCTTCCGGGGCGAGGAGCAGCGTCAGGCGCGCGGTCGCCTGGCCGGAGTTGTCGCGATCGAGAGTCGATTGCACAACCTGCGCTTTGGCATTTTGCAGCGCGCCCTTTACTTCGGCGAAGGTTTTCTCCACATCGGCCGAGAAGAGAGCAAGGTTCGCCGTCTCCCGGAGAAGAAAGGCAGCCGGCTCATCCAGATCTTTTTCGGCGAGGGAAATCGTGACCGTGGCGTACTGCACGAGGGCGTCGTAATACTTTAGCTCGCCCTGCATCTGCTCGATCGATTCGCGCACCCGGGCCAGTTCCTTTTCCACTTCGAGCAGGTCGGAAACCTTGCCCGTTTTCTTTTCCAGCATCTCGAGCAGGCGTGTTTCCATTCGTTGCGCATTGCGCATGCGCGCGTCGGTATCGAGATACGCCTTGGTCACATCCTGCGAGCCGAGGGTCTGATTCTTCAGCTCGCCGAGTCCGCGCGCTTTCTCGAGAAAGCGATCGAGTTTTTCCGGCAGGACTTTGATCACGACCGAGCCCTGCAGCTTTCCGTTAGGCAGTTTCGAGGAATTCTGGGTCGCGACAAAACCGCCTTGCTCACTGGCGATGGTCGTGAGCCGCTGCACCGCAGCTTCATAATTCAGGACCTGGAGTTCGAGCTGCGCGCTGCGGATGAGCTTGCGCGAATCGGCCGGGGTGACCGGCGCCGGAAGGGAAGAGCCTTCGACGCGGTTGCCGCCAGGGGCGTCCGGTTGATCCGGGCGATCGTTTTCCTTCCCTTGCGTCGTGGCCATTTCGGCGGGCGCCTTCGCTTTGTCGACCAGGCCCCTTTCCAATGTTTCTCGGTCACGCGAAGCGAGCGCGTCGATCGTGCTCGAGCTCCCGCCCTGCGGGCCGACTTCCGCGGCGGTGGGGATGTTGGAGCCGGTTACGTTCGGTCGTTCCTCGGCGGATTTTTTCTCGTTGCGCAGCGGCGGCGGCGCAAATGCGGCAGTCGTCTCGGCGCGAAAAGGTTCGCCGCGTTCGCCCGTCACCATTTTCCCTACCTGCACGAGCGTGAGAAGAAGCGCGGCGACGGCTGTGACCTGGGCCGCGCGCATCCGCAGGAGCCCGCTGAAGAAGGCGAGCAGACCGCCTCCGCCTTCCGGGACCTTATCGCGGAAGCGGCCCAGCATGCGTTGTTCGAAAGCCGGATCAGCGGCTTCGGTGGCGAGTGTTTTTTCCAATAGTTGATGCATTTGTTTTTCTTCCTCCTGCAAAGCGCGGCAGGCGGCGCAGCCAGCCAGATGTTGCTGGAGGGCGGCGCGTTCTTCAGTAGCTAGCTGGTCGTGCACTTCCGCCGCCAGCCAGCTTTCGATCTCGTCGTGAATGATATCGTTAGGCATGTCGTTACTCCAGGGTGGCGAGGGCGGGACGGAGACGGTGGCGCAGCGTTTCCATCGAACGCCCGAGAATCCCGCGGAGCGCGCCGTTCGTTAGGCCAAGGGTGCGCTCGATCGCGGCGTAGTCCATCGCTTCGAAATAGCGCAGGGTGAGCGCGGCGCGGTGCAGCTCAGGCAGGGTCGCGAGCGCGGCTCGCACCTGCTCGCTCATCGCTTGCTCCTTCGAGGCCTGGGCCGCCTCTGCAAATGGATGGTCGGTCGGCTCCGCCGCCTCGGCCGGGAAAGGAACGCTCCGCCGACGGCGCGCCACGTCGTGCGCCCGGTGGCGCGCGATTGTGCCGAGCCAGGCCGGGAACTTCTCCGGATCGCGCACCCGCCAGCGCGTTTTCCAAGCCTTGACGAGCGCGTCCTGCACGACATCCTCGGCTTCCTCGCGGTTTTGCAGAATTCCGTAGGCAATGGCGAAGAGGGCGCGGCTTTGGTTGCGGATGATCATTTCAAAGGCGTCGCGATCCCCGTGAATGGCCGCTCGATAAAGGTCGTGTTCGGTGAAATCCATCGGTCGATCTAAAGCCTAGACGCGCGAAGATTTGAAACTGCGCGAAAATTCCCGCGGTCGATAATGGGAGGCAGGGGAGGAAGGGGATTTATTTCTGGCGCGACTGGTGGCGGTGGCTGAGGCGCACACGAGTCATACGCTCGCGGAGGCCGCCTTGCGCAACGAAATCTTTCTCCAACCGGCGGAGTTGGTGGTCGATGAGATAGTTTGCCTGGTGGATAAGGCAGATCGCGATATTGGCGATCACGGCCGGTGGGCGCGTTTCCACAAACTCACGATAATCTTCGTAGCTGGGCGAGGTTTTGCGACCGAGGCGGCGGAAATATTGCGCCTCTTTCGAGTCTTTCTCCCACATCGGCAGGTCTCGGGCGCGGAGAAAGTCGTGGTAGTCGGCGAGCAGTTCCTCGAGACTGGCCCGGGCCACGTTGGTCAGCTTGATCTCGGTTTCCTTGGAAGTGAGGGCGGCTTTGCTGCCTTCTAGGATGTTTTTCCGGAGCGCGCCGATTGCATCATCTGGTCGATCGTGCGAACGCCGCGCGAGAGATATTTGTGGGCGAAACGGAAGGTCAGGTCGTGGATGAGTTCGACTTTTTGAAAAGAAAGGCGCGTGTGGTAGTCGCCGCGCGCCGCGAGGATTCGCTCGGGTTCTGAGAGGGATGGGAAGAATGGGAAAGATGGGTCTCATTATTCCCATCCTTTCTATGACTCCCATGATCTTTCATCGAAGTGCAGTATGCACTCCCGTGCGATTATCTGCCCTAGAAAATCGTGACCACGGTGCCGGGACTCACCATGTCCTTCAGGCGCGCGGCATCCCAATTCGCCGTCCGAATGCAGCCGTGGCTGCCGGCCCGCCCAATCGTTTCCGGATTGTTCGTGCCGTGAATACCGATACCCGGCTTGTTCAGGCCGCACCAAAGAATCCCAACCGGATTGTTAGGCCCGGGCGGGATGTTGTAGAAATCGCTCGTTCGCACGCCGTGATTGAGGACCCCCTCGTCATGTCGAAACCAGGGGAGAGTGGCAATCCCGAGAATTTTCCAGACGCCTTTGGGCGCCGGCAGCGTTTTCGATCCGGGCGTGATCGGAAATTCCGCGACCAGTTTGTCGCCCTCCTTCACCTCTAAAAAATTCTCGCGTGTATCGATAAAAACCTGCCGGTTGGCAAATGCCGGATTGTTCGGGATGAATTTCTCCGAGAGTTTCTCGATCTGGAAAGGCTGAACGTTAGGCACTTTCACCGTGTCGCCCGGCTTCAATTTCCCAAGATCCATTCCCGGATTGATTCTGGAAAGAAAATCCTGCGCGGCGTGATAACGCTCCGCCACGAATTCGAGCAGCGATCCATATTTCATCGCTTTCAACTTCGCCTGCTCCGATGGCGTCGAGGCGGTCTCGCCGACGAAGTTCTCGTCCTCGGGCCGAATGGTGTAGGTCGTGTAGGGCTCGGGCACCTGTGCGAGCAATTCCTGATCGACCGCGCCGGTCGGCGGCAGCCCGTTTGCTTTTTTGTAAGCGACCAGTGCCTTGCCAAAAAATTCGCCCATTTGGCCGTCGATCTTCCCGGGACCAAACTTGTGGTTATCGAGAAAGATCTGGAGCCGCACGCTCGTTTCCTTGTCGTAGATCGGCAACGCGACCAGTTCGCGAGGCGGCGGCTTCGGAGTCGGGTCGGAAGTCGGCGTGGAGAGCGGGAGTGCCTTGCGCACTGGAATCGGCGTCGGGGTTGGCGTCGGGGTCCGGCGCGAGAACCAGCCGGCCTCGGTCTGCGCCGCGAGAGCACAGAGCGTAAGGCAAATGAAAATCGCCGGTTTCATGAGCGCTAGCTATCAACCGGTCGTCCGCTGCATGCAAACGCGCGGGCTTCCAATCTTCTACTCCAGTTCGTAGGTCGTGATCTCGAGCTCAAAGCCATCCGGATCGCGAAAATAAATCGAGTGCGCGATCTGGTGGTCTTCGAAATGGAAATCGATCCCGCGCTCCTTTAACTCGCGTTGGGCGCCAAGAAAATTTCCGCGATCTGCCCGGAGCGCGAAATGGCGCAGACCAACCCGCCGCAGTTTGTCGGACCCGGCGACGGATTCGGGGGCCGGGAAGATCGCAACGCCAGTCGTGCCCTTCCCGACAAATTGCGGACCGCCGCTCCAGACATCGGCGTGTTGCCGCTCCAAGCCGAGGACTTCGATGTACCAGCGCACCGAACGTTCCACGTCGCTCACCGCGATCGCGATGTGATCCAAACCTTCGAGATTCATCTCGAATAAGATTGTCTCCCCGCTGGGCTGCGGTCAAAATCGACAACGTTTACCGTGAATCTTCGTTCTCCCGATCGCCGCGAATTTCTCCGCCGCCTCGCCGGAGCGACGATGGCGGGGGTACTGCCGTCGTGGACGCGCGGGGCGGAAATCCCACGGCAGGACCTAATCATGGTTTCCATCCTGCACACGACTGATCTGCATGGGCACATCCTGCCGGCGACTGATTATGAAGGGCGCCGCGATCTCGGTGGGTTGGCGCGCTGCGCGACCCAGATCCGGCGCTGGCGGCGCGAGAACCCGCACTCGATTCTCCTCGACGTCGGCGACGTTTATCAGGGCACCCAGTTTGCGCTAAGCGACGAGGGGCGATCGATGATCGACCTCTTCAATCTCCTGCAATACGACGCCTGGATTGTCGGCAACCACGAGTTCGATTGGGGGATCGATCCATTCTTGCAAGCCGTCCAGGTTTCGCGGATGCCAGTGTTGGCGGCCAACACGCTGCTCGAAGGAAAACCAGCTGGCCAATTCCGTGACGTAGAGCATCCCTTCGCAAAAATCCGCCCTTTCGTCCTGAAGGAGATCGCCGGGCTCAAGCTCGCGATCGTTGGCCTAACGACACCGGGAATGCCGTTCTGGTTTCTGCCCAGGTTCATCAAGGACATGGAGTTTCAACACCCGGTCGAGGCGACAAGGCGGGCCATTCGGCAGGCGAGAGCGGAGGGCGCCGACGCCATCGTTCTCGTCGGTCACATGGGATTGAAGGAGCGCACCGGGGGCGATGATTTTGCCAACTGCATGATGACGTTGACGACGGAGTTCCCGGAGCTTGCGGTCGTCATCGCCGGGCACACGCACCAGAATATTCCAGCACGCCTAACGAATGGCGTGCTCCTCACGCAGGCCGATCATTTTGGCATTCATGTCGGACGGGTGGATCTGCTCTTCGATCGCAACTCGAAGAAATTGCTTCGACAGGAAGCACGGACCGAACTGATGGATGACCGCTGGGAGCTGGATCCCGTGATCCTGAGCCGGACCCAGCCGCGACTTGGTCGCGCTGCCGAGGTGTTGGCCGATCCCGTCGGCGAACTGACGAAAACCTTGAGCGTCCGGTCCGAGGCGGGCGAACCGAGCGAGGTGGAGCATCTAATCGCGGCCGCGATCACCGAGACGCTGACCGCGCACCGTGTCAAAATCGAGGGAGTCTTTCACGGGCTTTTCGATGACCGGCACGCCTTCAGGAAAGGCCGGAAGACGATCGGCGATCTCTGGGAAATCCTCCCCTACGAGAATTATCTCGTGACTGCCGACCTCACGCCGCTCGAGCTCAAGGTGATCATGGAAGAAGTTTTCCAGAGCCGGGAACGCCGCAGTCTGACCGGTTTTGGAATTTCTGTGGCCGGGCAGGGAAGGGAAAAGCGCCTAACGAGTTTGCGAGCGACTGATGGGCGGCCGCTCGATCCCGCGAAACGCTATCGGATTGCGCTCAACACCTTTGACGCGCGCAGTGCGGGTCATCGCTTCATGAAATTGCGCTCGATCCTCGAGCGGCCGGAGGCACGCTGCACTTTTCATCCCGTGCAAACCCGCGAAGCGCTGATCGAATATTTCCGGCGCCATCGCCTGGTTGGCGGCTTTGCGGCGCGGAATTTCGCTCTCGCCGGAAGCTGCTAATTTGGGCGCGTGTTGTCCGAAAGTTTTTTCCAAATCGATCCTCTGCAATGTGCCGAGAACCTGATCGGCACCCAACTGGTCTGGGGTAAATGCGGCGGTCTCGTAGTCGAGACGGAAGCGTATCTGGTCGAGGGCGACGAAGCCTGCCACACCTTTATGCGCCCGAGCACGCGCGCCTTTGTCGAAAGGAACAAAGCCGGCGCGGCTTACATTTATTTCAACTACGGCGTGCACTGGATGTTGAACGTCCTGATTAAAGGCGGCCCACGTAATGGACTCATCCTCGTCCGCGCGATTGAGCCGCGGCGGGGGCTGGAGTTGATGCGAAAGCGACGGGGCGTCGAAGAATTGAAGCGCCTTTGTTCTGGCCCCGGAAAGCTGACCCAGGCGCTTGACATCAACAAACGCGATCACGAGATCGATCTTTGTTCCGATCCCGCGCATTGCTTTCGAGGTCGACCTAACGAAGCGGTCGAAGTCGTGGCCGATCCGCGGATCGGGATCAGCCGGGCGCGGGAATTTCCGTGGCGCTTCACGTTGCGGGACAGTCCGTTCCTGAGCCGTCCAGTGAAGAAAAGGGCGTTGCGTTGACCACCCCGGCAATTGCGCCGACTTTACGCGCTCGATGAACGGAACCAAACAGCGCGTCCTCCTCGGCATGAGCGGCGGAGTCGATTCCAGCGTCGCGGGCTATCTGCTGCGCGAGCAGGGCTACGATGTCGTCGGCGTGACGATGAAGGTCTGGCCGCAGGATTGTATCTCGCGGGCGGAGGACAAATGCTGCGGGCCGCAGGCGATCGCGGATGCGCGGGGTGTGGCCCATTCGTTAGGCATCCCGCATTATGTGGTCGATGAGGCGGACCAGTTCGAGCGCGTCGTGATCGATTATTTCTCGAGCGAATACCAGGCGGGGCGAACGCCGAATCCGTGCGTGATGTGCAACGAGAAGCTCAAGTTCGGCAGCCTGTGGGAAAAGGCCCGCGCGTTGGACTGCGACTACATCGCGACCGGGCATTACGCGATCATCGAGCACCATGCCGATCGCGCTGTCCTGCGCAAAGGAGCCGACCCGCGCAAGGATCAATCGTATTTCCTCTTCAGTCTGCGCCAGCCGCAGCTGCGGCACGCGCTGACTCCGCTCGGCGCCATGGCCAAGCCGGAAATCCGCCAGATCGCACGCTCGTTAGGCTTGAAGGTGGCCGACAAGGTCGATAGCCAGGAGATATGTTTTGTCCCGGGCAACGATTATAAGGCTTTCCTCCGCGGCCATCTCGGCGAAACAGAATTCCATCGCGGCGGGATCTATGATCTTTCGGGCAATTTCCTCGCCGAGCACGAGGGGATCGAGATGTTTACCATCGGCCAGCGCAAAGGGCTGCCCGGCGGTTCGCCGCGACCGCGTTATGTGGTCGATATCGACCCGGCCTCCAATCGCGTCTTCGTCGGCGATGCCGAGGATCTGCTGGTGGAAGAATTTGAGATTGATCGGATCAACTGGAGCAGCCAGTCGCGTTCGGAAGAGCCGCTCCCTGTGACGATGAAGATTCGCTACAGCCATCCCGGCGCGGCGGCCACGCTCATCCCGTTGGAAAACGACCGCGCGGTGGTGCGGCTGGACGAGCCGCAAAAAGCGGTCACGCCCGGGCAAGCGGCGGTATGTTACGACGGCGACGTCGTGATCGCAGGCGGCTGGATTTGCCGGCACGCCGCGGTCGCCGCGGCCTAACGAGTCATGGCGGACGAAGTTTTTTTCGTCCTCAGCACCTTCCCGGATGCGGCCACGGCCCGGCGCATCGGCCGCCAGCTGGTCGAAGATAAATGCGCGGCCTGCGCCAATCTTTTGTCCGCGGTGGAGTCGATCTATTGGTGGGAGCAAAAGGTCGAGAACGCGAGCGAGACGATCGTCCTTTTCAAGACGACGCCCGAGCGCTACGAAGCGCTGGAGACGACCTTGCGCCAACTGCATCCCTACGAACTCCCGGAAATTATCGCCTTCCGGGTCGAGCAGGGGCTGCCGGGATATTTGCGCTGGGTTTCGGAGAACTGCGCAGGCTAGATTTGGTGCGACATGATCATTCGCGAAAAAGACCCGGCCAATCTCGAAATGCCGTTTGGCACCCTCGATGGTTTCATTACCCCTAACGATCGGTTTTACATCCGCTCGCACTTTCCCATCCCGCAGATCGATCGCTCCACCTGGCGTTTGCGCATCGAAGGAGCGGTCGAGTCTCCTCTTGAGCTGAGCTACGACGACCTCTGCGGACTGCCCAGTACTACCATCCCGGCCACGCTTGAGTGTGCGGGTAACGGCCGCGTCTTCCTCGTCCCGAAAGTGAAAGGCACGCAATGGGAACTGGGCGCGGTCGGAACTGCCCAATGGACTGGGGTGTCGTTAGGCAAAGTCCTCCGACGCGCGGGCGTCAAGGCCGGGGCGCTGGAAGTGATTCTCGAAGGAGCGGACTGCGGCATGATCAGCGAGGCGCCGAAACCGGCCGGCAAAATCCACTACGCCCGGAGCGTTCCCCTGAGCAAGGCATTGGAGGGCGTCCTTCTCGCGCTGGAGATGAATGGGGAGCCGCTCGCTCCCTCTCATGGTTTTCCGTTGCGCGCGATTGTGCCGGGTTGGTTTGGAATGGCGGCGGTCAAATGGCTTCAGCGCATCGTCGTCACCGAGCAGTCGTATAACGGCTATTACCAGACGATGGATTACGCGTTTTGGCAGCGCGACGACGCGGGCGTGCGGCTGGTCCCGGTCACGCAGATGCAGGTCAAAGCCTCTATTGCGCGACCGGGAATCAACGAGGTCATCCCGGCCGGCACGGAATTTAAGGTCCGGGGCGCGGCCTGGACGGCCGACGCGAGAACCACCAAGGTCGAAATAAGTGTCGATGGCGGAGCGACCTGGGAGGGGGCGTCGTTAGGCGAGGAGACTGCGTTAAATTGCTGGCAACTCTGGGAGTGGAATTGGAAGACTCCTGCGACGCCCGGCCGCCGCATCTTGATGGCGCGGGCGACAGACTCCCGCGGGCGCACTCAGCCGATGGAGCGCGACCTCGATCGCGGTTCCTATGAGATCAATCACTGCCTCCCGATCGAGGTAGAAATAAGGTAGCGCAAGCTTCCAGCTTGCAGAGTCGGGCGCGGGCGGGAAAACGCAGGCAGGATGCCCGCGCTACCTTACAGTTCCCATTCCACTGCGACCCGCTGTCCGCGGGCGAAGCGATTGTAGACGCTTCGCTCTGCGAAGCGCGGGGGCGGAGGCGTCTTGTTAATTGCGATAGCGTTCCCCCGCGTCGGCCAGAGGCCGACGTCTACAGATGCGCCCACTCAATTTCAACCCGCTGTTTGCGGGCGAAGCGATCGTGAAAGAAAAGCTCTTTGTGCCGGCAGCCATGTTCGTGCACCAGCCGCGTCACTTTCACGTCGAAGCAACAATACTCCGCGATCTCGAGGATGCGCCCCTCGCGCCACCAGCGAATGGCGTCGAGGCTGGCTGCCGTCTTGCGCACGCCTAACGTTGCCTGGGCAATCGCGTCGAGCCCGAGGCGGTGGCCGAGCTTCGCTTCCATGTCGAGCATGAGGTCGACGGTCGGCAGCTCGTGCGCGAGATCGAGCACGGTGTAGCCCATTAGGACGTGATAATCGAAATTGAGGACGTTGAATCCAACCACCAAATCGGCCTGGCGGAGGCGCTCGATCAAATCGTGGACGCGCGGCTCGTGGAAAATTTCGTAGCGCTCCGTCCGCGTGCTGTAGATGACGCCGATCGACATCTGCATGTTGCCTTTGCGGTCCCAGCCGCCGGCGTCGTTCGCGGTGCGCTGAGTCTCGAGATCGAAGTAAACGATTTCGCGGGCCATCGCTCTATTTCAACTCAAAATCGCCGCAATCGAAAGCAATCATTTGCGCGAGATTGGAAACGCGGAATTGCTCGACGACCGCGCCGTCGTCCTGGAAAATGTCGATCGCGTCGTCGTTAGGCCGGGCGAGCAGCGCGCGCGAAAGATTGGGCGTGTCGCTGATTGTCCGCAGCGGAAGGCCGTCGCTCGTTTCTAAAAAGCTTCCATCCGGATCGATCCCAACCGCCAGCTCGGCTTTCCCGGGTTCGTTCTTCCGCAGAGGATCCGAGCGCAGCTTTTGCGCGACTTTCCCCAACTGGGTTTGCGGCCCGGCGGAAGCGGCCACCGGCTTCCCGTTTTCGAGAGCGAAATTCTGGTGCGCGATGATTTTTTTCTCGAAATGAGTTTTCCAATCCGAGACTGCTTCGTCTCCGTTCTCGGTTGTTGTCCGGACGAGGCTCAGGGCGCGAAGCCGTTGCAAGCGGTCGTTTTGTTCGATGAGAAAAATCTTCTCTTCGCTAGGAGAGGCTTCGATCGATTCGGGTTGCGGTTCATCTGCAGGATACGAAAGCTGGCGCAAAAGGTCGTGCGTTTTTGAAAGCTGTTTAACCTCGCGAAGACCGCTGCCCTCGGCTGAATCGATGAACCAGGTGGTGCCGTCCCGGCCGACCGCGCAGTCGCGTGGCGAGACTAGGTTCGGGAGCTTGGGGATTTCATCGCAATGAATCCCGAACTGAGCCGGAACTTCCTTGGCGATCGCACCAGTCGATTGATCGCAGATGAACGATGCCTTCTTGCCGTCGGCCAGTCCACCCGTCACCCGCAAGTCGCCGCCCTCCCTCCAGAGCTGCGAGAGATGACGAATGTGCGGCGAGTTTTCATCCGTTACCCAATCGTTAAAGAAATAATCGACGCCCTCAACCTTGAGATCACCCACGACATAGCCGCGTGCGCTGTACTTCCCGTTAGGCAAGGGATTGCCGGTGTCGTCGGTCCCATCCCATTCTGTCTCGAGCGCGTCATGACCGGCGGTGAAATCGGAAATCGTATCTTCCCGGTGGAGAACGCGGACCAGCTTGCCGGTTTGGTTGTAAATCCCGAGGCTGATTGTTCCTTCGAGCGGCGGCAGGGCGAAGCTCAGGGAGACACGGCGAGCCGGCGCCGCTGATGGCGACAGCGAGGACGCCGGAGTGGGAGATTCCTGCGCTTGCAACGTAGCGACGGCGAAGATAAAGCAGAACAGAACGGCGAGACGCATGTGGAGGAAGGCTAAAGGTAATATCGCCAGTTCAAATCGGGGAAAAGGTTAGCGCGCTCTTCGCATTCGCCAAGAAATTCGCGATCGATCCGCCCCGAGTCGAGATCGGCGGCGAGCCGTTGAAAGCGATTGAGATGATCTTCGGTTCGCTGCCTGGCGTAGTGCGGCGCGCTTTTCGTCTTGATGAGAAAGGCCCAGTCGCTGGATTGCGCGAGGAGAAGCTCACGCGCGGCCTGGCGGAGGGCGCGCTCGATCGCGCCATCGCTCGTTTCTCGATAGTGCCGCGCAAGTTCCGTCATGCGACGCGTGGCCTTGTGCAGAAGCGGGTAGATCCAGGCGGCCTGCTCGTCCAGCCAGACACCGCTAAAGCCGTTTTCGCCCCAGCTGGAAGGATTTGGCCTAACGACCTGCTGCGAAGGATACGCGGCGAGAAATTCCGTTGGCGTTGCGAGGACAAAATCCTCCCGCTCGCGCGCGGCGCGCCGGAGAAAGCTCTCGAGAAAGCGCGGGCCTTCAAACCACCAGTGACCGAAAAGTTCGGCATCGAACGGACTAACGATGATCGGTTCCAGATCGAGCGCGCGCAGTTCGCGACAACGGGCCTGTCGTTTTCCGAAAAAATCATCGGCATGTTCGTCTGCGGTCGCCATCGCCCAGGCCGGATCGTAGAGTTCCTTCTCGTCGGTCGATCCGCTCACGCGATGATATTTGAGCCCGGTAAATTTCCGCACTCCGGGCGGCTGCAGGAACGGCCGAAGTTCTTCCTCCGAGCGATCGAAGCCGGCGTCACGATAAAAATCGCGATAGACCGGGTCGCCCGGGTAACCACTTTTCGCGCTCCACACTTCGCGATTGGATTCACAGTCGCGCGCGAAAACGGCGGGACCCGCTGGAGTGTAACAGGGGGCGTAAACAGCGCGCAGCGGTCGCGGCTTGGCGAAGAGAAGCCCGTGCGTGTCGAGCACTGACCAGCGCACGTTGGCTTCCTGAAGAAGAACGTCGAGGCCGTCGCAGTATCCGCATTCCGGCAGCCAAAAACCGCGCGGCTCGCAGCCAAACATTTCGCGGTAGCTGTCGCAGCCGATCCGGATCTGTGCGCGCTGTGCTTCCGGGAAGTCTTGGAAGAGCGGAAGGAAAGCATGGGTTGCGGCGCTGGCGATGATCTCGAGGCAGCCGGTATCCTGCAGTTCGCGAAATGCCCTAACAATGTCGCAGGAGAGCGTTTCGTCGAAAAATTCGCGAGCCTCAACGAAAAAATGCCGGTAGAAGCGGGAGAGCCCGGCCAGCTGCGGGTCGTTTTGGTTTCGCTCAATTTCCTGATTCGCGAGACCGATCAGGCGCTCGAGATGGCGCAGGTAGCGCTCTTGCAGGAGCTGGTCGCGCAGCATGGCGCAGAGAGTCGGGGTGAGCGAAAGCGTGAGCCGGAAGTCGACGCCCTCGTCGACTAGCCGCCGCATCATGTGCAGGAGCGGGAGGTAGGTTTCGCTGATCGCCTCGAAGAGCCAGTCTTCCTCGAGAAAATCGTCGTGTTCAGGGTGCCTGACGAACGGGAGGTGGGCGTGCAGGATGAGGCAAAGGGAGCCGCAGGGCATTGCTGATTTATGATTTTAAATGCTGATGAGAAGAGTGGCGGTCGCGTCTCAGTGCGGCCGCAAATCAGCAATCAGCAATCGCCAATCAGCAATTCGTTACAGCGTGCGGCAGAAATCCTGGAACCGGTCGAGACCCTTCTTGATTACGTCGATGCTCGTCGCATAACTCAGGCGGATGGTGCGGTCGTCGCCGAAAGCCGCGCCCGGAACGACTGCGACATTGGCTTTGCTCAGGAGGCGGTCGGCGAAGTTCTGCGAAGTCAGGCCGAGCTGGCTGATGTTGACCAAAACGTAGAACGCGCCCTGCGGTTTGACCGCGGTGATGTTCGCGATCTTCGAGATGCGGTCATACATGTAATTGCGCCGCATATCGAACTCGTCGTGCATGTCGGAAAGCGGCTGCTGGTCGCCCTTGAGCGCGGCGATTCCGCCTTTTTGCGCGAAGGAATTTGGATTCGAAGTGCTGTGGCTCTGGATGGAATCGACCGCCTTCGCGATCGCTTCCGGCGCGCCCATGTAACCGAGACGCCAGCCGGTCATCGCGTAGGATTTGCTAAATCCATTGACCGTGATCGTGAGGTCGTAGGCTGCCTTGGAGAGCGAAGCGATGCTGACGTGCTTGGCGCCGTCGTAAACGAGCTTCTCGTAGATCTCGTCCGATAAAATGTAGATGTCCTCCTCGGCCGCGACCTCGACAATGGCTTCGAGTTCCTCCCGGCTGTAAACCGCGCCGGTCGGGTTGCCCGGGCTGTTCATGATCACCATCTTGGTCCGCGGCGTCATCGCGTTTTCAAATTCCGCGGCCGTCATCTTCCAGCCGTTGCGCTCGGTCGTTTGCACGATGACCGGCTCGGCTCCGGCGAGCTTCACCATGTCGGGGTAGCTCACCCAATAGGGCGAAGGGATGATCACTTCGTCGCCCGGCTCGCAGGTCGCGAGGATAGCGTTGTAGCAGGAATGCTTCGCGCCATTGCTCACGATGATTTGGCTCGGGCGATATTCGAGACCGTTGTCGGCTGCAAACTTGTCAGCGATCGCCTGGCGCAACTCCGGCAACCCGGAGCTGGGCGTATACTTTGTGAACCCCTGCTGGAGCGCAGCGATTGCCGCCTCCTTGATGTGCTCCGGCGTGTCGAAGTCCGGTTCGCCCGCACCGAACCCGCAGATGTCGATGCCTTCGGCCTTCATCGCCTTCGCTTTGCTATCGATCGAGAGAGTGAGGGACGGAGTCAGTTGAGCTGCGCGGGTAGAAATTTCCATGGCCAGAGTGTTCATCTAAGAGTTTCGAAAAAAAGGGAGCGCAAGCTATCGGCGGGCGTAGAAGTTTTCAATCAAAGGTTTCAGGTTGTTCTCCTCCACCTGCACGATTTCCATCTCGCGCCGGGCGTTTTCCGCCGAATCGGAGGCGTGGGCGGCATTGACCATGATCGTCTGGCCAAATTCCTTCCGGATCGATCCGGGCGGCGCCTTGCTCGGATCGGTCGGCCCGAGCACGTCGCGGATTTTGCGAACGGCGTCTTCGCCTTGGTAGACGATCGCGATGCATTTCTCTGTCCCCGGGGCGAGGCGTTGATCGTCGGGCGTCGCGCTGGGCCGGCCGCCGGACATGAATTCGACAATGTCTTCCCACGCTTCGCGGCCTTTGCTCGCGCCGAGTTTGTCCTCGAGGACGTTCAAGACCGGGCCGTAAAATTCCTCCGCCTGCCCGACGCTCATGCGGTGGACCTTGAAGCCGATAATGTAGAGGCCGGTGCGGGAGAAAACCTCGATCACGCCGCCCGGACGGATGTTCGGGAACTTGAAATTGTCCGGCTTAATCAATACGAGTGATTTCTCGACTTTTGCCTCCGACGGAAAAGTGATGACATCATCCAGGATGCCGCCGTCGGAATCGGAAAACTCCGCCCAGAGCTTAAGGTTTTCCTCGACTGACTCCTCATCGAGCGACGCGATAACGGCCGGCTCGAAGTAGGTCACCTCGCCCGATTCATCCGTGATGTAATCGCCGTAAGTGTCTCGAATCGTCTCCCCGCTCGTCCGCTCGTGCACGATGTGGCCGACGACGTGACGGATTTTCTCAATCGCATCCTGTCCGCGAAAGACCAGCAGAAGGACGCGGGGGCGTTGGTTGTCGCGTTCGCCCGTGAAATTTTTCAGGACGTAATCGCGAAGCAATTCCTGAGTAGCGCGATGCCGCGGATCCTTCGAGGTAACGATGCCCTCGGTGTAACGCCTCACGAGTTCTTGGCTCGGGGCGAACATCCGTCCGCCGATCAGATCGAGACCGGTCCGGGAAATGAGGCGGGAAACGATCCCGCCGGTGCGCGATTTGCGCATCGAGTAAGGAGTAACGATGACGTAGGAGAGTTGATCAGCCTGCATAAGGAAATCCTGAACGGCTGAAGGATTAAGCCGCGGGTTTGCAGGCAATCGAAGTCGCTCGGACAGGCGGAAGGTAGCCGCCGCTAACGAGGGTTCAAGAACGTTTTCGGCGCGGCGCGGCGCGGTGCTAATCGGGGCATCCGCAGCGATCAGAATCCCTGTAGACGCTTCGCTCTGCGAAGCGCCGGCGAAACGGTGTTTGGTCGGTTTCTTCCGCTGGGGCGCATGCTCGCGCTTCCCGGGGGGAGGCGTCTACAAGCCCGCGAGCAACGCAACCCATTTTCCGCGGCGCCGTTTTATCCTGAGGTGAAAGCTGGAGCGATGGAGTGCGCGTTCCACCGCCGCGGACTGCTCGCGCAGGATGCCGGAAAGAATCAATTGGCCATGGGCACGCAGGGCGCGCCGAAAAAGCGGCAGCGCCGCAACCAAGAGCTCGCTGAAAAGATTGGCGGTGACGATCTCGAAACGCGCGTCTGTTTTCCAGCGCAGGACGTCGGTGGCGATAAACCTGGCGCGGGAAACGCTATTGAGCCGCGCATTCTGGCGGGCGTGGGCGACCGCGCGCGGATCATTGTCGAGCCCGATGACTTCGCCGGCGCAAAGGCGTCGCGCGGCGAGGGCGAGAATGCCAGTGCCGGTACCGGCGTCGAGGAGTCGCCAGCCCGACGGGAGTTCTCGCGTCGTTTCTTCGAGCAGGCGAAGCGACATCGCGGTGGTGGCGTGTTCGCCCGTGCCGAAGGCGCCGGCCGAGGGGATGATGAGCTGATTTTTGGCGCGCGTTTGCTGAGCAGGCGCGGCCTCGCTCACCACTTCCAGCTGTCGGCCGACGCGAATAGGTGCATGCGTCGAATGGCTTTGCATGGTCTGAGACCAAACGCGCGGCAAGGCTTCGAGCCTGCCGCCGAAGTCCCGCTGCAGCCGCGCGGCCTTCTGCCGCTGGCCACAAACCACCTGCACCAGGCTTCGCGCCCGGCCCGGCCGCGCGATAATCGCGAGGTCGCAGCCCGCAATTTCCTCCAGTCGCGCTTCGTTTGCCGTCAGCCATGCCGGAGAGGCCTGTTTTTGCCATAGCATCATTGCTCGTGTCGGGTCGCGAGGAGTTTAGCGCGCAAACGGGAAAAGAGCGTGGCGAAAGAACTTCCGGGGAGCGCAGTCGCCTCGCCGCGACGCGAGCGTGGGAGGGCACGGAAGTTGTTACTGCCTTTGCCCAACGTCAGAGAAAGTTCGCGACGGCGAGAGCGCCGTCGCCAGCACGCGGGGGCGCGTGCGCTCCTCGAAACGAGCCCGACGCGCCTAACGCCTAACGAGCCGGAGCCGAAAGCGGCGATCGTATTGCCCGCGGTTAAAGTCCCGGCAGCAGGCGAGGCAGGCGGAAGTGCGCCGGAGGGGCCGGGTGCGGGGGAATTCGCGGCGGCAATGGGAACAGACGTAAAGATAGCGGCGCGCCAGGCGGCGTGAGGGAAAAGGAAGATTGTGGCAGCGCGGTTCGCTGGCAATGCCAAGATCGGCGCAGGCGCGGCGCCACTCGGCTCCATGCGGCGCGATGCGCCGGCGACCGGCGCGAGTTTGCGCGAGGAGATGCGCCAGCTCGTGGCGCAAGGTGCGATCGATTTCTTCCTCGCCGTGCGCGCAGAGTCGTTGATTGAGCAGGACGCGTGAAATCCGATACTCCGCGCGGCCAGCGGCGGTGCGGAGCCGGCTCGACCACTCGACGACGACTCGCGCCGCCAGATCCGGCACGGCCTGCTGGAAAAGAAGATCGCGGGCCAGGGCCTCGAGTGCAGGATCGCGGCCGGGCGGTCGCGCGGGCAACGGAGAAGCGAGAGTGAACTCGAGCTGACTAAACGACAGCATGAGGAGTCGCTTCGGAACGGGCGCGCGGATTGCGCCGCGCCAAAATCCGTTCGACCGCTTCCACAGTTTCTTCGATTTCGGAAGCGGTCGTCTCTTTCCCTAACGAAAAGCGAATGGCTGAAGTCGCCCGCTCCGGGGAGAGACCGAGCGCGAGCAGGACATGCGAGGCGACCACGGACCCAACCATGCAGGCCGAACCGCTCGAGGCGCAGACCCCTTCCAAATCGAGCGCCATCAGAAGCGTCTCAGAGGAAAATTCGGGAAAGCTAACGTTGAGTGTGTTGGCGAGTCGCGGGCCGGTGGCGGCGTTTTGCTCGAGCCCGGGAGAGACGCGCTTGACTCCTCGCCAAAGTTCATCGCGCAATTTTGCCTCCCGTTCGTGCTCGGCAGGCAGATCGCGCAGGACTTCCGCGGCGGCTGCCGCCATCCCGACAATCGCTGGAACGTTCTCGGTTCCGGGGCGGCGTTCGCTCTCATGGGAGCCGCCGAACTGGATGCGATCGATTGGTAAACCGGCGCGCAGATAGAGAAAGCCAACGCCCTTTGGTCCGTAGAATTTATGCGCCCCGAAACTGGCCGCGTCGATCCCGGTGAGGTCCGCCGGCAGTTTGCCGAACGACTGCACCATGTCGCTGTGCAAAAGCACGCCATGCTTTTGGCAGCGCGCCGCAATTTCATGCATTGGCTGAATGACGCCAGTTTCGTTGTTTGCCGTCATCATCGAGACCAACGCGGTCTCGGGCCGGATCGCGCGCTCGATCGCGCCGGGATCGACCAAGCCCTCTGGAGAAACGTCAAGCCAAGTCACCTCAAAGCCTTCGCGATTTTCCAAATGTTCGAGGGTGTGCAGGACCGCGTGGTGCTCCGCCCGGTTGCTGATCAAATGATTTCCGTTAGGCGCGGCCTGCCGCGCGAGACCGAGGAGGGCGAGATTGTTCGCCTCCGTCCCGCCGCTGGTGAAAATGATTTCGTGCGGTTTTGCGCCTAACAATGAGGCGAGCCGGTCCCGCGCGTCGTCGAGCGCGGCCCGGGTCTCGCGTCCCGCGCGATGCACGCTCGACGGATTGCCGAAATGCCGCTCGAAATAAGGCTGCATCGCGCGCCAGGCCGCTGCGCAGAGCGGAGTGGTGGCGTTGTAATCTAGGTAGATCATGCCGGAACCGAACCGACCGCCCCGCCTGGAGCCTGGGCCGGCCGCTTCGGGATAATTTCGATCTTTTTCTCCTGGTAGGAGACGAGCGAATGCGGCGGCACACTGTGGGTGAGGAACACATTCGCGCCGATGGTCGAACCCGCTCCAACCACGGTATCGCCGCCCATCACGGTTGTGCCGGCGTAGATCGCGACATTATCCTCGACCGTCGGATGACGCTTCTTTCCTCGTAGCGCCCGACCAGCGGAGAGTGAGCGGGCGATAAAGGAGACGCCCTGGTAAAGCTTCACATGCGAACCAATCTTCGTCGTCTCGCCGATCACCACCCCTGTGCCATGATCGATAAAAAAGTGGCTCCCGATCTCCGCTCCCGGATGAATATCGATCCCGGTGCGGCTATGCGCCCATTCCGTCATCATACGCGGGATGAGCGGCAGGTGGGCCAGGTAAAGAATGTGCGCCATGCGCTGGATCGCAATCGCCTCCAGCGAGGGATAGGCGAGGATGATCTCCTCGAAACTGGTCGCGGCCGGATCGCCTTCATAGGCGGCATCGAGATCCTTCCAGAGCATTTCACGCAGGCCAGCCAATTTGGAGAGAAAGTCGTTCAGGATGCGATCGACCTCCGGTTCGACGGCATCATTGCGCTCCCGTCGGGCCAGGCTCTTGCGCATCTCCGGGTGCAAACGCGCCTGCAGTGCGCGCAGGCGGCTGCGGGTCAAAGCGGGCAAATCGCCGGGATGCACAACCGGTTCGCCGTGAAATCCGGGGAAGAGCAGGCTGAGCAAGTCGACACAGGCGGCGTCGATCGCCGGACGCGACGGCAACGTGGCCGCGGCATCGAGGTAATTAATCCCGCCATCCGCGCTATAGGTGTGCAAGAGGGCTTCGGCCGGACCTTGAGAAGACTCATCCATTGCGGGAAATATGGGTGAGGTGACAATGAATGAAAATCAAAAAGCTCCCACGTCGCGAGTTGGAGAGACTGCAGCGTCCATTCCACGACGCGGCAAGGCCAAACAGCTTTACGAATTAGCCGGCGGGCAGCCAAAGAGTCGCTATGGCACCTCGTCTGTCGATTCGCCCGAAGAAAGGCGTCCGACTTAACCTAATGCTTGCGCGGGAGAGCGATTTCCGAAGTGGCGAAGTTGCAATTGCCAGTCGGGGTCGCTTTTCGGCGGTTGATTTTGCATGGGGACTTTTCGCCTTTAGGCTGAATTTGTGAGTTCATTTGCCATCCATCCCATCGACCCGAACGAGATCGCCGCTCTCCTCCACGCTTCCCACGCCGATCCTTTTCGCGTCCTTGGCCCGCACCGCTCGGGCGACGACCTGGTCATTCGCGTTTTTCGCCCGGAAGCGAAGGAGATCCAGATCGTGGCGGCGAACGACCAGACGAAAATTTTCCCGGCCGAGCGTCTCCATATCGAGGGTCTTTATCAGGCGACCCTTCCTAACGAGGCGCTCGATTTTGCCTATCTCGTGAAGGTGATCGCGTTCGAAGGCTCGGAGCAGTTCCTGCGCGATCCCTACAGCTACGGCCCGATCCTGGGCGAGGTCGACTTGCACCTTTTCGCCGAGGGAAATCACAGGCGCCTCTACGCCAAGTTTGGCGCCCACCTGCGAGAGATCGGCGGCGCGCGCGGAGTTTATTTCGCGGTCTGGGCGCCGAATGCCAGCCGCGTCAGCGTGGTCGGCGATTTTAATTTCTGGGACGGCCGCGTCCATCCCATGCGGAAACTATCCGGGAGCGGCGTCTGGGAAATTTTCGTCCCGGGAGTAGAGGAAGGCGCGCACTACAAGTACGAGATCAAGACCGCGAGCGGCGCCCTTGTTTTGAAGAGCGACCCGTTTGGGTTTTTCAGTCAACACGGGGTGCAGACTTCCTCGCTGGTTTACGACCTCGAGCGTTACCAATGGAACGACAGCCAGTGGATGGCAGAGCGCGAAACGAAGCAGTGGCACCAGAGCGCGGTCAGCATTTACGAGGTGCATCTCGGTTCGTGGCAGCGGGTGGCGGACGAGGGGAACCGCTCGCTCAGCTACCGTGAGTTCGCGGAAAGGCTACTCCCGTACGTCCTCGAGATGGGTTTCACGCACATCGAGCTCCTTCCGATCGCGGAGCATCCTTTTGAAGGCTCGTGGGGATATCAGGTCACGAACTACTACGCGCCGACGAGCCGGTTTGGGAATCCCGACGAACTGCGTCATTTCGTCGACGCCTGTCATCGCGCCGGAGTGGGCGTGATCATGGACTGGGTGCCCGCCCATTTTCCGAAAGACGCCCACGGGCTGGCGGAATTTGATGGGACCGACCTCTACGAGCACGCCGATCCGCGGCAGGGCGAGCACCAGGATTGGGGCACGCTGATTTTCAATTTCGGACGCAACGAAGTGCGCAATTTCCTCACCGCTAACGCGCTCTTTTGGCTCGAGCAATACCACATCGATGGGCTGCGGGTGGATGCGGTCGCCTCGATGCTTTATCTCGATTACTCGCGCCAGCCGGGACAATGGATCCCGAACGCCTTCGGCGGCCGCGAGAATCTCGAGGCAGTTTTCTTTCTGAAGCAGACTAACGAATGGTGCCACGAGATGTTCCCCGGGGCGATGACGATCGCCGAGGAATCAACCGCTTGGCCTGGCGTCTCGCGGCCGACCTACCTGGGCGGGCTCGGGTTCGGGTTCAAATGGAACATGGGCTGGATGAATGACTTCCTGCATTACATGGCGCTCGATCCGATCTACCGCCGCTTTCACCAGGGAAACGTCACCTTCTCCATCATGTATGCGTTTCAGGAGCATTTCGTTCTCGTGCTAAGCCACGACGAGGTGGTGCACGGCAAAGGATCGCTCATCAACAAGATGCCGGGCGACGAGTGGCGGAAGTTCGCCAACCTGCGGATGTTTTACGCGTGGATGTTTGGGCATCCGGGCAAAAAGCTCCTCTTCATGGGCTGCGAGTTTGGGCAATACCGGGAGTGGAATCATGATCAGGGCCTCGATTGGGACCTGACGAACTTGCCGCGTCACGATGGTCTGCGGCGGTTGGTTCAGCACTTGAACCACGTGTATCGCAACGAACCCGCGCTCTGGGACATGGACGACTCGTATGAGAGCTTCGAGTGGATCGATTTCCACGACGCGGACAACTGCGTGGTGGCATTTCTTCGCCGTTCGCGGGAGGGCGAATTGCTTGTCTTCGCGGTCAACGCGACCCCGGTTGTGCGCTACAACTACCGGCTGGGCGTGCCGCGCGACGGGTTTTATCGCGAAATCATCAACACCGATGGCGAGACTTACGGTGGGAGCAACGTCGGCAACCTCGGTGGATTGCTGGCCGAGGCGGTGGAATGGCAGGGGCGGACGCATTCGATCGTTATCAACCTGCCGCCATTGGCGGTCGTGGGCTTCAAAGGCGAAGCTGCGGAAGTGACGAGTTAGCCATCAATTATCATGGGAAATCGGTCGTAACGTGTTCCCCCCAAAGCTCGAAAGCCCTTCGGGAACAGGTCCTTTGGCAGAATTTAAGGCCCTCTTCCGTTGCGACAGAAATATACAATTCCTCAAAAAAATAATCTTGACGCTATGAAGGCGGAAAGACATTCTCGCACCAAATCCAAGCCAAAATATGAAAAAACCCACGTCTGCCTTCACTCTTATCGAACTGCTGGTCGTCATCACGATCATCGCCATTCTAGCCAGCATCGCGCTGCCCGTTTTTAGCAGCGTCACCGAACGGGCCAACCAAACCAAGGACTTATCGAATGCCAAACAAATCGGTTTGGCATGCAAGCTTTACGCCGGCGACCACGACGGGAAATTTCCCTATCAGAACGGTCAGGTCGCTGGCACTCCCGATATAGCGCCACCGGGAACAGGTGCTACCTCGAACCAACTATTCGCCGCCTTGGTCCCTACTTATGTTCCTACCGAGAAGATATTCTATCTCGCCAAATCGGCTTGGTCTCCTACGGCGCCAGATGAAGATACCTCAACCGAAGCTAAACGCGTTGAGGCGGGTACGAACAACTTTGCATATATGTTCGGTCTGACTGACACGGATAACCCGAACTATCCACTTATCTTCGATGCACCGACAACCTCGTCGACGAACTACACGACAAACCCAGCGACCAAAGGCGGGGTATGGAAGGGCAAAAAAGCAATCGTAATCCACACCGATACAAGCGGAACGGTCGAAAATACCACAGTCGTAACTACTACAACTTACAACATCATGGGTCATACTGGTGGGACTGCTCTGGCGGATATTCTAGTGCCGGCTACTCCCTGGATGGATGCGACGGTCAATGCCGTCATCTATCCTCAATAGGCAGCGCTCGATTAACTAACAGTCGATTCGAATTCACCATCGCGGACGCGGGTTTTGATCCGCGTCCGCGTTTTGGCTTCTGCGACCCGGCAGATCACTTTGCCGTTGGCGTTCAGCGTGATGCTGTAGCCGCGCTCGAGCGTCGCCTGCGGGCCGAGGATGCGCAGCATGCCTGCCCTCCGCTCCCAGCGCTCGCGCAGTTCCGCCAGGCGCTGCTTGGAGCATTCGCCGAGACGGCGGCGAATTTCCTGTAGCTGCTGCCGTCGGGCGGCCAGCTCTCGGGCCGGATTGTGCGTTTTCAGGACCAGAAGCGTGTTCGTTAGGCGAGTGCGCTCCGAGATGCGGCGGCGTTCGAGACTGCGGGCGATGGATTCCTTCGCCAGATCGAGCTGCTGTTGGGCGTCGCGCAGCCGCCCGCTCAATTCGCGGAACAACGCTTTCTCCGAAGCCCCGCTCAGCCGGCCGCGGGCGCGGCTGAGAAAATCGCGCCAGCATTTCCCGAGACAGTTTTGCAGCTCGCGCACTCGCCGTTCCAGATCGCGCACATCGGGCACCATCAGTTCCGCCGCCGCGCTCGGGGTGGGCGCGCGCAGGTCGGCGACAAAATCCGCGATTGTGAAATCGACCTCGTGACCGACCGCCGAAACGACCGGAATTGGTGAATGGAAAATCGCCCGGGCCACGATCTCCTCGTTGAATTCCCAGAGGTCCTCGATGCTTCCCCCGCCGCGCGCCACGACCAGGACGTCGATCGCTTTCCAGGCGTCGTTAGGCGCACTCAGCTCGCGGATAGCGGTCGCGATTTCCAGAGAGGCGCCGCTCCCTTGCACTCGCACCGGACTGATCAATACCTCCACGTTAGGCGCGCGGCGTTGCAGGACGTTGAGAATATCCTGGATGGCCGCGCCGCTCGAGGAAGTCACGATTCCGATCCGCCGCGGGAATTTCGGGAGCGCGCGCTTCCGCGCCTGCTCGAAGAGCCCCTCGGCCTCGAGTTTGCGCTTCAGCGTTTCAAACTTGGCCTGCAATAGGCCCAATCCACGCGATTGCAGAATCTGGACGCTGAGCTGATACTGCCCGCGCGCTTCAAAAACGGTGACATCGCCGTAAATCTGCACCTGCATGCCGTCGGCCAGCGGGGTGGGAAAGGGCGGGAGTGTGTTGCGGAAAAGCACGCACGAGATTGCAGCCCGTTGGTCCTTGAGAGTAAAATACTGGTGGCCGGAGGGATGTCGCTTGTAGTTCGAAATTTCGCCCTTCACCCAGACCGCGCCGAAGCGCGTCTCCAGCAGGCCGCGGATGGAGCGGGTCAGCTCCGCTACGCTCAGGACCTTTTGGACGTCCGGAAAAAGATCGGTGTCCGCATTCATGACGCGCGTCGAGCCTGATTCCGGGGAGCGCACGCGCCTCGCGTGCCGTTTGCGGCGCCTCGCCGCAAACCTCCTTCCGATGTC
>JBPCLI010000087.1:0-6100 GCA_051003415.1 Chthoniobacterales bacterium | reverse complement strand
GTTCACGCCTGGTGGCAGAGATCGAGGAAGCGAGCGCGGTGAGACCCGCGCGACGCGCGGAGGTGGTGCGGGCTGCCATCCAATGTGCGCGGCAGTTCGTCTGAGCTACCTTAGAAGGGTTTTACCGGTTCCGGCTTCGGGACCTTGTGCCCGCACTTTTGGCAGATGCGACGCCCGTCGTCGTTCCAAAAATCGAGCATCGCCTGACTGAACGCGTCGACGATGTCGGCACAATCGAAGTCGATGTCCTCGACCAGGGCTCCGCAGTTGTCACAATAGAAAATCACGTGCTCGCGTTCGCCTGCCGGCCGGCGGCGCTCGACCACGACGCCGACCGTATTCGGCGGACGGATGGGCGCGTGCGGGACGTTAGGCGGAATGAAGAACGTTTCGCCCTCGCGCACGAGGTGATCGACGATCTGGTCGCCCTCGCGGGTGCGGACTTTGATGTCGCCCTTGAGCTGGTAAAAATATTCCTCCGAATCGACGAGGTGAAAATCGTTTCGCGCGTTCGGTCCCTTGATCACCATGACGAAAAAATCGCGGCCCTCGTAAAGATACTGATTGCTGACCGGCGGCTTGAACTTGTCTTCGTGTTCTTCGATCCAGTTCGTTAGGTCGATGGCGGACTTTACTTCGGTTTCCATAGCTCAGGATTTCAGCTTCGGCTTCGGTGTCCGAGGACTCAACCCGGAATTCGTCAGATCGCCGGGCGCTCGCGTTTCCCATCATACCAGACGGCGAGTTTGTCGCGCGTCCGCAGGGCACGCGGTCCGCCTAACAAGATGAAAAATGTCTGCCCCAGCAGCACCGCCGGGCGATGCATCCTTAACTTTCTTGCCGAAGTGATGACCGGTTCACGCAGAATCTTGAATCGTCCGCGCTGGCGGAGGGCGAGGCTGAGATAAACTTCCTCGCCGGCAAAGTATTGCTCGTCGAAGCCGCCGGCTTTTTCGAAATCCGCGCGCCGGGCGAAAAGAAAGGCGCCCGCGGCGAAGCCCGTCCCGAAATAAACGACGCAGAATGCGCGCAGCAGGATGCGGGTAAGGAGCGGGAGACGTCCCTCCATCTCAACGCGTGCGCCGCCACCGACGCAGCGGTGAGACAGGGCCGCGAGCGCTCCCGTCACATGGCCGGACGCTATCCGCGTGTCGGCGTCGACGAAGAAGAGAACATCGCCCTGCGCAGCGTGCGCGCCGGCGTTGCGCGACGCGGCAATCTGTCGGCGGTCGATTGAAAGGACGCGCGCGCCGAATTCGCGGGCGATAGCGGCGGTGGCGTCGGTCGAGGCGTCGTCCACCACGATCAACTCATACGGTTCTCCGGCCGCGTCGGCCGCTCGCAGCAGCGCGCGCAGGGTTTCCGGCAACTCGTGTTCTTCGTTATGCGCCGGAACGACAAAAGAGAGTTTCGGTGCTCCGGCGCGAAAAAATTGCGTGAACGTTTGGAAAACAAATTCGTAACCCGGCGGCCATTGGCTGGCGCGCGGGCCAGCGATATTGAGAACTTTGATTTGATTTACCCTAACGAATTCTTCGACCCGTCGGGCGGCTTCTTCGGGAGAGACCGTCGCGGCGTCGATGAGCCGGAACGGTTTCCCTTCCGCCGAGCAGAAATCCATCGTCGACTTCGTCCCGCCCTGGAGAGTTTCCCGGTAAAAAATAACGGTGCCGTCCGCGCCGCGAACGTTTTGCGCGGTCCGTTCGAGGTAGCCGCCGCCCGCGAGTTCGCGCAAGGGATACTGCGTGGGAATCCGCCCGGTCTCATCGAGCCGGCCTTCAGGGCACCAGCCCCCGCAGTCCACGCCTAACGACATCGCGGCGTCGAGGGCGGCGCGATCGACGCCCGTTTGCCCGCCGGAAATGATTTTCATTCCGCGGCGCGGCGCGCTTTTTCGTCGAGCGCGAGATAGTCGTCGCGGGGCGGACTGAAAGTGTCGATCACGGTCGTGTCCTCGAGCGTCTCGACGCCGTGAGGCACGTTGCTCGCGAGGTAAATGGCGTCGCCCGCGCTCAGCTCGTGCGCGATCCCGGCCACGATCATTCTCATCCGGCCCCTAACGACATGCGCGATCTGCTCCTGCGGATGAGCGTGCTCGGGTAGGCGACTACCGGCCTTCAGCTCCGCGCGCATCTGATACATGGTGGCGCCCTGCGCGATGGTGCGCCGTCTGATCCCAGGGACAATATCGACCCAGGGGTTTTCTTGTTTGCTCACGCTGGAGCATGCGGGAAATCGGCGCGGGTTGCAAAACGACTTTGTTTGCCTTGACGGCGGCCCCCATCCAATCTCTCCCGGCCGATGAAATATCTCGACATCACCCGCTCGCTCCAATCCGATCTCGCGCCATGGCCGGGCGACGCAAGTTTTGACTACCGGCTGGTCGGCCGACTTGCGGAAGGTTCATCGGTCAACCTCGGCCGGGTCACGACGAGCGTGCATTCCGGGACGCACGCCGACGCTTTTTTTCATTTCGAGGATGACGGCCTAACGATCGATCGTTTCGGGCCGGAACGTTACCTGGGCAAGGCCGCGGTCGTCGACCTGAGCACTAAATTCGCCGATTCGTTAGACGAGATCACGATCGCCGATCTGGAACCGGGCGCGACCGCGCCGCGGCTTTTGATCAAGACCGGCGCCTGGCCGGATTCGACAAAGTTCCCCGAGGCCATTCCGGTCCTCGCTTCCGGGGTCGCAGAATGGATGAAGGGCAGGGGAGTGACGCTCCTCGGGCTGGACCTGCCATCCGTCGATGCCATCGATTCCAAGGACCTGAGAAATCATCACGCGCTGGCTGCGGCCGATATCGCGATCGTTGAGGGGCTCGATCTGAGCGAAGCCGACCCGGGCGTTTACAACCTCGCCGCCCTGCCGCTCAAGATCTCCGGCGGCGACGGAGCGCCGGTGCGCGCCGTCCTCTGGCGGGAAGAGTGAAACGTGACCGGCGACTGGCTCGAGCGCCCGGGGACGAAATGGGCGGTGCTGTCTCTGATCGTCGGACTCTTCGCGATCACGAATCTTCCCTGGACGCTGGACGATTACGACCAGGCGAAGCAGGCCTACACCTCGTTCGAGATGGTGGGGCAGGGGCATTGGTTCTACCAGCACACACCCAACGAAAGCGTCGCGACAAAGCCTCCGCTCGTGGGCTGGGTCTCCGCCGCGCTTTTCAAGGTCAGCCGCTGGTGGGAGGGCGCCTGGCGCATTCCGTCGTTCGCCGCCGCGCTCGCGCTTCTTTGGCTGGTGGCGACGGAAGCGACCGCCGCCTACGGAATAGTCGGCGGCTTGGTGGCGCTCAGCGCCCTCGGCTTGAACCTCCTCTCCCCGCGCCTCGCCACCCTGGTCCGGACAGACATGCCACTGGCGCTCGTGACTTTTCTCATCGGTGCGCAGATCTGGCAGAAAATCCAGCGGCCCGAAGCGTGGACGATGCGCGACCGGGTGATCGCCTTCGTCCTTATCTCCAGCGCCATGCTGATCAAGGGGCCGATCATCTACGCCTTCATCCTGCCCGGGTTGATCGTCTACCAGATCCTCCATCGCAAAAACCGCGCTCCGACCGGCTGGAGCGGCTGGTGGCCGTGGATCATGTCGCTCGCCATTTTCCTTACCTGGGCGATTGGCGGGATTGTTAGCCAGGAGGGTTTCTATGAGAGCGTCGTGATCCGGGAATTTGCCGGGCGCTTCACTGAGACGATCCACAAGCCGCAGCCGATCTACTTCTATTTCCCCCATCTCCTGCACAAGTTCGCGCCCTGGAGCCTTCTCCTCATTGGCTTGGCGATCTTCTTCTGGCGCCGGCGGGAACGCCTCTCGCTCCAAATGAAACCCGCGACCGTCTGGTTGGTCTGCTGGAGCCTGGGCGGCCTCCTGCTCATGTCGATCATTCCCTCGAAACGCGTCGACCGGATCTTCCCGATCCTGCCGCCCCTCTGCTTGTTGTTAGGCGCGCAGATCGCACCCGCCATGGAGACCGGCCGCTGGCGAATCAAAATCCGGCCCTGGCTCGCCGCCTCGATCGTCTTCGCCGTCGTCATCACCGGCGGCTATGCGGCCTGGAATATCACGTTTGCCCGGCGCGAGCGGTGCGACGCGCTCGTCCAGTTTTCGCGTGCGGTGATGGAAGAAGCCACGCGACAGCATTGGCGCTACGGCGTGGTCGGCGGGCGGGAGGAAGGGATGCTTCTCTACCTGCGCCAGGATCACTTCCTCCCGCCTAACGACTCCGTCGCGCAATGGAAAGCCGGCCAGCTCGACGCCCTCGTGGTGCGGGACCAGCCCGCCCGGCCCTGGCTCGATCTCCTTCCCGGAGCAAAATTGCGCCGCGTCTCGGAGAAGGCGCAGGGCCTGCCGCGCTATTCGCTCTTCGTCCGTCAACCGTGAGCGAAAAGCGCCCTCGACATCGCCGCCTCAGCCGATACGCTCCCCGAGATCATCTTGCCTAACGAGTCAATGGAGTATCCCAAAGCCGAGATCGAAGCTCTCTGGTGTCCCTGGAGGGTCGAATATTTTGAGCTCGAGAACCGGATCCCGGACTTCCTCACCGCCGCCGCCCAGGCGAGCGACGATGCTCCCCACCTCGTCATCACGAGGCGAAAGAACGCCTTCCTCATGATGAACCGTTATCCCTACGCCGTCGGGCACCTCATGGTGGTGCCCTACCGGAAGACGGCGGATCTCGCGTCGTTAGGCGAAAACGAAATCCTCGAGCTCTGGGCGCTCGCGGTCCATGCCCAGGCCCTCCTCCGCGCCACCATGAAGGCGCAGGGGTTTAATCTCGGCCTCAACCTCGGCACCGCGGCCGGCGCGGGCGTGGCGGATCACCTCCACCTGCACATCGTGCCGCGCTGGGCGGGAGACACGAATTTCATGCCGGTCCTCGGCCAGACGCGGCTCCTCTCCGAGGGCCTCGACACCCTTTACGAAAAGCTGATCGCGGCCCAGAATAGCCTAACGACCTAAACCATGGCGACCGATCCCACTCATCCAACCTGGCTCGAGGCCCCGCCCCCGAAGAAACCCGGCATGGGTTGCGCGGGCAAGGGCTGCCTTTTCCTCGTCGCCTTCGCCATCCTCACCGTCGTCCTCATCGGGCTCGGCGGCTATCTTCTCTACTCTCGCGGAGCGAAGCCGACCAAGCTCCCGATCAAGGAACTTCCGCCCGCCCAGCTCGCCGAGGTCCAGCAACGGGTCGATCAATTTGAGTCCGCGCCGACCACACCCTCCTACACACCCGCTCCGACCGCCACGCCCGACGCCAACGTCACCCCGGAGCCGTCTGTGCCGACGCTCGACACGGAGCGCAACCTCACCCTGTCCGGGTCGGACATTAATGGATTGATCTCCGCTAATCCGAAGTCACGCGGACACGCTTACGTCTCCGTCAGCGGGAATACCGCCACCGTGCAGATGAGTATCTCCTCCGAGAAAGTGCCGGGCTTCCCGAAGGGTTACCTGAACGGCAGTTTCGTCATCACGACAGACGGACCGACTCCCATCACCGCCCTCGAAGTCTCGAAAATCCAAGCCAATGGATTCCCAGTCCCCTCCGGCATACTCTCCATGAGCGTCGGCGGTAAGTCGATCATGGGCTATGCGTTGGAAGGGGCCGCGCCGTACAACGTCACCACGGCGGAGATTCGCAACGGCGTCGTGATTCTGCGCTGAGCCGGCGTGCGTCCGACGGGGTCGTGAGCCCTCACTCGGCGCCCCGGGAAGGCAGAGCTCTGGCCGGTGAGGCCAGGCGCCGGCGGGATGGAACATGACTTGAATCGGTGAAGTCAGACCTCGAGATAGCCAGTTAAGGGGGACCTACTCCTTGGTCGGCAATCTTTAGGAAAAAAGTTGCGGAGTTACCCTTCCACTTCCATGAGTTGGCATTTTGACTACTGAAGAGGCCCATGGATTAATCACAGGATACAATGACTTCTCCGCGGATGCTCTTTTCCACTTCTCACGCTCACGGTCGTCCCGTAGAGCGTGTCATGAACTTTGGTGCAGATAAATCTGTACTTTTTGCTTACAACCAAGCATCACGCTTGGGATGGCAAAGAAAAGATTCAAGACCCGAGGGACCCGGAGCGATTATCCGAGCGATGTG
>JBPCLI010000086.1:0-10978 GCA_051003415.1 Chthoniobacterales bacterium | reverse complement strand
ATTCCTCGGCCCAGATTGGTTGATCGGAACGGACATCGATCAGTTGCACGTTGATGCGCACGCCCTTTCCGTCCCGGCGCACGCTTCCTTCGAGCAAATGCGAAACGTGCAAGGCGTCGCCGATCTGCCGGGTGTTTTGCACGCCGCGATAATTCATCACGCTGGTCCGGCTGATCACTTTCAGATCGGCGATCGCGGCCAATCTCGTGAGGATGTCATCCTGGATGCCGTCGACAAAAACAGTGTCCTTCTTATCCCCGTCGAGATTTGCGAACGGGAGGACCGCGATCCCGGCGGGCGGCGGCTTCGGCTCATGATTCCAAAACAAGAGCGCGATCGCGCCTAACAAGGAGGCCGCGAGCGGAACCAGCGCGGCCAAAGTGGGATTGCGCTGAACCCATTTGCGCCCGCGATAGAAAATTCCGGCGGGCCGTGCCTGCACCGGCTCATGGCCGAGCCAACGTTCGAGATCCTCGGCGAGCGCGAGCGCCGACGGATAGCGACGGCCGGGATCTTTTTCGAGACATTTCAAACAGATTGTCGTCAGGTCGCGATCCACTTTGGGATTCCAGAGGCGCGGACTTCGCGGCTCCGTTTCCAAAACCAAGCGGATCGTTTCGTAAGTCGTGCCGCCGGCGAAAGGCGGATGGCCTGTGAGCAAGTGATAAAGGACCGCGCCGAGTCCGTAGACGTCGGTCGCGCTCGTGAGTTGCGCGTTTTGACCGGCCGCCTGCTCCGGCGCCATGTAACTCGGCGTTCCCAGGACTTCCAACGTGCGCGTCACCGTGCTTTCGGTTTCGACCAAGCGTGCCAGACCGAAGTCGGCCAGGTGCGGCTCGCCCTCTGCGTCGAGCAAGATATTTCCCGGCTTAATGTCGCGATGGAGAATGCCGCGCTCGTGCGCGTAGTGCACCGTGCGCGCGAGATTGGCGACGATTTCCGCGACGCGGCGGAGCGGCAGCGGTTCGTGCCTAACGAGTTCGTCGACCTGTCCACCTTCGACGAATTGCATGCTGAAGTAGCACGTGCCGTCGCGCTCGCCGATCTCGTAAATCGGAACGATCCGCGGATGCTGCAGACTCGCGGCCGCCTCGGCCTCGCGGCGGAAGCGTTTCAAATGCGTCTCGGTCGCCCAATGTCCGAGCGCAATCACCTTCAGGGCAACCGTCCGGTTGAGACTTTTCTGGTGCGCGCGATAGACGACGCCCTGACCGCCCCGCCCAATCTCCTCCAGCAATTCATAGTCACCGAACTGGGCCAGGGCCGGCGCGCGCGGAAGTTCATCCTGGAGCAGGTTCAAACCCGTTTCCAACAGGCACGCCGGGCAGTTGCGGAAACTGGCGTCAGCGGAAATCCTCGCGTCGCATCTCCCACAAACGATCGTCGCGGTCGTCATCCTTAAGCACTACTTCGAAACTATTTCTTTCGGCGCGAGCGAGGCGACGATTTTTTCGAAGCGCGGATCGCCGCGCAGCGAATCCCAGTAGGGATTAAGACGGATGTCACCGTAGTCCACACCTGCCGGGATTTTCGCGAGCGTCTCCAGTTGCTCGATGGCCAAGTCGCGTTCAACGGTCCACGTACAGATAACGGCATAGAAATAAAGAACGTCCGCGGCATCCCCAGAATCCTTTGCTACCGGCGAAAGCTCGATTGCCCGGCGGCCCTCTCGCAGCGCTTCTTCTTTTCGTCCAAGGCCAGCATCGATTAGGCCCAGGATGCAGAGAGGTGGGCCGAAATCAGGCCGTGCGCGAACCACTTCCTCCTGTTGCGCGCGCGCGCGAGTAAAGGCAGCCTGCGCTCCGGCGGCGTCTCCTTTCCTCTGAGCTCTCAACCCCTCCAGGTAAGCTCGGCTAAATGTCGCCCTACCTGGACCTCTTGCGTCAAAAGTATCCTCGCTCCCCGCTAGCAGCGCGGCCAACGCGCGATCGAGAGCGACAGGATCCCGCTCGTAGCGAAATAGATCAAGACCTATTGAACGCGCAGCTCGGGTATCCGCTCGCTCCGTTAAGTCGACCCAAGCACGTCTCCTCCGGCCAACACTGTTGTTTGGTTCGACGGCAATGAGGCGATCACAGACCTCTCTTTCGTTTTTATAATCGCGTAGGAAATCATAAGTGATGGACGCACCGAGCAGAATTTTCATGTTTCGCGGATCCAGCTCCATGGCATGCTCGAAGTCGCGCACGGCATCATGCCAACGGTTTTGACGGCGGTCGATGTATCCCGTCCATTCAAAAATCCGTGCATTGTTGGGCAAAGTGCGGGCGGCGATGGCGAGCTCGTCACGGGCGCGCTCGTAATCGAAGTAGCCATGGTAAAGGTGCGTCGCCAGGGCGAGGTGCGCCTCGCCCGAATCTCGTTTTAGGCGAAAAGCGGAATCGATCGCGGACTTCGCCAAGTCCAAGCGGCTGGGCGTGCGATCCCACCCCTCGAAGTAGAGCTCATCGTGCGCCTCAGCCAATCTGCAATACGCGAGAAGAAAAGCGGAATCGCGCCCGATCGCCTGGTTGAGCAACTCGACGGCTTGGGAATAATCTTTCCCTTGCTCTTTTCCTCTTTCATACGCGGCCTTGTCGATGACGGACTTCGCTTGGGCATAAAGTTCGTAGGCAACAAGGTCGTTGGTCGGGCGCTCTTGCAGAGCGGCCTTTTCGCGAGCTGAGACTTTGGCTCGAAGCCGATTGGCGATTGATTGCGCCACCTCCGTTTCAATGGCGAAGACATCATTCAAATCCCGGTCGTATTCCTCCGCCCAGATTCCCGCATCAGTCCGGGTGTCCACCAACTCCGCGTTTACGTGCACCTTTCCGCCAGAACGCCGCACTGTTCCCTCTAGCACATGAGACACGTGCAGCGCATTGCCGATCTGACGCACGTCCTGTTTACCGCGGTAATGCATGACGCTGGTGCGGCTGATCACATTCAGATCGGCGATTTTCGCCAGTTTGATCAAAATGTCGTCCTGGACGCCGTCGGCAAAGAACGCGTGCTCTTTCTCGTCGCTCAGGTTTTCAAACGGTAGCACCGCGATGCCAGATGTTACTGGTTGGCCGCGGATAAGTTCGCTTTTCCAAACGATCCAGCCGGCAGCGGCTGCAAGGCCGAAGAGAGACGCCGCTAAGAGTGCGCCGGTCGGGTTGCGGCGCAGCCACTTTCCGCCGCGGATAAACACTCCAGTGCGGCGCGCCTCAATCGGCTCGTGTTTTAGCCAGCGTTCAAGATCTTCGGCTAGGGCAAGGGCGGAGGAGTAGCGACGCCGTGGATCTTTCTCGAGACACTTGCGGGCGATCGTGGTCAGGTCGCGATCCACTTTGGGATTCCAGAGGCGCGGGTTGCGCGGCTCAGTTTCCAAAACCAACCGAATGGTCTCGTAAGTGGTGCCGCCGGCGAAAGGCGGATGACCCGTGAGCAGGTGGTACAAGACCGCACCCAGTCCATAGACGTCAGTCGCGCTGCTCAGCTCGGCAGTTTTTCCCGACGCTTGTTCAGGGGCGATGTAACTCGGCGTTCCCAGCACTTCCGACGTGCGCGTCACCGTGCTTTCAGTTTCCACCAGACGCGCCAGTCCGAAATCAGTCAGGTGCGGTTCACCCTTTGCATCGATCAGAATATTTCCCGGCTTGATATCGCGATGGAGAATACCGCGCTCGTGCGCGAATTGCACCGTGCGGGCGAGCTTCGCGATCAGCTCAGCCGCGAGGCGCGGGGCGAGGGGCTCCTGCCTAACGAGTCGATCGAGTTGCCCGCCCGCGACCAGCAGCATACTGAAATAACAACAACCGTCGCGCTCACCGATTTCATAGATCGGAACGATGCGGGGATGTTCGAGGCTGGCCGCGGCTTCGGCTTCGCGGCGAAAACGCTTGAGATGGGTCTCGGTCGCCCAGGGCCCGAGCGCGATTACTTTCAAGGCGACGATCCGATTAAGACTCCGCTGCCGCGCCCGATAGACAACGCCCTGGCCGCCGCGCCCGATCTCTTCCAGCAGCTCGTAATCGCCGAAGTCACTCAGCGTCGGTGTTGCCGGGCGATCGCGCGGCGGATCGGTCTCGCTCGTGAGCAAATGCAGGCCCGCCTCGAGCAGACAGGCCGAGCAAATACCCGGGGGCGCATCCGGGAGAATCCTCGCGCCACATTTCGGGCACGTGCCGATGTCTCCAGTGTTGTGATGTTCGGTCATCTCCACTGGATAATGCATAGGATTTGGCAACGGACTACGTGCGCAGGATGGCAATTAAATGCCGGAGTTCATCTTCGATCTCACCTGGCGCGGCGACGGTGTGGGCCACCTCCTCGCGCAGGATATCTCGGTAACGTTCCCGCAAACGGTGAAAGGCTTGCTTGACGGCGTTCTCGCTCATTCCCAGTTCGCGCGCGATCTCCGCCTGCGAAGGGCGGTCGGGATCGTCCGACAACTGTTCCTTGAGGCGCTCGAAGAGTGCAGTCTTCCCGCTCGCGCGAAATTCATTCTCCAACCGCGTCAGCACCTGGTCGAGCACGCTCAGGGCCCAGCGTCGTTCGTATATCTGATCGGCGGTCAGGTTGCTGGCGGGTTCTGGCTCGCTCCGCTGATGGGCCAGAATCTCATCGAGCGAAATCGGTTGTTCGCCTTCACCCCGTTTGATCGCGCGTGCCCGGTCCCGCTCGTTGGCGAGAAAATGTTTCAGCGAAACGAGCAGGTAGGATCGGAGATGTCCCTTCTCGCGCCGGACCGCATCGAAGTCCTTGCGCTGCAGGAAGCGCGCGAAGAATTCCTGGGTCAGATCTTGCGCTTCCTCCGGCCCGTGGCCTTCCCGCCTGACGAAAGCATAAAGGGGAGTCCAATAACTGCGGCAAAGTTGATCGAGGGCTTGCTGGGCCGCGGGGGTGGGGCCCTGGGCCGTCAGCACGACGCTCCAGCGCGTGGTGAAGAAGGTGGCGCCACCGCAGCCTAACGAACCTGGAAGGGAATTCACGAGCCTCCAGTCTAGCTTGGTGCCCCCTCAGGCGGCAAGATGATTTAACGGCGGCGCCGACACATGGGCGGTTCGTGCTCTTCCCGAGCGCGGTCTTCGAAGCGGGATAAATTCCCTGCCGGCCGGCTATCCCGCCCCCGCTCAGGCGGAAAACCCAATCTCGGGAGGGCCATCAAATGGGGGCGGTTGGGTTCCGCACCGGACCACGAGCGGTAGGAATGGGGCGGCTTATTTCAAAGTAGCGCTGGCGCTTTCCAGATTATAGACCTCGACCAAAGCGATGCCGGTCGAATCGGCCTGGCCGCGCACGATCGCGGTGTAGCTGCCGGGGAGAAGAGTGGCGAGAACGGCTGCCTCCCGATCGTCGGATGGGGCGAGGCCCGTAGCGACGATTTCAGCTTGCTGGGTGTCTTGCCAGTTGTCGTTTGAGGCGATCAGTGTGCCGTTGATGTCATGCAGTCCCAAGGTGGGATCGGCAAGCACGTTGGCGACACCAGACTGCGTGAGAGTAGGACCAAGGGCGCGCACGATCACCTTGGAAGTTCCATTGGAAATGAAGCCGCCGATCATGACGTTGTCATTGATGTCGACAAAACCGCGCGTGCTAATGTTAATCAGGCTGGCATTCGCCGACTGAGAAAGATCGTATGCTTCCACCAAGGCGACTCCATTGGTGGCATTCATCCCGCGCACGAGCGCGGTGTAGTTGCCAGGCGCGAGCGTGCGCAGAATGGCTGACTCCAGATCATTAGCCGGAGCAAGTTGGGTGGCGGCAATCGCAGCTTGCTGAGTGTCTTTCCAGTTATCGTTAGACGCGATGACTGCACCAGTGCCATCATGCAGCTCAAGCGTCGGATCGCCCAATACTCCCCTCACGTCAAACTGGCTGAGGGTGGGACCGAGTGCCCGCAGAAGCACCTGTTTGTTGTCGCTGCCGTTTATGACGAAGCCGCCGATTGCGACGTTATCTCCGGTAAGTACTTTCAGCCGCGTGGAGATGTTGAGTAATTGCGCAGGCTGCAAGGTCGCAGGCTGGAAGGCCAGATATCCGCTCAATCCGGAGGCAAAGGTGCTTCGCACTCCGTCCGGGGCGAATTTATAGATATTGCCGCTCAGTAAATCCGACACAAACAGATTGCCTGCGCTGTCAAAAGCCAGTGGCGCAAATGGACTGAACCCGGCAGCAAAGACGGTTTGCGCCCCGGCCGGGGTAAATTTATAGATGCCGTTGGCGCCTGCCACGAACAAATTGCTCGCATTGTCAAAGGCCATAGCTTCCGGATTAGCAAGTTCGGAAGCAAAGGTGGTTCGCCCCCCGGCCGGAGTGAATTCATAGATGGGGCCGCTAATGTTGGCGGTTTCGTCCGCGACAAATAGATTGCCCGCGCTGTTAAAGGCCAAGGCATTCGGAAGATCCAATCCGGAGGCGAAGGTAGTTCGTACTCCGTTTGGAGTGAGTTTATAGATCTTGCCGGAGCCGTTGATGGGGAACCCGATGCCGTCCTGGTCGCCGGTCGTGACAAACAGATTGTCCGCGCTGTCAAAGGCTAAGGCAATTGGACGGCCCAATCCGGAGGCAAAGGTAGTTCGTGATCCGCCCGGGGAAATTTGATCGATGGCACCGTTGCCTCTATCCGTCACAAATAGGTTGCCCGCCTTGTCGAAGGCGATCGCCCCAGACAACCCCGAGGCGAAGGTACTTCGCACTCCGTCTGAAGTGAATTCATAGATGTTTCCGCTGGCGAAATCCGTCACAAACAGGTTCTGTGCGAACGCACTAGAGCAGGTCAGAATGACCGCTCCCAAACACCCCGCCCTGCTAAATAAGTGACCGGCGACGCCAAGGGCAGTTTTGAATTTCGTTTTCGTTTGTTTGTTTTTCATGGTTCTACTTTCTAGACGTTCACTGATCTACTGCAGGTAATCCGGCGTGAGGTTACGCGGAGAATTGAAAAAATCGTGACACCGGACCGCGGATTGCACGGATGTTGCGGATGAGGTCAGATGACAAAGAAGGAACACAAGGAAACTAAGAAAACGAAGTTGAGCAGGTTACATGGGAAAACAGACTTTGTTCTCTTCGCTGGCGTTTGTTTACGATCTGAGCCCGGCGGCCGGGCGACGGTCGCGCGCCAAACAAAAAGCCGCCACGCGACGAAAGCGTGACGGCTGATTGCCAAATGTGGCTGCTTGTTCGGCTCGGCAGCTTACTGAGGTAACCCCTCGCTATTGTTTGGTCATGGTGCCGCTGCCGCTTAGCACAACGGTGCCGGGTGGGTCTGTATCGATGTACTTGAGCACAGCGCCGGCGTTCACAATGTAAAAATCGCGCTGCTTGGCGTTGCCGGTTGAGGACAACCAGGTCATCGTCCCGTGGCCGTCCGTAGCCACGGTATAGGTGCCATCATGAACGACCTCCCCATTTTCTCCATACGATCTCGAGAACCAGTCCGCGTGAAAGGTGCCGGTCGCAGGCGTGAACGTGACGAGGCCGACCACACCAAACGGGACGTTTTGTTTATCATTGCCGATCCTCGCGCCGTAGGTAAAGCCGACGTTGAGATCGACGTAGTTTCCCGATACGTCGTTGATACTATAGGTGGTACTTGCTCGGGCGCTCGCCGAAAAGACTGGCGCAAGGCCGATAATGGAAGCCGCTAACACGAGTAGCATAGCGACTCTCGTGGGGTTTTTGGTAATGTTTGAATTATTCATAAACTAATTTCCTTTTGTTGTTCTGGCCTTCTTTGACTCCTCGTCATGAGAACTCCTTTTTGGCCGTTCACTGATGTAATGCAGGAAATCCGGCGTGAGGTTACGCGGAAAATGCAGGGATTTTTAAGTTCGCCGTCTGATGAACCGCGGATTTTAACGGATTGCTACGGATGAACCGGGAGAACATCGAACATCCAACGCCCGGACACGCCACACCGGGGTTAAAGCGTTGAACCGGAACCGATGTAACTCCGAAAGCTTTCGCGAGCAGACTATGTAACTTTGCCGACGAATCACGCTCGTCTCTTTCGTCGGCTCGACTGAGCTTTTAGAACCGCTTTTTGAAAGCCGCATACCAGATGCGGCCCCTGAGATTGGCGTTCCACTGGTCGTAGCCGTCTTCGTTGTTGGCAGCTACAAACGGCGGATCCTGGTCGAATACGTTGTTCATGCCAAGCGTGATGGTGGTGTTATTGAGCCATCCGCGCCACCCGCATGGGTTGTACGCCGCGCTGGAGATCGGCGAGTCGTTTTTTCCCTTGCGGTCTTTCACCTCGGCATTCTTGCCCCCGTCCATGGCATCACCGGGAATCTGCCCGGTAACCGGCTCCGGCAGGTTAAACGTGTAGTTCATTATCAAATCAAGGGTCGTCCATTCACGAATTTTGCGATTCCTCTCCAGTGCTATCGTTGGTGCATCGACGTTTTTGTCGTATATCTGACCAACGAAGTGGACGGTCGCGCCAGCATCAAGGCCGCCGAGGTCGTAAAACAGGCTTGTAAACCAGCGGTCTTTTGGGAGCGCCCCACGCCTCGGTCCGATGTATTGGCCATCCGTATTACTGTTGTCTCCTAGCAAGGGCTTGTGCCTCCACCGAGCCAGGTAGTTGCCATTGAAGGTGAACGTTAATGTTCCGAAATCGCCGCGGCCGAAGATCGAGGTATCGAGTTGATAGGAGACCTCATAATCGAAACCTTCGGTGATGATTCGGCTCTGGTGTTGTGGGGTAAGAGTTATTTCTTGGATCGCTCCGGTAACCGGATTGCGCTGAATCAAATCTGAGTATAGGCCACCAGTCGGGGCGCCGTTTGGCAGAGTCCCGGTCCTTGTAAAGAAGTTACTAACCACGGTCTGCGAGTCGTCGAAGCTGAAGACAACGTTACGCAAATCGATATGATAAAAATCTGCGCTTAGGGTAAGTCCCTTGATCAATTTGGCGGGGGTCCAGACAACGCCGTAAGTCCATTCATACGCCACTTCCGGGGTCAAATTCGGATTGCCGCCAATTGTTTCTTTGATCGCAGTGCCCGGCGCACTCAAGCCCGCTGGGTCACCCACGTTCTCAGATGGCACAGAGATCTGCGCTTGCGAAGTAAACAATTCGCCGAGTGTCGGAGCACGGTAAGCTTCGCTAAAAGTTGCGCGCAACGTCAACGACGAATCGACTGGCTGCCAGCGAAGGAAGAACTTCGGTCTCTCGGTCGAACCGAAATCGCTGTAGTTATCAAATCTTTCCTGGTACCCTAATTCCAGGCTGTGAAGACCAAAGCAGTTCCAAAGAGGACTTGTGACAGGGAGAAGAACCTCCCAGTAGATAGACCAAACATCCCGGCCCCCCTTGGCCGGGAGGTAGCTGTTGATTGGGGAGAAGTCAGACGAGCGCGTGCCAAGTGTTTGTCCGGAAGCGAGGAGCGCGTCAGGCTGGTCGTTGATATCCTCGGTCCGGTGTTCCCCTCCAATCGCGAAGGAGATCGGCCCTGCGGGCAGGGTGAACAGGTTGCCCGTTACCTTCAAGTCTTCCAGGATCAACGAGGCCTTGCCGAAATGATGGGCTGTGACAAAAACCTTATTGATCACCGCGGGCGAGTTTTGGTTAAGGCCGAATGGATTGAAGGCGGTCGCCGGATTAGTGTCGAGTAACGCCGCCCGAAGCGCTTCGTTACTCACGATTCCACCCAACAGCTGGGTGCGGTCATCTCCGTTGTAGCGGAACCCGCTTTCCCACTGCCATGTCTTAAAGTAGTCGCCGAACTCACCCAAATTACCTCTGAGACCACCGGTAAACTCATAATTGCGGGCCGTAATCTTGTCGGTCCGCAATCCTGCTTCCAAAGCCGAATAGTGCACGCCGGTGGTAAGCGGCGTTCCGGGAGGCACAGCGCTTATGCGAGTTCCCGGAAACTTCGGATCCACGCCGCCGGGGGAGGTGTAATCCGCTACCGTGAATGGATTGAACGGGTTCTGAATCGGCACGCTGATGCCTTCGGGACTTATCCCCGAAGGATGAGTTGCATCCGTGAATACGTCGGAGTCAAGTTCCACCGGTGCGATGGCGCTGTCCCAGAGACCGCGGACGTACTTGAAGTCGGCAAAGAGCTCCAGATATTGGTTGCAAATGTGGCGGTTGAGCGAGCCGTAGAGATATTCACGGTCCACTGGGGCCATTGCCGGTGTGAGCGCGGAGGAATTAAACGCCTGCTGTCCCCGTGGGAGACTGGAGAGCGGCACGTATTGCGGGTCGGTCGCAACGTCTGGAAATGCCTGCCGCGTCGGTGACTGCGCACCGCCGTTCAGGCTCGGCTGATAGACGAAGCTTCCGACGCGCCCGGCAAACTCGACCGACCGATTATCCTGACCACCAAAACGGGTAAAGTCAGCGTTGGAGGAAAGGTGGCGGTCGCGCGAATAGATCGCGTCCCGGCTATAAGACTCAGCATAGACAACGATGTCCGTCTTGTCGTCGCCCGTGCCGGCAAGAAGGTATGCTCTCTTTTCGGCCTGATCGTTGGAGGCGCCCAGATTGGTGTTGCCATAGCTGGAGTAAACTTCAACGTGACGAAATCTGTGAATCAACCAGACGTTAACCACCCCACCGACCGCGTCACTTCCGTAAATGGCGGAAGCGCCGTCCTTCAGGATATCGATGCGATCAATCAGCCCGAGGGGAACCATGTTGAGGTCGACTGTTGCGCCGGAAAAACCAATTTCAGAGGCAAAACCGACCGGCGCGAGACGGCGTCCATCCTGCAAGACCAACGATTCCCTGGGACCAATACCGCGCAGGTCGACTTCCACATGCCCGTCACCGTCGGCGTTCAGATTTTCATTGATGGCGATTCCATTAATTGTCGGCAACTTCTGCACAAAGTCAGTGGCACTGTGCACCCCGAACCGTAAGATATCGTCCTTGCGATAGGTATCGACCGGGTGCGGACCTACTTCTTCGGCGGTCGGAATGTTTGAGCCGGTTACGATTATTGTTTCCGCGGTCGGGACATTTGAGCTGGTTACGCTCACTTCCTCA
>JBPCLI010000085.1:0-26934 GCA_051003415.1 Chthoniobacterales bacterium | reverse complement strand
GCATCTGGCAGCTGCATACGTGGGCGCCGACCGGACACGTCGCGGCGCCGACCGCCGGCTCGATGTTGCTCGCCGGCATCGTGATGAAACTCGGCGCCTACGGCGCGCTGCGCGTCGCGCTCAATCTCTTTCCGTTAGGCTGGCAGATGTGGAGCAAATGGATCGCGATCTTCGCGGTCATCGGGATTGTCTATGCGGCGGCGGTCGCCCTGCGGCAGAACGATCTCAAGTTCGTCATCGGCTACTCGAGCGTGAGCCATATGGGTTTCATTCTGCTCGGGCTGGCCGCCGGGAATCTCCTCGGCGTTTCCGGCGCGGTACTGCAAATGTTCTCGCATGGGGTAATCGGCGCGCTTCTCTTCGCCCTGGCCGGCGCAGTTTATTATCGGACCCACACGCGCAACCTCGGCGACCTCTCCTCCATGGGGCTGAGTCGGGGGATGCCTTTCATTGCGTTTGCGTTCGTCATCGCTTCGGCCGCATCGATGGGCATTCCGGGGTTCAGCGGATTTGCCGCGGAAATTACCATCCTGCTCGGCACTTGGAAGGCGTTCCCGCTCGCGGTTGGGATCACGGGCCTCGGGATGGTTTTGGTCGCGGCCTTCACTTTGCGCGCGCTGAAGAAATCGTTTTTTGGTGATGACCCCAAGCAACATCAATCTCAGATGCCTAACGAAGCGGCGACGTGGTCGGAAAAGCTCGGCGCAAGCCTCCTGATTTTCGCCACGCTGGCGGTCGGGCTTTATCCCAAGCTGCTCCTCGATCGGATCATGCCGGCAGTAGAAACGATGAAATTTTTGCGCCCATGAGTTACCTGGAGTTGCTCAAATTTGCTGCGCCCGAAGCGGTCGTGGTCGTAACTGCGTTGCTGGTTCTGACGATTGGCCTCCTGACCGGACATCGCCGGGCAGGGGCGACGGTGACAGTCGCCCGCGCCGCGGAATTGGAGGACAAGACCACCGCCTCAGGGCCCGCTGGGATTTGCGCCTTTATCGCTGCGCTGGGGCTGGCGGTGGCCGTCGCCGTCGCTGTCGTCGTTAGGCAAGCAGAGCAGGCCGCTCTTTTTCACGGGATGCTCGTGGTTTCGCCTCTCAATTCACTCTTCCAGATCATTTGTCTTGTTCTGGCCTTTTTCACCGTTCTGCTCGTGCGCAGCGAGCGTGCTTCGCCAAACAGGGGCGAGTATCTCGCGCTCATCCTGCTCGCGACGATCGGCCTCCTTCTCCTGGTCGGGAGTGAAGAACTGCTCATGATTTTCATCGGCCTCGAGCTCACCGGACTTTCGCTTTACGTCCTGACCGCGTTCGATCGCGAGCACCAGCCTTCGGCCGAAGCCGGGCTGAAGTATTTTCTTTTCGGCAGCATGGCGAGCGCGGTCACGCTTTTCGGACTCAGCTTCATCTACGGTCTGACCGGCACGACCAGCCTCGCCTCCGTGGGAGCACGCCTAACGAACGCGCCGATCGAACCGCTGCTCGCCGCCGGCATCGTGATGACCCTGATCGGATTCGCCTTCAAGATCGCGGCGGCACCGTTTCATCTCTGGGCGCCGGATGCCTACCAAGGCGCGCCCGTCTCGACCGCCGCATTCATCGCCTCCGGCTCGAAGGTCGCTTCGTTCCTGGTGCTGGGAAAGATTGTCCTCGTTGCTTTCGGCCCGCTCCACGGCAGCGCCGCGTGGCACGCCGTGGCCGGAGGCTGGATGCCGCTTCTCGCAGTTCTCGCCGCGCTTTCCATTTTGATCGGAAACTTCGTTGCGCTCGTGCAAAAAAACGTCCGCCGCCTCCTTGCCTACTCCGCGGTGGCGCACGCCGGTTACACCCTGCTTGGTCTCGTCGCGGCCGGACGCGAAGGATTTTCGGCGACGCTTTTCTACACCACGATTTACGGGATCACGCTGATCGGCGCATTTGGCGTCGTCGGATTCGTCAGGCGCGAGACCGGGGGCGATGATTTGCGCGATTTCGCCGGGCTGCGCACCCGCTCACCGCTTCTCGCCGGGTGCATGGCGATCTTCATGCTTTCGTTGGCCGGATTGCCGCCGCTGGCCGGATTTTTCGGCAAGTTCTATCTCTTCAGCGTTAGCTTACGCGCCGGTCCGAATCACGGTCTCTTCTGGCTGGTTGTCCTCGCTCTCTTCGGCAGTCTTGTCTCGCTCTATTATTATCTCATCGTGCTGAAGGCGATCTTCGTTGACAAAGGTGATGGACCCGGCTTCGCTTTCCGACCCGACCTTCTCGGGGGCCTAACGATTGCGCTGCTGGCGGCGGCGACCTTTCTCTTCGGCGTGCTGCCGGCGGTATTACTCCATCGAATTCTGCTCGCGCTCGGTTAATCAAAAAGGAGCGGAAGGGCCAGGGCGGTTTGGCTTGACGTCGGCACGCCCGCCGGAAAAGGATCGCGTCATGAAAACGATTAAGATTACATTCGCCGCCATTCTCGCAGGGCTGACCGCCCTCCTGCTTGTCCTTCCGGCCTTAGGGGAAGAAGCCACTCCTGCGGCGACGACGGCGGGCTCTCCCGCGCCCGGGGGGATGGATCCCGAAATGATGGCCAAGATGATGGAGCTGGCCAAGCTGAACGAGAACCACAGGCTCCTCGCCAGCCTCGATGGCGTTTGGAATTATACCGTGAAGATGTGGATGAGCGGCGATCCGACGAGCAAGCCCGACGAATCGAAAGGCACCGCCACCCGCAAGTCGGTTATGGGCGGTCGCTATGTCATGATGGATGTGAAAGGCAAAATGGAGATGCCGGGAGCCGACGGCAAAGTGCAAACGATGGATTTCCTCGGCCATAGCACGGAAGGCTACGACAACGTCAAACAGAAGTTCGTCAGCACCTGGTTCGACAACATGGGCACCGGGATCATGATGGCCGAGGGCACCTATGATGAAGCGACCAAGACCTTCACCTACACCGGCGAATTTGAACCCATGCCCGGCATCAAGCAGAAGGTTCGAGAACTAATGAAGCTGACCGACAAGAACCACATGGTCCTGGAGTGGTATGAGGATCGCGGTGGCAAGGAAATGAAAACGATGGAGATCAACTACACCCGCAAAAAGTAGGATAGACTTCACCCAGGATGAGCATCTCGAGACGTAAATTTGCGCAACTGTTAGGCGCGGGCGCGGCGGCTGCTGTCGCCCGTCCCGCGCTTTCTTTTGCCAAAGAGGCGGCGGCCAAGCCGGCTGCGCGCTCGGCCGTTGTCCGTCTTAGTTCGAACGAAAATCCATACGGACCTTCGTCGATGGCCTTCAGGGCAATGAGCGACGCCTACGGCCTGGCCAATCGTTATCCTGATGAACAGGTCGAAGTCCTCGTCGGCGCGTTGGCTAAACTCAACAGCGTTGAGCCGGGACAGATCCTACTGGGCGACGGCTCCGGCGAGATCCTCAAGCTTTGCGCGGATGTGTTCACCGGTCCCCTAACGAACGAAGGTAAGGGCTTGGGTGGGACGCTGGTGGCCGCCGATCCGACGTTTGAGGCCATCCTTTACCACGCCAAGCTGAAGGGGGCGGAGATCGCGAAGGTGCCACTTACCCCGACCTACGCGCACGACCTTCCGAAGATGCTGAACGCGGTCAAAAAAGGCGTGGTTTACATCTGCAACCCGAATAATCCGACCGCCAGCATCACGCCGGCGAAGGAGGTGCGCGATTTCATCGCCCGCGCGCCTAACGACACCATGATTCTGGTCGACGAGGCCTACCATCACTACGCGGAGAGCCCGGATTACGAGAGTATGATTCCTCTGGTAAAGGATCATCCCAACCTGATTGTAGCGCGTACTTTCTCCAAGATCTACGGCATGGCCGGCTTGCGTTGCGGTTATTGTGTGGCGCAATCCTATACGGTCGAGCGACTGCGTGAGCGGCAATCCTGGGACAGTATCAACATCATGGCGCTGACCGCGGCGGGCGCGAGCTTGGAAGACGCCGAGCAGGTGAGCAAGGGCCGGATGCTGAATGCGGAAGCACGCACCTTCACGGTCGCCGAACTCCAGAAAATGGGTTACGAGACGATCCCGTCGCAGGCGAACTTCATCATGATCGATCTGCAGCGACCTGTTGTGCCGCTCATCCAATCGCTCAAGAGCCGCAAGGTGCAGGTCGGTCGGTTATTTCCCGCCATGCCCAACCACCTGCGCCTAACGATCGGGAAAAAGGCGGAGATGGAAGCGTTTCTCGCTGCTTTCCGCGCGGTCGTCGCTCCGGCCTAGGCCGGCCGCGCAGTTGTAGTCCCCGGTGGGCATTTGACGGTCTGCAGCGGAGATCCTTCAGCAGCCTGGTAGAACGACGCGCGGCCGGGGGACAGCGTCCCCGGCATGGCATTTTTTTGGCGGATCTCCGAAGCGATTGCGGCGAAACACGCAGATCTCAAAACCGAAACACTGAAATCCCGAAGGCGGAACCGACTCCGTTTTTCGTTAGCTCGCGCTTGAATTGCAAAACAATGAAAATGAGCGTGTTATGAATATTGGAAGCAATTGGCATGCGCTTTGCATAGGTCTCCCGCATCCGGCTCTGTGGCCGGCAAGCACTCCGATGAGCACCTTATTCCGACTCACGATAATCATTCTCCTCTTCGTGAGCCCGGCTATCGCCGAGGCGGTGAAAGACGTTTCGGGTCACCGGGAAGGATCGATTCAGATTCCCGGCCGTGAATTTCCTCTGATCGCCGCTCTCGAGGAATCCGGCGGTAAGGAGTGGACCGGTTCGATCATCATCCAGAGACTCGGGGTGAAGGGCGCCCCGCTCGCCGATTTCGCAGCGAAGCGGGACGAAATCTCTTTGCGCGAAGCGCCGCTGGTCGCTTTCGAAGAACAGCTCAACGTCGGCGGGATCTACTCGTCGCCACTCGTGGTAAACGGCGTGGTCTATTTCGGGAGCAGCGACGGCAACCTCTATGCGCTCGAATAAATCAATTTCGCTGAATCCAAACCGCCGGGTCTCAGCATCCAATCAGCACGACTCGGTCCTGGGCCGCGCTTCACGTCAATCCAGTCCACCAAAACATCAAACCAGCTACTGCCATGTTCTTTGACTCATTTTTTCAGGATCTCCGCGTCGGTCTGCGCATGCTGATCAAGGATAAGACCTTCTTTTTTCTCTCCGTCACCGTCCTCGCGCTCGGCATCTGCGGAGTGACGACGCAATTCACGATGGTGAACGCGATCATGCTGCGCGGTTTTTCGTTTCCGCATCCCGAACAGCTCATGAACGTCGGCCTGATCGATCCGCAGGCCTCGGATCAGAACAACAATTTCGGCAACGGCAACATTCCTTCGCCGCAGGACTACGAGGATTTGCGGGCCGGCCAGAAATCGTTTGCGATGATGAGCGCGTATCTGAACGGCTCGACCATCAATGTCACCTACAACAAGACTCCGCAACGCTATACCGGTGGTTACGTGACAGAGGATTTTTTCAAGATCATCGACGTGAAGCCGATCCTCGGCCGCGATTTCACGGCGGCGGACAACAAGCCGGGGGCGGAGAAGGTGACCATTCTCGGCAACGAAATCTGGAAGCGCGATTTCCGCGGCGACCCGCACGTCGTTGGCCAGGCAGTTCGGATTAATGGCAAAGCCGCCACCGTCATCGGCGTCATGCCACCGAACTTTAAGTTCCCGCAAAACGAAGAACTCTGGGTTCCGCTCTACAATGAGTTTCCGCTCAAGCCCCGCGGCGATCCGACCGTCAACGGCCCGCAAATCATGGGCCGATTGAAATCTGGCGTCACCCTGGATCAGGTAAACGCCGAATTTATTGCCTTGGCCAAGCGGATCGCGCAGGACAATCCGAAAACGAACGCGCAATACACTTCAGCCAGCGTCCAGCCGCTGATCAAGACCTTCATCGGTCAGCAACTGAGCCAGATCATGTATGCCATGCTCGGCGCAGTCATCGTCGTTCTCCTCATCGCCTGCGTGAACGTGATGAACATGCAATTCGGCCGGGCTGCCCTGCGGGCACGGGAACTGGCCATCCGCGGCGCTCTCGGCGCGACCCGCTGGCGCATTGTTAGGCAGATGCTGACCGAGAGCTTTCTCATCGCGCTGCTCGGCGCAGTCGTGGGGGTCGCACTCGCCTATTGGGCGGTCGATCTCCTTGCCCAAATTACGAGCACCCCGCAATTCCAGCTTCCTTATTGGATCCAGTTCACGATCGACGCCAAGGTCCTCGGATTCGCGCTCGGGGCCGTGCTCTTCGCGACCTTTGTCTCCGGCCTGGTGCCGGCCTTGCTCGCCGCGCGCGGGAATGCTTCCGAGATGATGAAAGAAGGTGGCCGCGGAAATAGCAGCCGCCTCGTCAATGTCATCACTCGCGTTCTCGTCGTCGGACAAATCGCCATGACCGCCGCGCTGCTCATCGCGTCCGCGTTGCAGATCCGTTCCATCCGCAATCAGGTGAGACAGGATTACGGTTACGACGAAGAGGGAATTTATGCCGCGCGCATGGGCCTCTTCGAAGGCGACTATCCGACGGAAGAATCGCGTCGTGACTTCTTCAAACGGGCTGTCCGTTCGCTGCGCACGAACGCGGTCTTTGAGAATGCGGCGATGAGCGATCGCATCCGCATGACCTTCGATAACTTCGGCCAATACGAAATCGATGGCCAGGTTTACAAAACCGATCGCGACCATCCGAAAGCCAACTCCGAAGCGGTCTCGGACGGTTACTTCGGCACACTTGGTTTGAAGCTCCTCGAGGGCCGCGATTTTACGCTCGAGGATAGCGACGCGAAGCAGCCAGTTGCGATCGTGAACGCGAGTTTCGCGCGCAAGAATTGGGGCAACGAAAGCCCGCTCGGACACCGGGTTCGCATCTTCAATCCCGCGCAGCCGCAGCCATGGCGGACGATCGTCGGGGTCGTGCCGGATACTTTGATGCAGGGCCCGTTCAATCGAGAAGCCGACAGCGCGGGATTCTATGTGCCACTCATCGGCGCCAGTCCGGCTCCGCAATTTTGCACCCTTGTCGTCCGCCCTCATCCGGGGCAGGCAGCCGCCAGCCTCGGCCCAGCGTTGAGCAAAGCAGTCGCGCAACTCGACTCGAATCTGCCAGTTTATTTCCCAGGCACACCGGCGAATGCGCATGCCGAAGTCTTGAGCGGACCGCGGCTCGTCGCCTCGCTCTTTAGCATCTTCGGAGTCGTCGCCTTCTTTCTCTCGGCTGTCGGTCTCTATGGGGTCATGAGCTTTTCGGTCAATCAACGGACACAGGAGTTCGGAATCCGGATGGCGCTGGGCGCGGACGCGGCGCGCATCTTCAAGATGGTGATGAGTCAGGGCGCGTGGCAATTGGTCATCGGTCTCGTGCTCGGGATCGGTTTCATGGCGCTCTTTCTCGGGGTCGTCGCGGCCGGAGCGCTGCAGAACATCCTCTTCAAAGTGAACGCGCTCGATCCGTTCATTTACACTTCGGTAGCCGCGCTCCTCACCGCGGTTGCGGCTGTGTCGTGTTTCGTTCCCGCGCGACGCGCGACGCGCGTGAATCCGATGGTCGCATTGCGCGCGGAGTAAGGGCTGTAGACGCCGCCCTAGGCGGCGCGGGTCTGTGTGCGGCCGAAGTGGTAGATTATCGCACGAGCGAGGGTCACCCTCGCGCTTCGCAGCCTCCGGCTCGGAGAGAGCGAAGCGTCTACATTCCGGTTGCTCGCGGCGGCAGGTTGGTGAAAGGCCTCGTTATGAAAATCGCCGTCGCCCAAATTGCCTGCACCCTCGGCGATCTCGCTGCGAACGCGCGCAAACTGCGCGACTTCGCGGAGCGTGCGAAAGAGGCGGGTGCGGAGCTGGTCGTCTTTCCGGAAATGGCGGACACCGGCTACGCCATGGAGGTCATTCGTAAGCAGGCACGACCTTGGAGCGAAGGCGTGGTGCCGGAATTGCAGGAAGCCGCGCGCACGCTTTCGCTTGCGATCATCAGCGGCGTTTCCGAAAAAGAGGGCGACGCCATCTACAACTCGCAGGTGGTGATTGATGCGACCGGAGCGATCGTGGCGAAGTATCGCAAGACGCATCTTTTTGCGCCGATCGAAGAGGACAAGTGCTGCACTCCTGGCGGTCGGTTGGTGAGCGTTGACTTTGCTCCGCTCAAGGTTGGCCTAACGATCTGTTACGACCTGCGTTTTCCGGAGATCTATCGCTCGCTCGCCGTCGAGCAGGGCGCGAATACGTTTATCATTTCCTCAGCCTGGCCGTTTCCCCGGGTGGAACATCTTCGCGTCCTGGCGACGGCGCGTGCGATCGAAAACCAAAGCTATGTCGTGCTCTCCAATCGTGTTGGGAAAGACGATGGCGTGCCATTTTGCGGCTCGTCGGCGGTGATCGATCCCTATGGCGTTGTTGTGGCCGGCGCTTCCGCTGATCGCGAAGAGCTGATCGTCGCAGAGATTTCGCACGAAGTACTGGAGCAGGTCCGAGCGCGGATGACGGTCTTCGCACATCGGAGGCCAGAACTGTATCGGAGCTAACGATGGGAACAATCTTGGCGAGCAGTCCGGCTTTCGGCAGAGTCGCGCCATGCACCTGAAAAGAATCGCGCGCGGCGGTTTTCGGAACTTCGCGCTGCTCTGCGCCTCGTTAGCGGCTCTCTTCGCCTTTCTTACTTTTATCGGGTGGATTTCTGGTTGGTCGCTCCTCGCCAGTGTCCGCGCTCGCTACATTCCGATGGCGCCGAGCACAGCGCTCTGTTTTTCACTTCTTAGCCTCGGACTTGTTGTCCATTTGCTCCGGCCGGGACGGAGGTGGCTGCCGCGCATAATGGCCGTCTTCGTCCTGGCGTTCGCCGTCGTGAAACTGTTTGCGTTCCTGAGCGGCCGGCAATTCGCGATCGACGCCTTTTTCGTGCGCGATCCAGAAATGTTCGGCGCCGTTCCGACCGGCCGGATGGCGCCGCTAACGGCTTGCAATTTTGTCTTCAGCGCGCTCGGGCTTTTCGCGCTCTCGGCGCAGGTTTTTAGAAACTGGGCGGGCGGCCTCGGTGCGCTCACGACCGTTATCAGCGGGCTGGTTTTGGTCGGATATTGGTACGGCACGCCGCTCCTCTATGGCGGCAACATCATTCCCGTCGCGCTCTCGACCGCGTGGGGATTTTTCCTTTGCGGGAACGCGATTGTCACCGCCGCCGGAGCGGACAGATGGCCGTTGCGCAGCTTTCTCGGTTCCTCGACACGCGCGGTCCTGCTGCGCGCCTTTCTTCCGATCATTATCGCGGCGGCGCTGCTCAACGGGTGGATCAGCGCCACGCTGCTGACGAAGATGCACACCAACCCGGCGGTCATTTCCGCCCTTGGCGCGCTCGCCTTCGCGATCCTGATCACCGCGGTGGTCTCGCAAGTTTCACACATCGTCGGCGGACGGATCGATCGCGCGGAAGCAGCCCGCAATCGCGCGCGGGCCGAGCTTCTCGCGCTCAACGCCAAGCTCGAGGAGCGAGTGGCCGCGCGGACGAGCGAGCTGCGGGAAAAAAATCAGCAGATGGAAGAGGAATTGCAGATGGCGCGCGAGCTCCAGGTCGCCTTGTTGCCGCAAAAGTTTCCCACCATTCCGCACGGCGTCTTGACTAATGAGGGTGCGCTTCATTTCCTCAGCCTCTATTTCCCGACCGGGGATGTGAGCGGGGATTTTTTTTCGGTCTTTCCGGTCGGCGAAAAAGCCGCCGGCGTCCTGATCTGCGACGTGATGGGACACGGGGTGCGCTCTGCGCTCGTCACCGGGATGATCCGTGGACTAGTGGAAGAACACTCGCGGCTCGCGCATGATCCGGGCGAATTGCTCACCCGGATCAACCGGGCGCTCACGGTCATTCTGAAACAGGCCGGCACGACGATGTTTGCGACTTGTTTTTATGTCGTGGCCGATATTCAACGCGCGCAATTGCGTTTCGCGAATGCGGGCCATCCCAGCGCGCTCCATATCCGTCGCGACCGGGCCGATGCGGAAAAGCTCGACGGCCAGGACGCGCGCGGGCCAGCGATGGGAATTTTTTCTTCAGCGACTTACCGCACGGCGGTTCGGCCGATGGCAAAAGGCGATCTCGTTATGCTCTTTACTGACGGGCTCTTCGAGGTCGAGGACGCGACGGGATCGTTTTTTAATGAAGATCAGCTGCGCGAGACGGTCAGCCGACATGCGGCGCTCGCGCCCGAGGAATTCTTTCGCCGGGTCTTGGAAGACATCCGCAAATATTCGCAGAGCGAGACCTTCGCTGACGACGTCTGCGTGGTCGGAATGCAGATCCGCCACACCGACCCGGTGGCGACTTAGTAGCCGTCGTTTTTCAGAAGCGTGCCGACACCGGGGCCGCTGTCCGGATCGCGCATGTGCTCGAAATCGACCGCTATTTCGAAGTCACCCGCGACTGGCTGGCCGTTATTCTGCGCTGGGATGAAATGTTCTTCATCCAGCACGTCGAGCATGAGTCGTCCGCGTCCGCCGTTAGGCGGTGCCTCGGAGACGACTTTCTTGCTCGTCAATTTCCCGTTCGCATCCACGTGCGCCTGGACGACGACTGCGGGATGGGCACCGTATTGCAGATGGTATTTGTCGCGATGCGAAAAAATCTTTCTCCGGAAAAGCGCGTCCGTCTCGATCATTTGCGGCTGCACGTAATTCGACATCCCCGCGATTTTGTCCGTCTCGGCCGTCGCTAGGCTGACCGCGATCGTCGGGTGACCTTCCGAGATGAGAAAGAGCACGGTCCCGCCGATCATAACGGTCGGTTTTCCATCCACCGCGGCGGGAGTGAAGAGCCCGTGCCGTAGCGAACTCCACCGCCGTGCCGAAGCGTCCATCCTTCCGTCCGTAATAACTTGTGATGTGCGATGCCTTCCCGCCCGGCGAGACCTCGCAGTAAAACTTCACTACACCCTGCGATTTCGCGGCCTTCTCCTTGGGCGGATAATGCAATTGCGTCGCGACTGAGCCGAGACCTTGCCCAATCATTGCGGGATGAGTGGCGCTGGCTGCGAGAAGGGAGACAGGCAGAGCGAAGAAAAATCCAGTCAGCCCGAGGAGAACATTTGTTTTCGTTTGCGACCACTAGCAAATCATCGGCCGGACGTGCAAGCGCTTTTCCACGTCGGTTGCGTTGTTTCCGCGCCGACATTTACTGCCAGCGGTGAAAGCGAAGCGAATCAAGGTCAACGACCGGATGCAGCACGGTTACGAATACCTCCTGACCAAGCCGGCCGGAAAGGATTTTGCCGCGGCTTTTCGACCGGAATTAACCCCGAAACAAATGCTGCGGCTCGGCGTTTTCGGCGGCAAGTACATGACGGATTGCACGGCGGAATTTCCCGCTTACTGGTTTGAGAAAGCGAGACTTTGCCCTGAGCGCCACGATCCGAAGCTCAACTGTTTTGGCGTGAACGCTTCCCAGCCGCTTTCCGTCTGGCGCGCGAAAGGGTGGATTTATCACGAAGATCCGCGCGGATGGTTTCAATGGTACTGCCGCTATTTTCTCGGGCGCCGCTGCCCGGATGACGAACGCCAGATCAAACGCTGGCGCGCGGTTCGCCGCCATATTGCGCAGCTGAAAAAGAATTGCCGGCGCGGCGACCTCGCCTGTCGTCCGCGGCAACGCCAGGCGTTGCTCCACTGGGCCTACGATTCGCGCAAGATCTGACTCGTTAGGCCGCGCTCAGGCTGGCGCAATAAGTCGCATACATCGCGTTGCTGATCTCCACCAGTCGCTCCTGGATCTGGGTTAGGTATTCGTGCAGACCGAACTCAAAAATCTCGCCGATCGTCACATAATCGAGATCTGAACGCAGCCGGCCGGAGAGTCGTTCTGCTTCGTTCGCATAGCGACTTTCATCGACCCCGGAGATGCGATGCAAGGCGGCGTCGAGTGAGTCGACGCAGAATCGAATCGAGCGCGGAAATTCCTGATGGGTGATGAGAAATTCCGCGACCTTCCATGGGGCCACCTGGCTAACGTAAAGTTTGCAATAGGCCTCGAGCGCGCTGCAGGATTTCAGGACGGCCATCCATTGAATGGTGTCGATATTTCCGCCCACGTTTTCACCGGTCGGCAGGAGGATATGATACTTCACGTCGAGGATGCGCGAGCTGCTGTCGGCGCGTTCCAGGAGACGGCCGATGCGGATGAAATCCCAGCCTTCGCCATGCGTCATGGTCGCGTCCGAGATTCCTTGAAAAAGATGCGAACCGGTGATGACGGCCTTGAAGAATTCGTGCGGACTGGCGCTCAGCATTCCGGCCGCCTCGTCGCTTTGCACAAACAGATAGAGCCGGTTGATCTCTTCCCACATTTCGCTCGAGATCTGTTCGCGCGTGGTGCGAGCGTTTTCGCGCGCGAGAGTGAGACAGGAGACGATCGAGTTCGGGTTCTTTTTTTGCAGGGTGAGGAACTCGGTCACGGTTTCTTCGTTTGCCGTCTCGTAGAGCGAATCGAAGAGGTCTGTTTCCTCGAGCGTCGCGATGACCGGAGCCCAATGTTGCATAGCATCGGCCTCGCCCCCGAGATCGAGCAGCAACTGCAGATTGACGTCCAGAATCCGCGCGTCGTTTTCCGCCCGCTCGATGTAACGGCTCATCCAATAAAGTGAATCCGCGACCCGGCTTAGCATATGCGGAACGGAGCGATGGAGTATTGGAGAGTTGGAGTATTGAAAGGCAAGAGACCTGTCACTCCATTACTCTGCCGCTCCATCATTGCCCCTCCTCCTCGACCACCCAGGTGTCCTTGCTCCCGCCGCCCTGCGAAGAATTCACGACCAGGGAACCGGCCCGCAATGCCACTCTCGTTAGGCCTCCGGGAATGATCGTGACTTTTTCCCCGTAAAGAATGTAGGGCCGCAGATCGACATGCCGGCCCTGGAGCGAATCCTCGCAGAAAGAAGGCGAGCGCGAGAGGGCGACGATCGGTTGCGCGATGAAGTTACGCGGGTCCTGGCGGATTTTGCCGGCAAACTCTTCCCGCTCCGCTGCCGTCGACTGCGAGCCGATCAACATCCCGTAACCGCCGCTCTCGTTGGCCGACTTCACGACCAGTTCGGGGAGATGATCGAGAATGTATTTTTGATCGTTAGGCTGAGAGGCGAGGTAGGTCGGGACATTTTCCAGGATCGCGTCCTGATCGAGATAGTAGCGAATCATTTTCGGCACGAAATGGTAGATCACCTTGTCGTCCGCCACCCCCGTACCGATGGAATTCGCCAGGCTGACGCAGCCGCAGCGGTAGGCATCGATCAACCCCGGGACGCCAAGCCCGGAATCTTTGCGGAAAACGCGCGGATCAAGAAAATCATCGTTGATCCGCCGGTAGATGACGTCGACGCGCTTCAATCCCTTCGTCGTCCGCATGTGGACGCAGCCCTCCTGCACGACCAGGTCGCGTCCCTCGACGATCTCGATTCCCATCGAGCGGGCGAGGAAGGAGTGCTCGTAGTAGGCCGAGTTGTAGATGCCGGGAGTGAGAAGCACGACGGTCGGCTCGTCCGCCGTCGGCGCGATGTAACGCAGGGCGTTCAGCAGATTCTGACTATAATCCTCCACCGGCCGCACCCGGTATTCGGAGAAGAGGGTGGGGAAAATCCGCTTCATCGTTTGCCGATTCTCGAGCACGTAAGAGACGCCCGAGGGACAGCGCGCGTTATCTTCGAGGACGAGATAATTGCCCGTCCGGTCGCGGATGAGATCGGTCCCGCAAATGTGAATGTAGATATTGCGGGGCACATCGAAATTCATGAACTCCGGCCGGAAGTGCACCGCTTCCCAGACGATCTGCTTCGGAATGACGCCGTCGCGCAGGATGCTTTGCCCGTGGTAGATGTCGTGGAGGAAAAGATTGAGCGCGGTGATCCGCTGGGTCAGGCCCCGCTCCACCAAGTCCCATTCGCTTGCCGGGATGATGCGCGGGATCAGGTCGAAGGGAAAAATTCGCTCCGTTCCCTGGTCGTCGTTATAAACCGTAAAAGTCACGCCCTGGCTGAGAAAGCTGGCGGCCGCCAGTTCGCGTTTTCGTTCAAAATCAGCCGCCCCCATTTCCTTGAAGGCTGCGAACAATCTGTTGTAATGAGGCCGCGCCACGCCCGGCGCGGAAAACATCTCGTCGAAAAAATCGTCGACCTTGTATTGGGAAAAAAGGTCGGCCATTGGAATATTCACTTTGTCAGTGCAGGAGAGCCACGCAATGAAAAATGGATCGTGCGCCGTCGCGCATGAAGATGCCTGTGCCCGCGTCGCGGCTCGCTTCGGCGAGCGCTGGCTGCGCATCTATGCCGGCCGGAAATTGCGGACCGACCCGATCTTTCCCGCCGCTTACGAGCTATTTGGCGAATCAAACCAGCCGCTGATCGATCTCGGCTGCGGTGTCGGGCTCCTCTCTTTTTATTTGCGGGAGCGCAATTTCTTACCGCCGATCAGCGGCCTGGACCGCGATGGGCGCAAGATCGAGCGGGCCAACGCCGTCGCGCGAGGGGTTTATCATAACCTCGAATTCGTCGAGCGAGATGCCAGCGAACCGCTTTCTCTGACCGGCAACATCGTTCTTTTCGATCTCCTGCATTATCTCCGCCCTAACGAGCAGGCGCGGCTCCTGGCCCGGCTCGCGGAACGGGTCTTGCCGGGCGAGACTTTGGTGATTCGCGATTGCCCCTGCGACAGCAGCGCCCGCTATTGGTTGACCAAGCTGGCGGAGCGATTTGCTCAGGGCACGACCTGGAACATGAAAGCGGTCCTCCATTTCCCGACCCGCGAGGCAATTTTCTCCGCCTTCCCGACGAGCCAATTTTCGCGCGACGTCGCTCCGCTCTGGGGACGGACGCCTTTCAATAATCACCTTTTCATTTTCCGCCGGCACGCGTCCGCAGCTGTTCCGGCCGGGGCAGGACACAACGGTAATTAGCGTTCGTTAGGGCGACAAGTGTCTGCTCGAGACAGCGCGGGTGAAAATCCGGATCGGTTGCGGTGCGGTGTCCCTCATGAAGAAGGAAAATCGCGCCCGGTGCGATCCTGCGCATGATGCGCGCCGCAACGGCATCCGGTTGCTTGCTCACCGTGTCGAGCCCGCGCACGGTCCAGCCGATCAGGCGCAGGTTGCGCCGGGCGAGCGCCGGATGAACGAAGAAATTTTTCATTCCCACGGGGGAGCGAAAGTAGGGTGCGGCGACGCCTTGATCGATCTCGGAAGCAATTCGCCCCGGGGGCAAACACCAAAAGGTCGCGCTCGGATGCGAGAAAGTATGATTTGCAATTTCGTGCCCGGCCGCCCGGATCGCGTTCAGTTCGTTAGGGAACTTTGCCGCCCGTTCGCCGATGACAAAGAAGGTCGCGCGCGCCTCGAAGCGCTGCAGGATCTCGAGCATGCGCGGGGTGTGAATCGGGTCGGGTCCATCGTCGATTGTCAGCCAGACTTCGCGGTCTTTTGTTTCGAAGCGCGTCACCACCGGACCCCACCACTGACAATTGGCGACCAAGGTCGGGTAAAGAATCAACATGTGGGAAAGGAAGAGGACGCCGAGAGCGAGGAGCGGATGAAACGCGACCGCGGCGAAGAAGAAGAGCGCCGCGCAGATCGCGAAACCGAGAATCAGCTTACGGCTCATGCCGGAATTTGAGGATGACGATGGCAAGGAGGTTACCCAACAAGAGCGCGAGCCAGAAAACGCCTAACGAGCGAATCCAGGCGCAGCCATCGCGCAGGAAGAGGAGAGCGAACAGGGTCGTCCCGGACATGATCATGAAGTGCTGGAAGGGATTATTCGTTCGTGCCGTGTAGAGGCCAAGGCGGCGCAGGAGGGCGGCGACTTGCGCGTTCACAAAATACCAGAGCAGAAACGCGATCCAAAGCGCGAAGGGCAGGAGGAGAATGGTGAGCCACTCTAAGACGCCTGGCCTAACGAGCGGAAGGAGCGCCCGCCCGACGAACAGCGAGCTGATCCCGAAGACCACAATCCCGAGTCCGTAAGCTTCCCAGCGGCTGAATTCTGCAGACCGCACCTCGCGGCCGGCGAACCGCGCGACGAGGCGCGGGAGGGCAAAGGCGTAACCGATCTGGCTTTTCTCGGACGCGCTCATTGTTCGGGGAAAATCGGGACTAATGAAAACCATTGCGACCAATTGGCGGCGATGACGTTTTCCAGCGTGCTCGACCATTCACGCATCGCCTCTTCGATCACGGGTTCGCGTCCGCGTTCGTCACGCCGGCAATGAATCGGCGGGCGAGCGATGATTTTATAGCGATGAAACTTAGTCCGGACGATGAAGAGCGGATAAATCGGCGCCTGCGCGACGAAGGCGAGCATGAACGGGCCGTCGGGCAGCATCACTTCTTCTCCGAAGAGTCGCGCCGGGCGTTGCGAGACGTGCGCGACCGCGCGATCGCCCTGGATGGAAACAATCTCGCCCGCCCGAATTGCATTCAGGAGTTCGAAGGGCAGGGCCATGCTCGCGGTGTTGTAGGCCACCTTGACCGCGCCAGCTCCGGCTTTTTGCAGTGATTCGTCGAGGTGTTGCGCGGTCTCCGCATCCGCTTCCGGCGCGCGAACCATGCGGATGTCGCGCTGGAAACGCTCCGCGAACAGGGCCGCGCCGAGGTCGTAATTTCCCATGTGCGCGGTGAGGAGGATCGCGCCCGGCGCGGCCGCAAGTCGCTCGAGAAATTCCGCGCCTTGTAATTCATAAGCGAATTCCGTTTTCGCCAGCTTGTGATCGGCCGCGTCCGAAATCGTCCAGGCAAAGTTGTAGAGCGTCAGCCAGGCGCGGCCGAGATTGACCAGCGGATGCGAGCCCGGCAGGATCACCCGAAGGTTGCCGAGGATGGCGCGGCGCGCCGGAGCGGCGAGGAAGAAAAAAAAGATCGTCCAGAAAAAGATCATGACCGGCCGGAGATAGAACGGCACATTCGTTAGGCCGAAGTCGAGGTATCGCCGCCAAAAGACGCCGCGAACCGCGAAGCGGCGAAACCAGCGGCGAGAATCGGTCATAAGGTAGCGCGAGCTTCCAGCTTGCGAGGGCCACGGTGCAAGCTGGAAGCTTGCGCTACCCTGCCTCCACCGCCGCGCCGGTGGGCGCTGCGACCGCCGGCTTCGTGCTGGCGAAGAGGTAGCGCAGGTTGCGCAGCTCCGCTCCCCACCAGCGGAAGAGACCTTTGCGGATGAGTTTCTGAAGCCGAAAATCGGGCACGAAACCGTCGTCAAGCTCGCGCCAGCCGGAATTGCTGGTCCCGCAAACGCCATGCGCGATCCGGTTTTTCGCGAGAGCGACGAGACGCCGGTTGTAGAACTTCATCATCCCGGCAAATAGCCGGCCGGGCGCGCCTTCAAATGGCAATTCCAGAAAAGCCCGCTCCGGGTTTCGGTAGGCGGGCCTAACGAGTCCGATAAAATAAGTCGCGACATCGAGCAGGAGCGCAGCCGACATGAGATCGGCTTCGCCCATGTAGAAATATTTATCCTGATAAAGGGTCTGGAACCAGAGGCGGTAAGTGGTGGCGAACTGCTCATTGTAATAGCGGCGGCGTTCCGCCATGTCTTCTCCGCCTAACGACCGCAAAACCAGATCGCTCACGATCGAAGTGGTATAGGCGCAAAGATCGAGCCCGGGGCTGTAGAGCGGGTCGATGAAGCTGGCCGCATCGCCCGCGATCGCCCAGCCGTCGCCGCAGACCTGCGCGCTGTAATAGGGAAGCGCGGAATAGGCGCGGGCGTCATGCTCGACCACTTTTGCGTCGCGGAAAATCTCGCGGCCGACCGGATGATTCAGGATGTGGTCGTGCAGCCGCTGGCCAAGGCTGACGCCTTCCGGAAGCTTGAAAAGCCGGCTGTCGTAAACCAGACCTGCGCTGAAATCGCCGCCCTTGAGCGGGATGATCCAGCACCACCAGCCCTGGCCCATGAGATGATTCGTTGCCCAGGCCCGGCCCGTGCGCGAGGCGGCTGCGTAGTCGGGAAATTTTTCCCGCCACTCGTAACTGTCCCAGTCCTTCACCCCGGTGAAACGGGCCCAGACGGCATTGATCGGGTGGTCCGTGTTCTGGCGAAAATGACCGAGCTTCCGGGCCAGGAAGGCCGCCCGTCCGCTGGCGTCGATCACCCAGCGGCAGCGCACGGCGCGTTCTTCACCCTCGACGTTTATGCCTAACGATTGACCGTTCGCGCTGTCCAATTCGCAACGCGTCACCTTGGCCGGCTTCCAGATTTCACAGCCCGCGGAGCGCGCCAGTTCGAGAAGGTGAGCGTCGAGTTTTGCGCGGTCCACCTGAAAAGTCGGAAGCCGCGCCTGGTAGCGCGCGCCGATTTCGACGCAGTCGTCAAACGGCTGGTCGGAGCGATTGGCGAACCAGAGCCGCAACCCTTGCTTGATGAGTTGCTCATGACCGAGCTAACTCGTTAGGCCGAGGACCCTGGTCAGGAAACAACTGCTCACTTCGGTCGTCGATTCGCCGACTTTGCGATCGAATTCGGTCGCTTTCTCGATGATCAGGATGCGAGTCTCGGGACGGCGCCGTTTCATCAGCAAGGCCGTGGCGGCGCCGGAAAAAGCGCCGCCGACGATCGCGACATCGAACTCGGGAATCATCAGGAGGATGATGGACTGCCGCCCCGGGAAACGCAATGATGCCGGGCGGCGATGATCTTCACCAACGGACGTCTGATTTTTCCTGATCGGATCGCGGACGGGCTCGTCCTCCGGACCGCGAACGGACGGATCGTGGAGATCGGCGCGCCGAATTCCGCCGCCGGGGAAGAGGTCGTGGATCTTGCGGGCAATTTTCTTGCGCCCGGATTTATCGACCTCCACGTGCACGGCGCGGTCGGGCGCGACACGATGGAAGGGACGGCCGCAGCCTTCCGCGCCATTTGCGATTACCACGCCGGCGGTGGAACCACCTCGCTCCTCCTCACCACCGTAACCGCGCCGATGGAGGAAATCGTGCGGGTCGTGCGCGCGATCGAGAGCGAAGTGGGGAGAATTCCGGAGGTGCGCGGCGCGCACGTCGAAGGTCCGTTCATCTCGCGCGAGAAACACGGGGCGCAGCGAACCGATTTCATTACCGAGCCGCGTCCGGATTTGATCATCGCGCTACTCGAGAGCGCCGCGGCGATTAAGCGCGTGACGCTTGCGCCGGAAGTGCCGGGGGCGCTCGATCTGATTTCTCACCTAACGAAAAGCGGAATCGCGAGCAGCGGCGGACATAGCAACGCCTGGGAAGAAGAGGCGCTGGCCGGGTTCGAGCGCGGAATGCGGCAGGTCACTCATACTTTCAACTGCATGTCTTCGCTCCGTCGCCGCGACGGCCAGCGGGTGGCTGGCCTGCTCGAGTTCGCGCTCAGTGAGCTGGAGATTTTTTGCGAATTGATCGCGGACGGTCATCACGTCGGCACGACCCTGATGCGGATGCTGTATCGCGCGAAAGGCGCGGACGGAATCTGCCTCGTGACGGATGCGACGGCGGGCGCCGGTTTGCCTAACGACGCTCGTTTCGACCTGGGCGGCAGGGAATGCATCGTGCGCGACGGTGCCTGCTGGATGGCGGACGGCTCGGCCCTTGCCGGGAGCGCCGCGCGCATGGTTGATCTCGTTAGGCAAATGGTGCAAAAAGTTGGCCCACCTTTGCATGAAGCCGTTCGGATGGCGACGGAGACGCCGGCCCGGGCGATGGGCTGGAAAAGCAAAGGTGCGCTCGAGGTGGGGCGCGACGCGGACCTCGTGGTCCTGAGCCCGGACCTGGAAGTGATTCGGACTTTCCTCGACGGGGGAGACCCCCCAAAGACGGCTTAAAGCTGCGAGCGAAATGGCAGCATGAGCCATTCGGTCGTCCGCTCCCAGAGCGAGCGGTTTTTGAATTGCTCGTAGGTGTATTCCGTCGAGTGCGTCAGGTCGCTCTCGAACATCGACTCCATCGTGCGGGCGAATCCCTGGTCGTAGATCGCGAGGTCCAGTTCCTCGTTTATCTCCGAGGAACGCGGATCGAGATTGGAGGAGCCAACGAGCGAAAACATCCCGTCGATCACCATCGCCTTGGTGTGAATCATGGTCGGTTGGTATTCGAAAATCTTCGCCCCACCCTCCAGCATCTTGCCGTAGGCCGCGCGTCCCGCGCTTTTCGTCATGGGCTGGTCGTTATGCTGACCGGGCACCATGAGGCGAACGTCCACGCCCCGCTTCACTGCCTTGACGAGCAGCTGGACCTGGTCGTCGCTCGGCGTGCAGTAGGCGTTCGTAATCCAGATCCGCTTTTCCGCGGCGGCAAAGGCGATCGCCTCGGTTAATGGCAGTGGCGCCATCGAGAACGAATGCGAGGCAATTAGTTGTCCTTTGATAGTGCCGGCGGGCGCGAGGGTGGGGAATTGATCGGCGCCGCTCAGGGTTTCGCCAAATGTTTTGATCCAGTGTTCCTCGAAGGCGTTTTGCAATTCGCTGACGAGCGGGCCCTCGACACGCACCTGCACGTCGTGCCAATGCTTTTCATCCTGGGCGTGGCCGGACCATTGGTCGGCAAATCCGACACCTCCGGTAAAACCGACCTTGCCGTCCACCACGAGGACGCGGCGATGTGAGCGGCGATTGGTGCGATCGATTCGCCAGGAGAACAGCGGATGGTAGTAGGCAAATTTGCAGCCTGCCTCCTTCATCATTTTGACGTCGGAATTGTTCAGGCTCCACCCGGAGCCGACTCCATCGAGCAGGAGACGCACTTCCACTCCGGCCCGGGCTCGCTCGATGAAGGCGTCGCGAAATTCCCAGCCGGTCCTGTCCGAATAGACAATGTAGGCTTGAAAATTGATCGTCTTTTTCGCGCCGCGAATGGCCGCGAGCATGGCGGGAAAATAACTGTCGCCATTCTGCAGGAGCTCGAGCTTGTTCCCGTCCAGCGGCACCGGATCGTAGAGTGCCAGAGCGGAGCCGAAGAACTCCGGCGAACTGACGCCATAGGTGTGCTCGATGTGATACTCGAGAACGTGGCGGCGAATAAAGAAGATGCAGAAGACCGCGATGATCCCGAGCAAGGCGAGCAGGATGGCGACCCATTCGAAAATCCCCAGTTCCCAATTCCCAAGCTTCTTTTTTTTCCGGGTGCGTGCCATCAGCCGGAGTGTAGCGGCGGCCGTGCCGGCCGCAAAGGAGGAAGTCGCCTGGCGAAAGGCGCGTCAGGACTTGGGGCGTGGCAGCCACTGTAGCCGAGCGACGGCGGGTTCGGCGGTGGGGCGGGACGTTTTCCCAATTGGATTCGAACGCTTGGTGGATCTTCTGGTTGTCCCACCGGGGACAGCGTCCCCGGCTAGAACTGCGCTACGCAGCCAGCGCCGCTCCAGAGGCGCGATTTGCGCGGGCGGGTAGAAGAGGTTTTCTTGCCCCCCGCCCGCCGGCCCGTCCGCGCGTGCCTTTCCTGTCATGCCGAACCGAGCCAGCTCTTCCAATCTCGCACCGCCGGGCAACGTCGTCCCAATGCCGCCGCCTAACGAGAAGGCGACGCAACGCAATTTTTCCGATCCCAAGAATTTCATCAATCGTGAGCTGAGCTGGCTCGAGTTCAATCGCCGCGTCCTGGAGGAAGCACAGGACCCGGGTCAGCCATTGCTCGAACGGGTCAAGTTCCTCGGGATCGTGAGCTCGAATCTCGACGAGTTTTTCGAAATCCGGGTCGCCGGCATCAAGCAGCAAATCGCGAGCGAGACCAGCGATGTCGGACCCGATGGGATGAGCCCGACCGCGACCTTCGAAGCGATCGAGCGCGTCGCCCACGAGATGGTCGCGCAGCAGTATGACCTCTGGAACAAGGAGATCGAACCGCTCCTTCGCGAGCATCAGATCGTGATTCATCACATGGCGGATCTGAGCGCGAAGCGCGCCGCCTGGGCCCGGCGCTACTTTCAGCAGGAGGTTTTCCCGATGCTGACTCCGCTGGCGGTCGATGCCAGCCATCCCTTTCCGCAGCTTCTGAACAAGAGCCACAATTTGCTCGTTAGGGCGCGAGCCCGAAAAGGCGGCGAACCGATGCACGCCATCGTGCAGGTGCCGCGCGCCGTCTCGCGGCTCATTCACATCCCGCGGAGCGACAAGAGCGACGAAAGCTGGAACTACATTTACCTCGCCTCGCTCATCAAACAGCACGTGGCCGATCTCTTTCCCGGCCTCATCCTCGATGGCGTGCACGCTTTTCGCGTGACCAGGAACAGCGACCTCTACATTGACGACGAAGAAGCGGACAATCTCCTCCGCAGCATCGAGCAGGAGCTGCGGCGCTCGAGCCGGGGCAATGCTGTCCGCCTCGAGGTGGAGGCCGATTGCCCTAACGACTTCTCCGGTTTGCTTCTCGAATTTTTTAACCTGACTGAAGCCGACCTCTACAAGCTGGATGGCCCGCTTTCCATGACCCACCTCGCGCCGCTCGTCGCGAACGACGCTTTTGCCAATTTGAAGGATCGCGTCTTTCAACCGGCGCGCGACCCGATCCTGCCGCCGCACGCCGATATATTCGAGGCGATGCGCAAGCAGGACATCCTCCTGCATCACCCCTATGAAAGTTACGACCCGGTGGTCGAGCTCGTCGAAAGTGCCGGCAAGGATCCGCTTGTCCTCGCGATCAAGATCACCCTTTACCGGACGAGCGGCGATTCGCCGGTTGTCGAAGCGTTGATCGACGCGGCGGCCAACGGCAAACAGGTCACCGCACTGGTCGAGCTAAGGGCGCGCTTTGACGAGGCGAACAACATCCAGTGGGCGCGTCGCCTCGAGGAAGCGGGAGCGCATGTCGTTTATGGCGTCGTCGGATTAAAGACGCACTGCAAGGTGCTCCTTGTCGTTAGGCGCGACCCTGACCGGCTGCGCAAATATGTGCACTTGGGGACTGGAAATTACCACCCGAGGACGGCGCGGATCTATACCGACTTCAGTCTTTTCACGACCGCGCCGGACCTGACTGAGGAAGTAGCGATCGTCTTTAACACCCTAACCGGCCTGGCCGGTTATCCCGGGTTGAAAAAATTGCTCGTGGCACCGTTCGATCTTCACCAGCGAGTCATCGCGATGATCGAACGCGAGCGCGACCTCGCCGCCGCCGGGAAGCCCGCCCGGATCGTGGCCAAGCTGAATTCGCTCGTCGACCAGGAGATCGTCGAGAAACTTTACGAGGCTTCCTGCGCCGGGGTGAAGATCGACCTTATCGTTAGGGGAATTTGTTCGCTCCGGCCGAAGATTCCCGGTCTGAGCGAGAACATTCGCGTCATCAGCATCGTTGGGCGTTTCCTCGAGCACAGCCGGATCTATTATTTCCAAAACAACGGCGCGCCCGATCTCTACCTCGCGAGCGCGGATTGGATGCCGCGCAATTTCTATCGCCGGGTCGAGATTGCGTTTCCGATCCTGGCGCCGCCTTTGCGTCAGGAAGTGATCGAGGAAGTCCTGCCGCGTTTCCTGACCGACTACGGCAAGGCACGCGAGCTGCAGGCGGATGGCAGCTATCTGCGCCTAAAACCGGAAGAAGGCGCGCCGCGCTCCCAGGCCCAGCTTCAGTTTCGCGAACATTCCCGCCGGCAGGCAAAAAAGCTGGCCGAGAAACAGGACGCCGCGAAAATGCGCTTGTCGCCGATCAGGAAAATGCCTAACGAACGGAAATGAAAAAGATTCTCGTCATCGACGTCGGCGGCTCCAACGTTAAGCTGATGATCTCGCCGAAGGAGAAGCGGCGGAAATTCCCTTCCGGCCCCAGGCTCGGGCCGGAAGAAGCGGTTAAGGAGATCCAGGAAGCGACGAAGGACTGGAGCTTCGACGCGATCTCGATTGGTTTTCCGGCGCCGGTGCGCGAGAGCAAGATCGCGGTCGACCCGAAGCATCTCGGGAAGGGCTGGACCGGTTTTGATTTCGCCAAAGCGCTGGGGAAGCCCTTTCGGGTAATCAACGACGCCGCTCTCCAGGCGCTCGGGAGTTATCACGGCGGGGGCCGGATGTTGTTCCTTGGGCTCGGCACTGGGCTCGGCTCGGCCCTTGTCTGGAAGGAACATGTGCTGCCGCTCGAGTTCGGCGACCTGCCCTATGGCGACGGGATCATAGAAAACTGGCTCGGCGATAAAGGGATGAAGCAGCTGGGCAAAAAAGAATGGCAGCGGGAAACGCTGCACGCTCTCCGTTATCTCAAGCTGGCCGTAATCGCCGATTACGTCGTGCTCGGGGGCGGCAACGCCAAGTCGCTGGGGAAATTGCCCGAGGGCTTCGAGCTCGGGCACAACCGCAATGTTTATCCCGGCGGAGTCCGACTTTGGGAGACCGACCCGGAAACGAAGCGCCCGCGCTGGCGCATCATGTAAGTGGCTGGGCGATTTCGTTAGGCTAATGCTGGAATATCAAAAGCTCCTCCGACTCGTCCTCGAGCAAGGGCGACCGAAGGAAGATCGCACCGGCACGGGGACGCTTTCGATCTTCGGCGCCCAGGCGCGGTTTGATTTGCGGGAAACTTTTCCGCTTCTCACGACGAAGAAGCTTCATCTCAAATCGATCATTCACGAGCTCCTCTGGTTTTTGCGCGGCGATACGAATGTCGCCTATCTCCAGGAACGCGGTGTCTCGATCTGGAACGAATGGGCGGACGAAAATGGCGATCTCGGTCGCGTCTACGGCGCGCAGTGGCGCGACTGGCAGGGGCCTAACGGCGAACACATCGACCAGATCGATCGAGTGATCGAGCAAATCAAGACCAACCCCGACAGCCGCCGTCTCATCGTTACCGCGTGGAACCCGGCCGAAGTCGACGAGATGGCGTTGCCGCCTTGCCACGCGCTCTTTCAATTCCACGTCCAGGATGGCGCGCTCAGTTGCCAGCTTTACCAGCGGAGCGCGGATCTCTTTCTCGGGGTGCCATTCAACATCGCGAGCTACGCCTTGCTGACGATGATGGTCGCGCAGGTTTGTGGCCTAACGAGCGGCGATTTCATCCACACTTTTGGCGATCTTCATCTCTACCAGAATCATCTCGAGCAGGCGCGCGAGCAGCTTTCCCGCGTGCCGCGGCCGCTTCCGCGGATCGAGATAAATCCGTCAGTGAAACGCATTCGCGATTTTTGCTTCGAGGATTTCACCCTTGTCGGCTACGACCCGCATCCTGCGATCAAGGCTCCGATCGCGGTTTAAAGCAGGGAAATTAAACCGCAAAGAACGTCGAGGAGCACCGGCGTTCTTCGGGTCCGGGAGTGCCCTCTTTGGAAATAACCTCGGCCTTGAAAGCTGCCACGGCTGCGACTACTCCTCTCGACCGTGAAACGCTGGCTTCCAAACCTGATCGTCGTCGCCGTTGGACTCATCGCGGCAGCAGCCGGCGTGGTATTGTATCAGGCGAATAAGGCTCCGACGCTGCGAGCGAATACAGACTCGACCGGGCCGCTGCGCCTGCGCGGGGCGGACCGTGCGCCTGTCACGATCGAGGAATTTGGCGATTTTCAATGCCCGCCCTGCGGGAAATTGTCGGAGCCGCTAAACCAAATCGAACACGATTTTGCGGGCAAGGTCCGGCTTATTTTCCGCGAATTCCCGCTTCCCGTTCACCCGAACGCGCTCCCCGCGGCCTATGCGGCGGAAGCGGCCGCATTGCAAAAGCGCTTTTGGGAAATGCACGACATCCTTTATCGGGAACAGGAAATCTGGAGCAGGCCAGCCGTGCCGGACGGATTGTTCGTCGGCTACGCCAAAACGATCGGGCTTGATCCGGAAAAGTTTCGTCGAGACATGCAGAGCGAGATCGTGAAAGAGCGTGTCGCAGCGGATCAAAAGCGTGCCGAAAAGCTCGGCGTCTCGGTTACTCCGACGGTGTTCGTGAACGGAAAATCTCTCAACGGCCCTGCGCTCGGATCTCATGGCATTCGCGACGCGGTCGAGGCCGCGCTGGCCTTAAAACCGGGAAAACCATAATGGCGGGTCGAAGAGAAAACCGGCTCGCCGGACCGCGCGACCAGATGCAGTCGTAGTCGTGTGTTCCCTGGCCGCCCTTCTTGCCTTGTTCGGATTGGCCGACGCTCTTTTCTCACCGTGATGGATCTGACGGGCCAGGCACCGTCTTCAGCTGTGCCGTTTTCGCCGCCTTCGGTCGCGCTCGCGCCCGTTTCTTCCTCAACTTTGTTGTTACCCTGATGTTTCTCGGAACTCTTTGGTTCCTCTACGTGCAGGCTTTTTCTTTGCATCAATACTGCCGCTACTGCCTGTTCTCCGCGGCAATGACGGGCTTCCTCCCCGAGTTGCTGGTAGCTACAACACCAGGTCGGCCGCGAGAGTAACGAAGGATAAACGCGAAACGCGAACCCGTTGCGGAGTGAACATTATTTTGTCTCCCTCCGCGTCCTCGGCGATCTCGGCGGTGCAAATACTGACGGGTCTTCGGCGCACTCGGACTTGCGCACACGCTGAAAACGCGATTTTTTCCCAGTGATGAAACGTGCGGCCCTGACTCTTCTCAGCATCCTTGCGCTGTCCGCCAGCGTGACCTCGGCCTCCCGTCAAAGTCCCAGCACTGCGATCGAGATCGATTTGCGCGACCAGACCGCCTTCCTCATCCGGAACGGCCGCGCTGTGCTCTCCGCCCCGATTTCCTCCGGCCGCGAGGGACATTTGACTGAGACCGGCTCGTTCAAGGTGATCGAGAAAGAGCGCGACCATTTCTCCAACCTCTATGGCCGGATCGAAGATGCGCGCGGCAACACCATCGTGGCAGATGCCGACGCCGACATGCCGGTGCCGCGCGGCGGTCGCTTCGTGCCCGCGCCGATGCGTTATTTCGTGCGCTTCAACAGCGCCCTCGGAATGCACGCCGGCTATCTGCCGGGCTACCCCGCGTCGCCCGGTCGTGTGCGTTTGCCGGAAGAAAAAGCGATCGCGATTTTCAACGCGGTCGAGGTCGGGACACCGGTCACGGTCTTCGGCCGGACCCCGCGCGGGCGGGAGATGCAGGAAGCACGGCTGCAGCGGCCGCG
>JBPCLI010000084.1:0-13712 GCA_051003415.1 Chthoniobacterales bacterium | reverse complement strand
CACGCGCCTCGCGTGCTGGTTGCGGCGCCTCGCCGCAACGGACTTTTCGGAAGCTTTTGAGACAAAGTCTGCGATGGCGAGGGCGCCATCGCCGGCACGCGAGGCGCGTGCGCTCCCCGGAACAGAGCCGGCGCTTCATCCGCTTAATCGCTCGTCTTCAATGCAGGAGCAAATATCGTTTTCTCGAGGAGGGCGGAAAGACAGAAGACCACAACGCAACCAAGAACGTTGTACCAAAGGTAACCGATCTTCGTGGTGTAGAAGAGAATCAGAACGAGCGCCTGCGAGGTTAGCGCCGCGACAAAAACGGCGGAGCCGCGCACGAAGCGAAGAAAGAACGCGACCAGGAAGATGCCTAGGATGCTTCCATAGAAGATGGAGCCGAGGATGTTGATCGCCTGGATCAGGTTCTCGAGCAGGTTGGCGAAAAGAGCGAACGAGATCGCCACGCCGCCCCACGCCGCAGTGAGCAATTTGGAGACGAGGAGGTAATGGTCGTCGCTGGCATTCGGATGGAGGAGCGGGCGATAGAAGTCGACCACCGTGGTCGAACCGAGCGCATTCAATTCCGAGGCGCTGGACGACATGGCGGCACAAAAGATCACCGCAATGAGCAGGCCGATCACGCCGTGCGGGAGATAGTTGAGCACGAAGCTGATGAAGACGTAGTCGGCGTCGCCCGTAGGAATCTTGGGGTCGGCGGCCTTCAGCGCGGCCTTCACTTCCCCGCGGATCGCCTCGATTTCCTTCTGCGGTCGCAGCACGGCGCTGGTCGCGCTTTCGATCGCCGGCTCCGAGTGCGACTCGAGCGCCGTCGATAGGCTGCGCACGGCGGCCTGCTTTTGCGCGAAGGCCTTGTCGTAGCGGGTCTGCAAACTCGCGAGGCGGCCCGCCTGCGCGCTCTGCGTCGCCCGCTCATAAGCGGGTCGGTTGAAGAAAATCGGTGGCTTTTCGAACTGGAAGAAAATGAACACCATCACGCCGATAAGGAGGATGAAGAATTGCATCGGCAGCTTGAGCACGGCGTTGAACAAAAGGCCGAAACGGCTGCCAACAATCGAGCCGCCGGCGAGGTAGCGCTGGACCTGTGATTGATCGGTTCCGAAATAAGAAAGGGCGAGAAAGAAACCGCCGAGCAGGCCCGACCAAAAAGTGTAGCGCTGTTGAAAATCGAAGGAGAAATCCACCGCCTTCAGCTTTCCCATTTTACCGGCCACGGAGACGGCCTGCAAAAAAGAGAAACCGTCCGGCAAGCGGCAGAGAATCATGCCGAAGGCCACCCCCATCCCGGCGAGAATGACAGCCATCTGCCATTTCTGGGTGTGACTAACCGCGGTCGTGCCACCGGTGGTCGTGTAGATGACGACAAAGAGGCCGGCGAGGAGAATCGTCAGGCGGAGATTCCAGCCGAGAAGGGCGGAGAGAATGATGGCGGGGGCGTAGATCGTGATGCCAGCGGCGAGGCCGCGCTGGAGCAGAAAAAGAAACGCACCTAACAATCGCGTTTTCTGGTCGAAGCGCTGCCCGAGATATTCGTAGGCGGTGACGACCTTGAGCCGGTGATAAATCGGAATGAAGACGAGGCAGACGACGATAAGCGCGAAGGGCAGGCCAAAATAATTTTGCAAAAAGCCCATGCCGCTTTCGTAAGCCTGCCCGGGTGTGGAAAGGAAAGTGATGGCGCTCGCCTGCGTCGCCATGACGGAGAGCCCGATCGTGCCCCAGCGAATGCTCGAGTCGCCCTGCAGGTAATGCGCGAGATCGTGATCGGCGCGCGTCTTCCACCACCCGTAGAGCGCGATCACGAACAGGGTGCCGATGAGCACCGCGTAATCGATTCCGCTCACGAAAAATAGTGGCTAACGAAGTAAAAGAACGCGACCTCGACGACGAAAGCGGCGACCACCGCGAGATACGCGCGGCGCCAGGTCCCGAAGAGCGGGACGGCGCCTACAACTGGTTCCACTTTGCCGGAAATTTTCTTCATCCTGTTTTCCGTCAGGAGGAGATTACGGCCACCAACTCCTGTTCTTCCGCATGCATCGGCAGCTTCGTGTCGAGCGTTACCAAACGACCCCGATGCCGACGCGCCACTTCGACGAGGTAGGCATCATTTACCTGCTGATGACCAAGCGCGCGGAGGTAAATCGTCGGCATACTCGCAGCGGGCGAAGTCCAGAATCGGTGCTGCTTATGTGTCACGAGTTCCTCCAGAAGCGCGGCAGCCTGTTGAGGCGCGACCGCCGCAGGCGTGTAGGCAGGATTGGACGAAAGTCTGACGAAACCAAGTTGCGTCAGGGCACAGCTGGCCCATCCGTGCCGGGCCTCCCTGCTGAACCATCGATGAGCGAGCGCATGATGCTGGTGGTTCGGCCAGGCCAGCGCAAGCAACACATTGGTGTCAAGCAAAGCCGGATTCACGTGGCGTCGTCCGCCAAGAGTTTTTGCGCGCGATTGCCGGGAATAACGGGAGCGTCGGCCGCGACCCGAAAGACTGGCAGTCCACTTTTTCGAGAGGCCTTGGCCGCACTGCGCAAACCGCGGCGCGCTAGCTCGGAAAGCACCTTTCCCAGATTATTCCCCGACGAGGCAGCGAGAGTCTGCGCCGCCTCAAACACATCGTCGTCCAGTGAAACCGTCGTTCTCGTTTGATACACTGATACACTGATCGCGTGATGTCAACGATCCTGCGGACTTGCTCTCCCGAGCGAAATTATATTCGCAAAAATACGGTAGGCGCCGGGGACGCCGGCGGGCAATTCCCGGAACCAGGAGTAGCCAGTGTAAATGAACCAGCCCTTCTCGACCCTGGTCACGAGCAGGCCGCCGTCGCGCGGCGGTTCGCCGGGATCGTTGCTGGAAAGGATCGGCGTCCAGGCCCCGTCCCACTGCTCAGGAAAATAAAGTCCGCGCTCCTGCACCCAGCCGGCGAAATCCTGCGCTGTGATTTTATTGGGAAAATTCAGGAGCGGATGATTGGGCGCGAGGAGGCGGACCTCGGCGTTTTCGTCTGTCACCCGGTCGCGTGACACCTTCAGCGGGTGCGGCAACTCGTTAGGCTTGGGTCCGGGCGTGGTGTTGTATTGGATGACGACAACGCCGCCCTGTTTGGCGTAGGCGAGCAGTTCCGGATACCAGGCGCCGATCCGTCCCGGATGCACGTTGTAGGCGCGCACCCCGAGCACGACGGCGTCAAATGGCGCAAGGCTGGCCGCTTTCACATCCTGGTCGGCAAGCATTTTCACCTCGGACCCGATCTCGCGCAGGCTCTCCGGGATGGCGTCGCCCGCACCCGGGATGTAACCGATCGAGGGCGCCTTATTTTCGATTTTCGCCCTAACGAGTTTGGCCTGGGTCGAAGAGATCAGCGTCTGCGGCTCGATGTGTGCGTAATCGATTCGCTGCCGGCTGTAGGCCTCGGTGCGTTCGCCGGTAGACATGAAAACGGCGCGTAAAATTCCTTCACTTTCTCCGGCCGGCGGCGTGACCTGGAAGGCGAAGTTCGCTTCGCTTTCCACGCCTTCGAGTTGCACTGGGATCGACCCAGGCTCGACCTTCCAGCCCGCTGGGACTGCGAGGGCAATGTTGCTGCTGAACTTTTCCGCCGCGGCCACGACGCGCACGTTGATCGTCTTGGATTGCGCGCTGCCGAAAACGAAGACCGGGCGCGGCAGCTCGGCGAAGGCAGCGGGCGCGATGACGAGAGGTTCGCTCACTTCGCCGGCCACCCGATCGACTTTGCGGAAACGGGGGGCCAGCGAATAAGTGATGGTCTCGCCGCCGATTTGAAGGCTCACATCCACCGGAACCGCCGGCGGGTTCTCAGGCTGGCCGATGAGCCTTTGGTCAGAGACGGCGTAGGTGCCGGTGGTGCCCGTCTGGCGCAGCCAATAAGGCTGAGAAAAGGGCAGATCCTTGGGCAGCGCGACGCTCGTCTTCTGGGTGAATAGTTCGTTAGGCGGCAAATCTTTTCCGACCGCAACCGGAGTGCCGCCCGGCAGAATGCGCAGCGATTCGAATTTCACCGGAACTGCCGAGCGATTGATCACTTCGATTTGAAGCGCCAGATTTTCACCCGGCTGCGCCATCGCTTTTTCCGTGATCGCCTCGAGATGCAAACCGAGGCAGGCGGCGATGATTTCGTCGATGTCGGATAGCTTCTCCTTTGCCCACCCATTGTCGCCGAGAGCGCGCAGGGTTTTACGCAGTTCGAGCAGAGCGGGAACGGACGCGGAGGGCTGGGTAGCGTCGAAGTCGCTGAGGATTTTTTTGATCGTGTCTCCCACCTCCGCAGCCTGCGGAACGCGCGCCCAAGTCTGCTCGATGCCGTCCGAAATGCCGCCGCCCTCCTTGACCGGTTCGCCGTCGAGAAACTTGAAATATTCCTTCCGCTCTCCGCGCTCGATCTCGACTCCAAAACCCTGACTCTTGTGCATGCTGCGGCTGGCGGCGGCGATCTCGGGATAGGACATGCCAAGGAGAGGTTGGTAGCCGCCTGCCTCGAGCGGAATCAAACCGGCGACGTCGATGGGCTCCTTGCGCTGCTCTGCGCGAAAAGCAGCCCAGGAATTCCAAAGCAACCGCTTCGGTTGCCAGGGCTCGACATACTTCAGCTGCTCGGGAAAACGCTTCGGATCGGCCGCGGCGCGAAATGCTTCGCCGGCCAGGATTGCCGAGGCGGTGTGGTGTCCGTGCGTTTCCTTGTCGTCGGTCGGGAAACGCGTCACCACCAGATCGGGACGGAATTTTCGGATGACCCAGACGACATCGGCGAGAATTTTCTCACGGTCCCAGATGCGCAGCGTTTCCTCGGCTGATTTCGAGAAACCGAAATCGTTCGCGCGGGTGAAAAATTGCTGCCCGTGATCGATCCGGCGCGCGGCCATCAGCTCCTGGGTGCGAATGACGCCGAGCTGATCGCGCAGCTCCGGCCCGATCAAGTTCTGCCCGCCATCGCCCCGGGTGAGCGAGAGATAAGCGGTGTCGTAGAGCGCGCCGTTTGCCCAATAGGAAATCAGCCGCGTGTTCTCGTCGTCGGGATGCGCCGCCACGTAAAGAACGCGCCCGAGCACATTCAGCTTCTCGAGCGCGAGCCGAATCCGGGCCGAATCCATCGCGGTGGGCGCTTCCGCCGCGGGTGCCGGGCTCGTTAGGCTAACGAGCGCGCACACGATGAGACAACGGCACAACGGAACCATGAGGCTGCGCAGAAATACCCGCCCGGTCCTCGGCTGCTACTTCAGACCGTCGATCAATAACTGGCTGTTGCGAATCGCCGATTCATCCGGGGTTTTTCCGGCTTTCACGAGCTCGATCGATTTTTCGGCGGCCGCTTTGGCTGCATCCTTGTGGCCGAGCTTGGCCTCGATCTGCGCCTTCTTGTAATAGAAGGAATAAAAATCCGACTTTTTCTCGATTGCCTGATCGACCCACTTCAAAGCTTGCTCCAGATCTTTCTCGTGTTCGTAGTGAAAGCTGGCGGCTTGATAATAGAAGCGCGCATCCAGTGACTTCGAATCTTTCAGCGCGGCCGCGATCGCCGCGTTCACTTTCTCGACCGTGTTAGTCGTTAATTCGACCGGCACCCGCGTTTTGTCCCAGTCGAGAGCGATGGTGGCGCCGTCATCTTTCAAATCATCGAACCCGATGGTGAACGACTCCACCGGGTTGGCCAGCGTGGTCGGCTGGACCTCGACGCGGAGCGCGTCGGTATCCTGTTTGTAATCGTAGGCGCCCCACGTTTTTACATTCTTGGAAAAGATGATGGTCCACTTCTCCTTGCCGGGAATGGTGAAGAAGGCGTATTCGCCCGCGGCCAGATCCTTGCCGCCGACTTTAACCGCGTCGCTGAACTTGATCCGGGTCGCGGCGTTCGCGCCCGTGCGCCAAACTGTGTCGTAGGGAACCAGGCCGCCGAAGATTTCGCGTTCGCGCACGTTAGGCCGCGAGTAATCGACCGAGACATCGGTCAGGCCGATGCGTTGTGTGATCGTGGCGTGCTGGCTGGCGTCGGGAAATTGAACTTCCTTTTCCGCGCCGCGGGAAACGGGCGCGAGGGCAAAGGAAGAGACGAAAGCAAGGCCGGCAGCGGCACGCAGAGAGAGTGAAAAAGGTGAAATCATAATAATAATGGAAGTCGACTGAACCGAGAGAAAAGAAATTGGCGATCGCCAACTCGATTAAAGGGATACGGAGACGGGAAGAGAGTCAAATCCCCCGCCCACGATACGCGAAGGCGCTATGACTTGATCAGCTGATAAAGATCCGGCGAAGGCAGCCGCAGCAAGGTAACATCGATGATGGTCGTGCGGTGCGGCTGGATCAGGTTCTTCACCTGCTTGCCGGAAAGCGGGATCCGCAACGGCAGATAAGAGATAAGCGGATTCTGGGTCGGCGCGGCCGGTTCGATCGCGGTGATCTCGAGCTCGAAATCACTCACGTTGGCGAGCTGGTCGACCCAACCCTTGGCTCGTCGATCAAACTTTTGTGTCCGCACATAGAAGGTAATGACGTTAGGCGAAACGCCGCTCACCGTGGTGTGCTCGATGATCGTCTGGATCGGGATCGTTCCTTTTTCTCCCTGCTCCGAAACAAAAAAAATGTCCGAGCTGCCAATCGGGATGGGCAGCCCGTCCTGATCGCGCAGGCGAAAGATGACCTGGGCGTGGGGATCGTATTGATTGCGCGGATCGTTCAGGAAATTGAACAGGCCTGGGTTCTGCATCGTCCGGGCCGACTCGTAGGTCGCGGCTGTTTCGCGATCAAAAGCGTTGACTGCGCGCTGGTAGGCGGCGGGGGTGCGTTCGGGTGTGTCGAGCGCGAGCTTGATCATCCGATCGACTTGCTCGCGCGGAATCGAGCCGGAGACGATGCCCATCTTGTCGCCGGAATGCGCGCAGCGATAAGGGATGCCGCAAGGCACGAACGGCCGATCCTTCCCGGCGAAGGACTGAGCCTTGAGCGTATAATATTCCGGGAAGTTGGCCCTAACCGCGGCCGCCTTGACCGCGACGTCGATCGCCGTCCAGGGGAGGAACGCGGCGTCCGCCTTCGGCTCGATCACGAGATGATTGAAATTGAGATTGGCCGCGGCGACGCGCACGACGCCGTCGGAGCCGTCTTCGTGCGCATAACGAATCGGAAACGTGAACCAGCCGGGATCGGCTTGCGTGCCGATGACAATGAATTCCTGGACTTGGAAATCCTCCAGCATGCGCTGGCCGGTCTCGGCTAAGGAAAGATGAAGATCAATCGTCGGTCCGGCACCGATTTCGAGGGACTGAAGCACTTTCACCCCGCGCTGTGAACCGCGCTCGAAAACGAAGCGACCCCAGCGCGCGACCTGTCCTTGCCCGATGCTGGCCCAGCCGCTCCCGAGGTTCGCCCCCGCAAGGTAAACCAGGTTGCGGACGGGCGAAGGTTGAGGACTGAAAAGCCGGATCCACGTCCGGATAACGAGTGCGCCGGTGCTGTGAATGACGACGTGGAAACCATCTTTCAGCAACTCCGGGTGCTGCTCGAGCAGAGCGCGATTCAGGGCGCGGGCGATGTCGGCGATCGAAGCGGAATCGTTGAGCGAGATGTAACGCGAAAGGTCGATCTCGACCACGTCGAAGCTGTCGCGCAGGCGCTGGGGCAGATCGCCGTAGATGTTGGCGATCGAAGTCGGATCCGCGGTCGGACTTTCCGAGCTGTAGCCATGAATGAGGACAATCGGTTTCATATGGGGAATCTCAGCTGCAGGTTAACGAAGTGCTAGGAATCGCGGCAAGCGTGAATGTGGGAGGAGGCCTTTGCGCCCCGATCCCCCCAGTTGCAACGTCGCTCCATCGGGGCGCAAAGGCCCCACTCACATTTTCCACATTCGCGGCCTTGGACTTTCTGTCCGTTGAGAGAAAACTGGCGAAGTGAAAGACGGGCGCGGATGGGTGGAATTTTTTGGGCTTCGGCGCAACCTCGTCATTCTGCTCGTCGCCATTTTCGCGATCGGCGCGGGCGAGGAATTGTGGATACGCTTCATTCCGAAATACCTCCAAGCGCTCGGGGCGACGGTATTCATCATTGGAACCTTCGACGCCATTCGCACCCTACTCGGCGCGATCTACGCCTACCCCGGCGGTATCGTGGTCGATCGCTGGGGATTCCGCCGCGCCTTCATCGCCTTCAACCTTCTCTCCATCGCGGGCTACGCCATCGTTCTCCTCGTTCCGCATTGGGGTGCGGTCATCTGCGCGATGTTCCTTTTCCTTTCCTGGACCTCATTTTCCTTGCCCGCGACGTTTTCGCTGATTGCCGAAACGCTTGAGGCCAATCGCCACTCGATGGGTATCGGGATGCAATCGGTGATCAAGCGATTGCCGATCATGATCGCGCCGTTTCTCGGCGGCGTGCTGATCGATCGCTTCGGCATGATCAACGGCGTGCGCATCGGTTTGGCGGTTTCGATCGTGCTCTCGGTCGCGACCCTCGCCGTGCAAAGGCGGCTGAGTGCGGTCCCACCAGCCGCGGTCGCGAAGACGGAACGCTGGGGATTCTGGCGCAGCCTAACGAGCTTCAACGGGCCGCTCCGTCGTCTTCTCTTAAGCGACATCCTGATTCGCTTTTGCGAACGGATTCCGTTCGCGTGGGTCGTGATCTACGCGATGGACTCCGTCGGCACGGACGCCAAAGGCGTCGGCCTGCTCACGACGATCGAGATGCTCACAGCTACCTTGTGCATCATCCCGGCCTCCCATTTCGCCGATAAGTACGGACGCGAACCGTTTGTCTTCGTGACCTTCATCATGTTTACGCTTTTCCCCGTCACGCTCTGGTTCTCTGGCAGCTTTGCCATGCTCACGCTGGCCTTCGCGGTGCGCGGGCTGAAGGAATTTGGAGACACTTCACGCAAGGCGCTCATCATCGGCTACAGCGATCCGCAACGGCGGGGACAAATGATCGGCGCGTATTATTTGGTGCGCGATCTGATCGTGAGCTTCGGCGCATTGCTCGGCGCGCTCCTTTGGAAATATGGGCCGGGAGCGAACTTCGGCGCGGCCAGCCTCCTCGGCGCCCTCGGCACGATCTATTATTTCTTCACCATGCGTCCTGTCTCCTGCCACGAGACGAGAGCGTGAAAACTCTGGACACCACCGATTGCTTAAGCGTTGTCAGGACCGACCGCTATTTCTGCGGCGCGATATGGAGAATCCGTGCCTAACGAATCAGCTTGTCCGGACACGTGCCCTGCCCTTGGCTTGCCCTTCCGTCGGAGCGAGTGAGCTTTCTCCTGAGGGAATTACGGTTAACTCGAAAAAGCCTGGAGCCTAGGGGATTCGAACCCCTGACCTCCTCAATGCCATTGAGGCGCTCTACCAACTGAGCTAAGACCCCGCGGAGAACTCCGATTTTCGGGTCTCAAATGCTGATTTGCAACGAGAAGTTGCGCGCGCTCCGGCGACAAACCGCCCTAACGACCGACGAGCGAAATCTTCGAGCGTTCGGCGAGCGCGCTGAGCGCGGCTTTCTCGAGCCATACGCGGTTTCAGTCGCGGGATGCCCGGAAGCGCACGCGCCCTCGCGTGCTCCGATTGCTGCCTACGGGCAGCAGCTTCGGACAACTTTTCGCATCACCACCTTTGGCGAGTCGCACCGCGGCGGGGTCGGCGTGGTGATCGACGGCTGCCCGGCTGGCAGCTCCGAGAGAGCAAATTAGCTAAGCCGTTAAGACGGTGGCGCGAACGTCCCGCTTAACCCATTTCCAACAACTCACGTTTTGGCTGTCTGGCAATCTCACGGCTTCTTTCTTGGCGTGTCTCCCTCACCTGATTCGCCACCTCGTGGGCGCGATCAAGCGAGTGCTTCGCCCAATGGCGCTCTGAGACGGGTCGCGGCGCGGCACAGCAGCGGTCGCCTCCCTTACCGTTGGCTGAGCTGGATCCACAGAACGCTGATTCTCCCGCTGCCAAATGAAAAAGCGCGATCACGCTCAACACCAGGACGAGGAAGGGTTTCATAAACCTTTTAAAGCACTGTTCAGGCTCCTGCCGGAAGCAGCTTCCAGTAGGCCCCGGGGGACGTCCGTACGATCGCCGAGGATCGATTAGTTTTTATGCATTCCCCGAAGAACGGGTATCGTACAGAACAAAATCACAATCAAAACATCATGAAAAAACTCGTAGCCTATTCGGTTGTCGCCGCGACGGCGGCGCTTCTCTCATCGGCCAGCCCGCGTAAGGCTGGGGTCCTTACGTTGGACGACGGCAGCCCGACTTATACGCCGCCGGCAAATTTCTCGGATAACACCCTCGTCGCCAACACCATCATTGTCGGGGGGTTGATCGACGTCACCGGCACGACCACCGTTATGCCAGCCGAGGGAAATACCGCCACCATCGCGGTCAGCGGAAACTATTCCGCCGAGGTGGGAGACATATTCTCCGTCGCCTATAAGTTTGCCGCCGACAACAACACCGGCGCTCCCATTACCTACACCCTCAATGGGGCGGTCTCCGGAGTGCCGATTCCGGCCCTCGCCGGAACGATCGAGCCCGGCTTGCACGTTTATGAAGGCACGGCGCAGCAACCCACGCCCGCTTCATTTCCGGTTGCTGGCAACTTCCTGGGCGAATTGACACTGACCTTCAGCTCCACTTCGCGGACCCCAAGCAACGCTCCCTCCGTCGCCGCTCCCGGCACGCTCGACCTGTTGGTGCAGCAAATCGATTTCAAACTCGACGCGCTTCCTGCCTCGATTCAGCCGCCGGCGCAACTGCTGAACATCTCCACCCGCGCCAATGTCGGCAGCGGCGATAATGCGCTGATCGGCGGTATCATCATTACCGGGAATGACACCAAACAGGTCGTCCTCCGCGGCATTGGGCCCTCGCTTGGCGGATCGATCGCCGGCGTCCTGGAGGATCCGGTGCTCCAACTCTTTGACATCGACGGCAATCTTCTCGCGACGAATGACAACTGGATGGATAACAGCGCAGACGATCAGACGATCCTGACCGATAATAATCTCGCGCCGACCCAAGACGCGGAATCGGCTCTCGTCGCCAATCTCGATCCAGGCGCCTACACCGCGGTCGTGCGCGGCGTCGGCAACACCACCGGCGTCGCCCTCGTCGAAGCCTATGACATCGACAGCGGGACGACCGATTCCAAGTTCGCCAACATCAGCACCCGCGGTTTTGTCGGGACCGGGGATAACGTGATGATCGGCGGCTTCATCCTCGGCGGCGGTGGCGGTGGGTTTGCCCAGGTGATCGTGCGCGGCATCGGGCCTTCCCTCGCGGGAGACGTGACCGATGTCCTGGCAGACCCGACGATCTCGGTGGTGGACGGGGACGGCAACACCCTTGCGTCGAACGACAATTGGATGGACGATGCCAACATGGACTCCGTCGTTACAGCCGGGCTCGCCCCGACCGATCCGAACGAGTCCGCTCTCTATCAGGTGCTGCCGATTGGCGCCTATACAGTCATCCTGAGCGGGGTGGGCGATACCACTGGTGTCGGTCTGGTGGAGTCCTACAACATCGACGACCCAGCCGCGGGCGCGAATTAAGGACGTAACCGCCAAGCTAGGCTTGTAATAAGAAGCCCGGTCGGGATTTCCCGGCCGGGCGTTTCTTCTAGTGCGCCGCCACGAACCGCCAAAAGGTCGAGATTGAGGCGCCGCCGTGAGCAAGAGGAATGAGGTTAACCGGCACGCCACTGCGCGGGAATCCACTTTATAGCCGCCCGCACCGAAAACGTAGGTATTGGTCGGTATCCGATCGGAGTCGAGAAGCTGGCGCTCTAGCCCAACATCACCGCGATTGTGAGGGTCATGCGTCCACGCCCATCGCCGCCGAGATTATTTGGAAGTCCGATTAGATCCTGTGGCGGATCGCCGAAAAGCCCTTGGCGTCGGAAATGTTTACGTTTTGGCTTCGGAATCAACTGGCAACGCGCTTCTCGGATATTCTTAAAGATCTGTGGGATAACTCCTTACAACTTGAGCTCTTTTTTTGGCACGACGCATGCTGAAAGTCAAATTCATGAAGAAAAAAATCGTTTTATCCCTCGCATTCCTTGTCGCATTTGCGGCGATTGCCTCCCAAGTGCAAGCAACCCCTGTCTTTGTCGGAAGTCGTGCCGTCCTCAACGGAAACGATTTCATCGATTGGAGCGCAGCCGGACCGGCCTTCACAGTTCTGACGAGCCCATTCACCGTCCCGACCAATCTAGGGATGACAGCGACCGTAAGCACCAGCAACAGCACCAGCCTGGAAAGGCGCGACCAAGGCAATGGTTGGGCCGGTAATTTCGCGCCTGGCGATCCCTTAATTTGGAATCAAGACGCGGGGGGAGACATCGTCGTTAATTTTGGTATGGGAGTTTTTGGCGCCGGTGCCCAAGTCCAGTCGGATTTCTTCGGGGCTTTCACGGGCACGATCTCGGCGTTCGGTCAGACCGGTAACCTTCTGGGAAGCTTCACGTTCAACGGGAATTCTACTTCCGATGGAGATAATTCGGCTGTGTTCGCGGGGATATTGGACGACACCGCGGACATTTTTTCCGTTAGCTTCTCGGTCGTTGACATATTCGGCGGGAACAATTTCGCGATCAATCAGCTGGACATAGTGAAGGGGGGATCGCAGGGCGTTCCGGAATCAGGCGCGACGCTTCCCCTGCTGGGCTTGGGCATTGTTGCCCTTGGCTTCATGCGTAAGTTCGCACGGGCTTAAAAAGCGACCGACAAGGATTCTAGAGAAGGCGCGACTTCGGTCGCGCCTTTTTCTTTGCCGAGACATCCTCGTTTGATCATCATGGCGAAGCTCAAGTAGCCTCTCGATTTGCGCGACGAGCCCAAGAATTCGGCGTCGGCTCGCGTGTGCCGCATTACCGCCACATCCTGGAGAAAAAACCGGTCGTCGATTGGTTCGAGATCATTTAGCAAAACTTCATAGTCGACGGCGGCCTCGAATTTCAAATGCCGATTTGCAACGAGAAGTTGCCCGGGACCCGGCGACAAACCGCCCTAACGACCGACGAGCGAAATCTTCGAGCGTTCGGCGAGCGCGCTGAGTGCAGCTTTCTCGAGCAGGAGAGTGCGGCAAGCCTCGACCGCGATCGCGCGCACTTTCGCTTCCGCCGCGACCCGCAGCGTCTCCGTCCCGATCACGGGAACATCGAAGCGCATGTCCTGGTTTGGCTTCGTCACCTTAATGACGATGGCGTTCTTTTTGCCTAACAACCCGCCGCGCTGGATCGCCTCGTTCGTTCCCTCGAACGCTTCCACTGCGAGGACAGTTCCGTTCTTGACCACGATCGTTTGGCCGACGTGGAGCGCGCTCAGTTGTTTCGCGATCTCGAATCCAAAAGTGATGTCTTCTTCTTCACGCTCCTTCAATTTCGGTCCGGCGATTAGCCCGGCGGGCGCGAGGAGATGATTGAGAAAAGTCGTCGCCGGCAGCAGCTCGACCTGGATTTCCGCGAGCTGGTCAGCGATCGCACCGAAGATCGACTCGGCGTTGCGCTGCTTGAGCCGTGCTAGCAGGAACATCGCCTTGAAGTCAGGACGCAAGCTGAAGAGATTGTCGGGCGCGATCTGCCCGGCCATGATCGCGTGCCTCACCTTCGCGTCGCGAAAGAAGCTCAACAGTTTGCCGAGCTGACCAACGCGCAGCCATTCGATCTCGTCGGCGCGGTTTGTGATGTCCGGCAAAGTCTCGTCGGTGAAC
>JBPCLI010000083.1:0-40988 GCA_051003415.1 Chthoniobacterales bacterium | reverse complement strand
GACCTGGGCCATCTCGGGATACCGTCGCAGGGTCTGGTAGCTGAGGGCAATCTGCTGGAGGGTAAAGAAATTACGCGGATCAAGCTCAAGGGCGCGCGTAAGATGACTCAAAGCCTCTTCGTGTTTGCCCTGGCGACGAGTGATGTAGCCCGTTAACTCAGGGATATGGGCATCATTCGGTAGCGTCCGCCGGGCGATCTCGATCTCAGCCAGTGCCCCATCGTAATTCAGGTATCCTCGATACAGGTTTTCCGCGCGCGCAAGGTGCGCCTCACCGGCATCGGGACGCAGGCGAAAGGCGTTCTGGATGGCAGCTTCAGCCAGCGCCAGTCGCGCCGGGGTGTGGTCGTTCCCGAGGAAGTAGAGGTTGTCGTGAGTATACGCGAGCTGACAGTAAGCCTGAAAAAACGACGGATCACGCGCGATGGCCTGATTCAAAAGGTTGGCGGCTTCCAGCAAATTCGGTCTCACACTGACGCTGAAGCTTGTCGTCAGCTGAAGAGTCCTGGCGCGGCTGTAGAGATCGAAGGCGGCGACATCTGCGGTAGGCGGGCACTCGATCGCCCTCTTCTCGCTCGGCGAAAGTTTGGCCTGCAATTGATCGGCGATCGCCTTCGCGATCTCGCTTTGGATGGCGAAGACATCGGCCAGATCCCGGTCGTAGGTCTCGGCCCAGATATGCGCATCGGTTCGCGCGTCGATCAGTTGCGCGTTCACGCGAATCTTATTGCGGGACCGTTGAACGCTTCCTTCGAGTAAATGCGCCACCCCAAGTTGCTGACCGATCTCGCGCAGATTGCGCTCCGCATCGGTTTTATACTGCATCACGGAAGTGCGGCTGATCACTTTCAGATCCGCGATTCTGGCGAGGTTGATCAGGATTTCATCCTGCATGCCATCGGCGAAGTAGGCATTGGCTTTTTCCTCGCTTAAATTCTCAAAAGGCAGGACGGCGATCGATTTACTTTCGATGGCAACCGAGCGTGGCGGTTGTTTCACGGCTTCGGTGGCTTGTTGCAGATGTTGGAAGCGAAAGACCGTCACTCCGGCCGCCAATGCCGCGACGATTACAATCAAGGCCGTTAGTTTTCGCCCTGTCTCGCGCGTGATTCTACGATCGACATCTCCTTCGAGCTTGATTCCACCCGGCGTTATCTCAAACACCCACGCACAAACCACAGCGATAGGGAACCCGATGACAGCGAGCACGACGATTAGCCTGACGATCCAGTTTGGAACATCGAAAAACGGAAAGACCTGCGTCGCAACCTGGATGAGCAACCAGGCTACTACCACGTAGGCGACGGCGACGCTGTAAACACGGCGCCGCTTTAGTTCAGTGAAAAAACTACGCGCATTCATCTCCAGTGACGGGAGGCACCGCTGTGCCAATGTCGGGAGACTATTTCGGATTGGACGAGAGGGCGAGCTTTTGAAAGCGCGGATCGTTCCGCAGCGGATCGAACATCGGATCAAGCCGGAGCAGCGCAGGAGTAAGCGGCATCCCCGTGGCGAGCCCGCCATTGCATGGGATCGAAATTATTTTCTCTAAAGCGGCAATGGCGCGATCGGGTTCTCCCAGCCGTGCCGCTATCCGGGCCAGGATGTCGATCGACTGCGGACTATTCGCTGCATCTTTCTCGCTCGGATGCAAGGCGATGGCGCGTTCGTTCAACGTGAAGGCGGTGACTTTGTCGCCAAGGCCCGCCGCGATGAGCGCGAGATCATCCAGAAGAGACCAATTTTCTGGTTGTTCTTTGAGGAAGGCTTCCAGTTCGGTGCGGGCCACGCGCCAGGTTTCCTGAGCGGCGGTATGATCGCCGGCGACTTCCTGCGCCCAGCCTAACCAGAAGCGCAGTTCGCCATTGAGATAACCTGCACCCGAGTCGGGCTGAGCGAGCACTTTCTTTAGCTGTGCGATAACTCGGGCTGGCCGCCGCTCAAGGATGCCTTGGTAAGCAACCTGTTCCCATCCCGTCGGGTCGCCGGCAGCCGGCTGGACTTGAGCGAGAAGCGCCGCGGCTCGTGGCAGGTCGCCTTCGGCCTGGGCAATCGCCGCCTTTTCTACCAGGGCGTCAATGTCGTTACGCACAATCTCCAAGATCTGGTCGAGCTTGCGGAGCGCTTCGGGAAAACGCCGCAGCGCGATATAGAATTGGGCGTGTCGCGTGAGCAGATTCGCATTGCGCGGGTCAAGCCGCTCGGCTTCGTAGAAGTAGGATTCACTTCGCTCCCATTGCCCCTGATCCCGGGCAACGAAGGCGAGCGATTGAGGAATTAGGCTGCTATTGGGCAGAGTCTGCCGTGCTTGCTCGTAACAACGCACCGCGGTTTCGAAATCCACCTCGCAGCCGTAATAATAATAGCCTTTGCCTACCCATGCTTCGCCGAGATTGGGATCGAGCCCGAGTGCGGTCTCGGCCGCTTGTCGCGCCTCCTCCCGAAGAGCGACCGTTGGTGGAAGATTCGTTGTGTGATAACCACGCGCATCAACGTATGAGAGCAGCGCCCAAGCTAGGGCGAATTTTGGATCCAACCGCACCGCCTCTCGGAAAAACTTTTGTGCACCAAGATAATTGGCAGGCGTGTTTTGGGTTCTTAGGGTATAAGCCAGGCCACGCAGGTAAGCATCGTAGGCTTCCGAGTTCTCCGTCGGTTTGGCGGCGATGACTTGCCTCTCCCGGCCGGTAAGACGCACTTGCAGTTGGTCGGCGACGGCATGGGCTATGTCACTCTCAACCGAAAAGATGTCCGTCAGTTTGCGATCGAAGCTATCGGCCCAAACATGGGAGTCATCGGCTGCTTTGATCAGCTGCACCGTCACGCGCACGGCATCACCTTGCTTCTGCACGCTTCCTTCCAGGATGTGGGCGACGCCAAGCTGCCGGGCGATCTCAGGCAAGTTTTCCGGCGCGCTCTTATAACGTTGAGTCGATGTCCGCGAGATGACTTTGAGGTCGGCGATCTTCGCCAGGCGCGTCAGAATCTCGTCCTGGATGCCTTCGGCAAAGTAGGCGTTCGCTTTCTCCCCGCTCAGATTTTCAAAGGGCAGCACCGCGATCGATTTGCTCTCGATTTCGGCGGTGAGTGCGATTTGTTTATCTTCTTCGCTTCCGGCCGGCGAACGCACAAATCGAAGGATCATCAGCCCGGCCGCCACGGCCGCGATGATAACAATCAGCGCAGTGAGCTTGCGCCCGGTCTTCCGTGCGATCGATTCGTTAGGTACTACATCCTTCTCGCGCTTGATTCCTTCCGGTGTGATCTCGAAAGCCCACGACAGAACGAGGACGATGGGAAAACCCAGTATTACGAGCAGCACGACTAGGCGCACCGCCCAATTGGGAACCTCGAAAAAAGGAAAAACCTGCGTCGCGATTTGAATCAACAGCCATGACACCACTGCGTAGGCGACCGCGACCTTGTAGACGTTGCGCCGCTTCAGCTCGGCAAGGAAGTTGCGCGGGTTCATTTTCTTGCGGATGGCAGACTTCTAGCAACTGGATTTGCCGTTGAGAAGCCGCATCACGGGATGCGAGACTTTTCATCACCTTTAGGGCGCGGGCTCCAGAAGTTTTTCCAGCGCGCATCTCGTAGCGTAGACGCGCGTAAGTCCGGGCGGTCGGAAGCATTCTTTGCCTGCAGTTCGGCAAGGAAGGCGGTCTGGCGTTATGGCTTGGCGGCGGCTTTCGGCATGACGCCGATTTTTTGGGCGAAGGCGATGAAGCGCGGGTCGTCCTTGTAGGCGCGCAGGAAAGGATCGTACAGCAACTCGCTCACGCCCGGGTCGTGTGTTGTCCAACCGTGCTCCAGCCACTCGAACATCTTCTCCGGTTCTTTGCGCAGGGCATAGACTTCGGCGATCTGGCTGCCGGCGTCGCCGGCGTATTCGTCGATCAGTTTTTTCAGGGCCGCGTCGGCCTCGGCCCGGTCGCCCTTGGCGAAATGGGCCAGCGCCAGTGCGTAGGTGCGCCAGAACGGATCGGTTTCCTGTTTGGCCAATTCCACTGCGGCGCCGGCTTTGCCGCGCAAAATCTGAATGATCGCCAGTCGCATGTAGCTCTGGGCGGACTGCGGCTGCAGCGCGATGGCCTTGCGCTGCGCCGACTCGGCCTCGTCGTAGCGGCCGAGCGCGATGAGAGAGTTGGCGAGGTTGGCGTGGGAGCCCGCGCGTAACGGTTCGAGCGTAATCGCTCGCTGCGCGAGTGCGACGGCTTCGTCGAGCCGGCCAAGGCAGGACAGCAGGATCGCGAGATTTGAGGTCACCGCCGCATTCTGTGGCGCGAGCTCGATGGCGCGGCGGAGTTCCGCTTCCGCGGCGGCGAAATTGAAATCGACCTCCAGAATCGCCCCTTGGGCCAAATGCGCCTCGGCGAGATTCGAATCCAGCTCGAGCGCCTTCTCTGCCGCGGCGCGGGCTTTTGCGATTAACTCTGTTTTTTCTTTCGTCGCAAAGCCGTTGGCTAGACTCCCCGCCGAATCGGACAGCCTTGCATAGGCGAGGGCGTAACGCGGATCGAGACGGATCGCCTCCTCGTAGTAGCCGATTGCCTTCCGGAAGTCGTCGGCGATGCCCCGATTGGCATAAAAATTTCCCTGCAAGAGGGCGTTGTAGGCTTCGACGTTCTGGTTCGAAGGCGTGGCCGCAGTGGTCAACGGCACGGCCTGCCCGTTGTTCCCGAGCAGCGCGACCTTGAGCTGCTTCGCCACCGCGCCGGCGATCTCCGATTGCAGCGCGAAGATGTCCTTTAGTTCCCGGTCGTAGGTATCGGACCAGACATTGAGGCCGTCGCTGGCTTTGACCAGCGCCACCGCGATGCGCACCCGATCGGCAGACTTCCGTACGCTCCCTTCGAGCAGATAATAGATGCCGAGCTTCTCGCCGATCGTCTTGCTGTTGTCCGTCGTGGCTTTGAACTGAAAAGACGAGGTGCGTCCGACGACCTTCAGGTCCGGCAGACGCGAGAGCGAGGAGATGAATTCCTCCGACATGCCGTCGGAGAAGTACTCGTTAGCTGGATCACCCGTGGAATTAACCAGTGGCAGCACCGCGATCGATTTTTCGGGAATGGCAGCACCCTTCGTCGCTGCCCGATGGGACATGAAATAGTATGCAGCTCCGGCGGCGAGAATCGCGGCGAGCGCGAGGGCGGCGATCCAGCCGACACTGCTCCGCCGGGCCGGCTTTTCCACGACGGGCTTTGCTGCGGCCTGCTGAAATTTCTGAGGGAGCGCGGCGTTACCTGACGGCTCGGCGTAAAGATTGACCAAATGGAGCCGGACGCCATGCTTGACCTCGCACTCGCCTAGGTCGCGCAGCCTCGGTGCCCATTGTCGGTATTGCACCAGATCATCGGCCACGTGCTGCGAGAGAAGAATGTGCCCGGCGTCGCCGCAATCCATCACCCGTTGCGCCATGTTGATGCCGGCGCCGGCGATATTGGTGCGCCCGCTTACGTCCTTCACTTCGCTCACCGGTCCACTATGAATACCCATCCGCACGGGAAGCTCTGGATGCTTCTGTAACGCCTCCGCAATCTCGAGCGCGCAGCGGGCCGGTTCTTCCGCGCTGTGGCGGAAGACCAGCGCCATCCCATCGCCCGTCGGCAGCCGGACGAGTTGTTCGTCCGTCGCCTCGCGCACCGGCGCAGTCGCGAGCACGATCTCAGTGAGCTGGTTCAGCCGCTCCTTCTGTTCCTCGATCAGGAGCCGGGAGTAACCGACGATGTCGATGAATAGGACATGCCCGTTTTCCAAGTGTAGATTATTGTCGGGTTCCGGCGGCACCATCCTTTTCTATCGGAGCCGCTTAGGCTTGCATACCTAATTCGGGGTCAGCAAATTCGAGCCCGCGGGCCACAGTTCTGGGTCAAGCCTTTTTCACTTTTGACATAAGGCCACCAATTCAAACTCTAGCCAAAGTCCTCACCTCTTTACTGCCGTCAAACTCGGCTTCGCTCCACCTCGATTGTCAGAGCTCGGCCCCTGCATTCGATAAGAGACGGATGGACGCCAGCGCTGCCCTCGACCAGCAGATCGAGCGTTATCGCCAGATGACCGGCGAAGAACGTTTGTCGATCGCGGTCGGGTTGCACGACCTGTCGTGCGACATCGCGCGCGAAGGCATTCGTCAAGGCCATCCCGGTGCCGACTCTACTGAGGTGGAGCGATTGCTCCGCCGCCGTCTCGAACTGGCCCGCGCCGGATGAACGAGCGTGAATTGCTCCGTCACTTGCGCGACGACAACACCGAACTTTCGGATGGTCGAATGATTGACCATCGTCTTCCCATCGGGCTCCAAGTACATCCACTGTGTCATGCGGACGTTCGCAAGCGGATTACCGGGTGAAAGCGCCAGTGTAAAGCTCCAGTGGAAGACATTGCCGTAGGCTTCGCCCTGGACGGTCCCGATGATATCGTTCGCCGTCGCTTCATAGTGATGGGAATCCAGTCTACGAATGCGCCAAGAGCGGTGCTGGGGTTTGCTCTTGCCTAACGAGAGCTCCTGCTCGAGCAGCAACGTATCTCCTTCCCACTGCCCTTTCGTTTTCGTCCTTACCACTTGCTTTGGCGCGCCGCCGCGGTTTTCCATCACGCCGAATGAACTGGTGCGACCCGCAAAGAACTTTGTCGGCTGAAATTGGGGCCGGCCGCGGTCGAACTCCGAGACTTTCATCGTTGCGCAGCTCGCGAGAGCAAGCGCGCCGAACGAGCAGAGAAGGCGAGAGGTGAGTGACATGTGAAGGTTAAATCATTCGTCCGCACGGATAGACGCTGACTGGATATCGACCACCAGGCTGGCGTCGAATACCTCGATCGACCCGATCTTTACGCGTGTGCCGTCCATCTCACGCACCGCCACAGGATGCAAGCCGAGCGGGTTCCGGTCGTGCTGGTGGGCGCGGGTAAAACACGCCGTGAGCGGGCGGATCTCGTCGCCGCGCGGGCGCCCCTTCAGCACGCTTCCGCGGCCACGAGTGGGATTGACGGCGTCGCGCTTAAGAGTTGTCGCACCTCTTTCGGACACCCGCCTGCAGGACCCATTTGCGCGGCGTGCCCATTCGCTCCCTGGTCGATCTCGTTCCGGTCCGCCGGTTTGATGGAAACGAACATCAGCGACATAATTTTGTTTCCTTGGGTTTTCGCATTCGAGCTGCGCTTGCGAGAACCTGATCCGGATTGTGACCCCATGAAATCGTTCACCGAACATCTCTGATTCGAAATGCCGGGGCCGGCGCGGGTTCATCAACCTCACGCCGAGAGTCGGAGGGCTGGTGAACCGGAGCCGCATTATTGGGCGAAGGGTTGTGAACTCTGGAAGGCGCATGTTCCTAACGAGAGTAAGTGATCGCGGGCGAGCGGCGCTTATAACTTGGCAGCGGTCCGCGGCACCATGGGCGGCGTAGAGATTCGATCATCCTTCATGCGCTCGGTGATGGGCCGGACAAGTTACGGGTCAGCGCGAAAATTCGGAAGGCCATCGGGAAAGAAGTCGGCCAACGCATTGCGGTTGAGCGGCACGAACGCTTTTCCTAAACGGCGATACGCCGGCGAACCCGTAGGCGAAACCGCGGCGCGTAGACCTGAGCGTCACGCCAACAGGGTCGGTTGCTACCCGCCGTCAACGGCGTAGTCTGGCGCCTTGTCGGAGCGTAGTGGCCGTTTCCTCGACTTACGAAAACATGCTCTACCTTCGCATTGCCCTGCAACTATTCGTCGCTCTCGGCGTGCTCAACGTCTGGCTGCTGCGCGCAAATAAGCCCAGTGCTTACCGCGGGGGCAACGCCCGCAATCTCCGGGAAGAATTTCCAGCCTACGGATTGCCCGCGGGGTCGATCTATCTGGTTGGCGCGATTAAGATTCTGCTCTCCCTCGCCCTCATCGCCGGGCTCTGGTTTCCCCTGCTCGTTCGTCCGGCCGCCATCGGCATGGGTTTGATGATGCTCGGTGCCGTCGCCATGCACGTGAAGATCAAGGACCCCCTGCATAAGTCGCTGCCAGCCGCTGGCGTCGCACTCCTCTGCGCGCTGATCGTGATCCGCTGCAGTCGCGTCTAGCTGGGGAGGCTCAAGAGGTTGTTCATGGATAAATTGAGTTTGGAGATGGGAGGTCGATGAAGGAGAGCGGAGTGAGGTCGGTGCCAGTTGTAGCGATGGAGCCAGGGTTGAAGATGAGCGGCGCGGTGGGCGGAGTGAGAGTAGACCGCGGCGTAAGCCCATTCGCGCCGTGAGGTTTGGATGAAGCGCTCGGCTTTGCCATTGGTGCGTGGAGTGTAGGGGCGAGTAAAGAGGTGGCGCAAGCCGTGGCGTTGACAAGCGGCGCGGAACTGGTGCGAGCGATAGCACGCGCCATTATCGCTCATGAGGCGTTGAGCTTTAATACCCAGAGAAGCGAAGTAAGCCAAAGCATGTTCCAAGAAGAGGACAGCGCTGCGCTGAGTTTCGTCGGGCATGATCTGAGCAAAAGCCAGACGGGAGGCATCATCGATGCAGACATGGACAAATTCCCAGCCGGCCCCACGGACCTGATCGCGCCGATCCTGGGTCACAGGATGACTGGGGCGCACGATTCGGCCCAGCTTTTTGATATCGAAGTGGAGCAGCTCACCGGGATGCTGACGCTGATAGCGCACCACCGGAGGAGCCGGCTCCAGCGCACTGAGCCGAGAGAGGCCGTAGCGACAGAGGAGACGCGAGACGGTCGCACGGGAGAGCCCACTTTGGCGCGCGATCTGAAAGCCTGGAAGACGCAAGCGGCGCAAGGCGAGGACGACGGCGACCTGGGCGGCCGGAGTCTGCCGTGGGCTGCGCTGCGGTCGCGAAGAACGATCCCGTAATCCCAGCACGCCCTCGGTGCGGAAACGGGCCAGCCATTTGCGCACACTGCGCTCCGAGAGGCCGACCTGGAGAGCAGCGCTTTGGACACTGAGTTGCCGCGCAAGGATAGCGCGCACGATTCGTTCTCGACCCAGCGCGGTGAGGCGGGCATTGTGATGTACGTTCATGTGGCGGTTGGGTTTGATGGTCTGGATGTGTTCACACCCTCCACTCTGCCAAATCCTTCCCCGCATGAACAACCTATTGAAACATCACAGCTAGCGCTCCAATCTTGATCCTGCTCCTGCTCCTAATCTTGCTCTTTCTTCGGAGGATTAGGATTAGGAGCAGGAGCAGGAAAAAGATCGGAAAAAAGGATGGGTGGCAGAGTGGTCTAATGCGCACGCCTGGAAAGCGTGTTTGCCGCAAGGCAACCAGGGTTCGAATCCCTGCCCATCCGCCCGCCCCCGGCTCTTCCTCTGCCATTATTCAGGAAGGGCGTTGCCGGCCGCCCCGCAAGAGGCGACCGGCTGTCGAACTCCTTTACGTTCGTTCCTGGTTGCTGCGACGGCGATTATTCAGCAGGACAAGGCGTTGGCAAAGGTTCGGCACAAGTCGGCACTACGCAATTCGCTGGCTGATCAACGTCGGTTCTTCGTGGCTGGCCCGCCGGAACGATCTGGACGACGATGTTTGTCGCGCATTCGGTCCCTTCGTTACGGACCAGGTGTACGTCCCCGCACCCTATGTCGGTGAAGCTCTCGCCTGCGTGGTAAACCGTCGGCGTGCAGGTGGGGTCGCCAGCTTCGTAGACGGTAAGTTCGCCAGTTAGAATGGTGATCAGGCTTGGACCGGGATGGGTGTGCCACCCAGAATGAGCCCCGACTGGCCACGTATTTTGGACGACATAAAGGTCCGAATCTCCCTTAATTTTCGTTCTCAGGCGCCACCCGTAGGCCTGCAACTCGTCGCACATCAAGTTTAGCGAGCCAGACGGAAAGTGGCCCGTCGCCAGCGTCACGCTGGTCAGCGCGCATGAGGGCGTCGCCCGTGCCGACACGGGTGTGAACGCAGCGGCGATGACCAGCGTCGGTGCGATGAGAAGTGGCAGAATGCGTATGTTTTTGAACTGACTTGGTGGATTCATTTTTTTTCTTTCTTTTGTTTGATGATTGGTTTAGTGAACTGCCTTTCATTGGTATAAGCGAAAACGGGCGATCAAAGTGCTCATCCAAAGCGAGGTTTTTTTGGAAAAAACTTCCGCGTGCAGAAAGTTTCTGTGGGCGACAGGTTTCGAGCAGGCAGCCCGTGCAAAGTCCTTCAGGTGCGCCGGCACTTTCTACAAATTGTGCACACGCAGATCGTTACCGGGCGCTACTTCGCGACTATCTTTCGGTCCGAGGGAGGCGATGATTTTTTCAAAGCAAGGATCGCCGCGCAGCGGGTCCAAAACGGCAAGAGCTCGGCATTCTCTAGTCTAACCCGTAAACTTCGACCAGAGCGGCGCCGGTCGTATTGTTTACCCCGCGCACAATTGCAGTGTAGGCCCCCGGCGCCAGGGGTTGGAGAATGGCCGACTCGGCTTCATCGGATGGCGCAATCAGGGTCGCGCTGATCTCGGCCTCCTGCGTGTCGCGCCAGTTGTCGTTGGAAGCGAGGAGGGCGCCGTTGCCATCGTGCAGTTCGAGCATCGGATCGGCCAGGGCGTTGCTGATCCCGGCCGCGGCGAGGGATGGCCCTCTCCCGAGCACCAGCACCTGGCTGGTTTGGTTGCCGACGATAAAGCCACCAATCATGACGTTGTCATCTGTCTGGACGAAGCCACGCGTGCTGATGTTGGCCAGCTTGGCCGCCGCGGGGGCCGGCTCGAGGTCATACACTTCCGCCAAACCGATTCCGGTTGTGCTGTCGGCTCCGGCGACGATGGCGGTGTAGGCACCGGGATCGAGGGTGGCGATGATGGCTGACTCTGCGCCACTTGTCGGCGGGCCGGTGGACTGGATCTCGAGAAATTGATCGTCGGTAATCACCCCACCGATTTGCGTCGTCCGCCAGTCGTTATTCTGGCCAATCAAGGCGCCCGTACTGTCGTGCAGTTCGAGAGTCGGATTAGCCAACGCGCCACTTACCCCCGCGGCCTCGAGCGACGGCCCGAGCGCGCGGATCAGGACCCGTTTCGATTCCGTGCCTTGGAGAATGAAACCGCCTATGAGCACATTGTCGCCCGTCCCAACCTGCAACCGGGTTGAGATGTTTAGCAGGCGCGAAAGCGAAATGGACGTAGAAGTTGGCTGGAATGCCATAGCTCCAACCCACCTGGCGGCAAAGGTGGTGCGCACTCCGCTCGGGGTAAACTTAAGAATGTTGCCGCTGACCTCATCGGCGACAAACAGATTGTCCGCACCGTCAATAGCCAGACCATTTGGAATTACTCGAACTTGATCGTTTTCCGAGGCGACAGTGCTTCGCAGCCCGGATGGAGTAAACTTATAAACGGCGGCGCCGAAGACAAGGTCGTATGCGAAACCGCCATCCGCCACAAACAGATTGCCCCGGCTGTCAAAGGCCAGAGCAAATGGATAATACAAACCGGACGCAAAGGTGGTTCGTACCCCGGTCGGAGTAAATTTATAGACGTTACCGTCGATGCCGCCGCTTCCAGCAGCCACAAACAGGTTGCCTGCCTGATCAAACGCTAGACCGTTTGCACCCAACTGCACAGTGGCAAAGGTGGTTCGGGCTCCAGTCGGAGTAAATTTATAGATGGTGACGTCAGCCGCCACAAACAGGTTGCCCGCGCTGTCAAAAGCCAGACCAACTGGACCAGTTAGCGGTAGCTCGGAGGCAAAGGTGGTTCGCACTCCAGCTGGAGTAAATTTATAGACGGCGCCGCTGCCATCATCTGCCACAAACAGATTACCGGACTTGTCAAACGCCAGGCCAGCAGTAAAGCCGGAGGCAAAAGTGCTTTCCACTCCGTTTGGCGTGAACTCAACGATGTTGAAATCAGTCCCCGCGAACAGATTCTGCGCCGACGCGCGCGCGCAGATTAGACTGATTACTGCTAAACACAGTACCCCGCTTATTAAATGACGTGTGAGACCAATGCCCGGCGGGAAACGGGAGGCGCGGCCCGTGTTCTCGGCTAATGTCTTATTCATGCTTTTCATGACTCTGTAGTTTCCTTTCATTGGGATAAGGCGCGAAAGAGCGATCAAAGTGATCATCTGAATTGAGATTTTTCGGATACGCTTCCGGCGTGCAGGAAATTTCGATCTCACCGTCTGCCAATCTGGCCCAGCGCGGCACACAGCGTGCGCAGTCGGCTGTCGGGTCGTGCTGGGCCACCGGAGTTGGTCGTCACTATTGTTTGGTCATGGTGCCGATGGAGCTTAACTCAATGGTGCCGGGGGGGTCTGTATCGATCCACTTGAGCTCAGCGCCTCCCTTCACGATGTAAAAATCGATCTGCTTGGCGTTGCCGCTTCCCGATAACCACGTCATCGTCCCGTGGCCGGTCGCATCCACGGTATAGGTGCCATCACGGGGGTTATTGTAATTTGTTCCATCCACCCTCAGGATCAAGTCAACGTGCCAGGTGCCGTTCGCGGGCGTGTACGTGATGAGACCGACGGCACTCAATGGGACGGATCGTTTACCATTGGCGCCACCTAAGTCCCAGCCTTCGGCGTGCCAAACGTAGTTTCCCGAAACGTCGTTGATGCTAAATGAACCAGCTCGTGCACTAGTCGAAAAGCCTGGCGCAAGGCCGATAATGGAAGTCGCTAACACGAGGAGCAGAGCGACTCGCATGCGGTTTTTGGTGATGTTTATTCTCGGTTTGTTTTTCATGATTTTGTTTCCTCTCATTGGGATAAGGCGCGAAAGAGCGATCAAAGTGATCATCTGAATTGAAATTGTTTGGCGGAGGCGGTTTCTGCGTGCAGAGATTCTTCGGCGCTGATAGACTTTGAAGGCCGTGATGGATACGCCCGAGGTTTCTCAGCAAAGAGTGACGGAGCTCCTGGGGAAATGGAGTCAAGGGGACCAAGCTGCCCTCGCGGAATTAACGCCGCTGGTCTATGGGGAACTCCGACGCCTTGCCCATCGTGAGATGGGCGCAGAACGTCCCGACCACACATTGCAAGCGACGGCACTGGCCAACGAAGCCTATTTGCGCTTGGCCGACCAGAACAACCCGCGTTGGCAAAATCGCGCCCATTTCTTTGCTGTGGCCGCTCGCGCGATGCGCCAAATCCTAGTCAGCTATGCCAGGGGTCAACGATCCCAAAAGCGCGGCGGCGGCGCGCTCAAGGTAGAATTGGACGAAGCAGCGCTCGTCTCACCAGAGGAATCAAAGGAAATCATTGATCTCCACGAGGCACTGGAAAGACTGGCCACGCTCGACTCACGAAAAGCTGAAGTCGTCGAGCTGAAATATTTTGGCGGGCTCAGCTACGACGAGATGGCCGAAGTGCTCAAGATTTCACCCGTGACGGTGAGACGCGACTGGAGATTGGCCAAGGCCTGGCTCTACACGCAATTACAGAACGCGAGCTGACAGAAATGACGTCGCCGCGTTACATCGTTGAACCGTTGAACCGGAATCTGATATAACGATTTAACGAATCACGTTCTAAAATTATGACGCCGGCGCGGTTCCAAACGATTGAGGAAATCTTTCTCGCGGCAGTGGAACAAGAACCGGAGCAAGTCAGCGCGTTCCTCGATACGGTCTGCGAAGGCGATGAGGATTTGCGCCGTGAAGTTGAAGCGCTTCTGGTTTCAGATCAACGAGCAGGCCGGTTTATAGAAAGATCGGCGCTTGGTCTGGCGACCAAAATTATTGAAAACGGGCAGGCTAAGCTGCTTGTCGGTCAGACGATTGGCCACTACAGAATTTGTGAATCGATCGGCACCGGCGGGATGGGCGAGGTTTATCTGGCCACCGACATTGTCGCGGGCCGCAAAGCCGCGCTCAAACTCCTGCCCTTGCGCTTTACCGGCGACACCGAGCGGCTGAAGCGATTCGAACAAGAAGCGCACGCTGTAGTTGCGCTCAACCATCCAAATATCCTGACGGTCTACGAGATAGGCGAAGACCACTCAATTCATTACATCGCCAGCGAATTAATCGAAGGCGAGACGCTGCGTGAACGTCTGGCGCGTGAACCAATGCAGCTGAGTGAAGCCGTTGATGTCGCCATTCAAGTGGCCGGTGCGCTCGCCGCCGCGCACGAGGCGAGAATCGTCCATCGCGACATCAAACCGGAGAACATCATGCTCCGGAGGGACGGCTACGTAAAAGTGTTCGACTTTGGAATTGCAAAACTGGCCGAGGAGCAGTTGCCAGCAACCATGTCGAGAGACGAAGCGCTCTTCCTGGTCGAGACCAATCTCGGCTCGATCCTGGGCACGGTACGTTATATGTCGCCCGAGCAAGCGGGCGGCGCGCACGTTGATAAAACCACTGATATTTGGAGTCTAGGTGTCGTTCTCTACGAAATGCTCACTGGGCATGCGCCATTCACCGGCGAGACACCGAAAGAAGTGATGTCTTCAATTCTTGAGAAAGAGCCACCGCCGCTCAAGCGTTACGTCGCACACGCTCCTGCTGAGCTTCAGCAGATCGTCAGCAAAACACTCCACAAAGATCGCACCCAACGATATCGCGGCGCGCACGAGTTACTGCAGGCGCTGAAAGACCTTCGTCGGAAACTGGAAGCCGAATTGGAACGCGCCGCTGGTCCTTTATGGCTCCGCTGGGCGCGATCGCCAACCGCTTTGGTGCTTGGATTGACAATAGCTGCCTTGGCGCTGGCGCTTCCATTTTACCGGCAGCGGAACATGGCAACGAGCTTACCGCCCGAGAAAAGCATCGCGGTGCTGCCATTCCTCGATCTGAGCGAGGCAAAGGACCAGGAGTATTTCTGCGACGGCATGAGCGAGGAGCTCATCGGCGCCCTGGCTAAAGTCGAGGGCCTGCGTGTCGTTGCCCGGGCCTCGTCGTTTTCATTTAAAGGGAATAACACAGACGTGAGCGAGATTGGGAAAACGCTCAACGTCGACAACGTGTTAGAGGGAAGTTTGCGACGCGAGGGTAACCGCGTTCGTATTACTGCTGAACTGATAAACACTCGCAGCGGCTTCCATCTCTGGACGGAAACCTACGACCGCGAACTGGCGGGCGTCTTTGCGCTACAAGGTGAAATAACTCGCTCCATCGTTGACGCGCTTAAGATCAAGCTGGCTGTTTCGCCTCCCGCCCAGCAACAACGCAACACCGAGGTTTACGACCTTTATCTGCAGGGCCTTTATTTCTCAAACAAGGCCAGCGAGGAAGATTTGCGGCGGTCGCTGAGCTTCTTTCCGCGCGCCGTCGAGAAGGACCCGACGTTTTCGCGTGCCTGGACTGGGATCGCGAAGGTCTGGTATTTTCTGGCGGACGTTTACGTAAAACCACTCGACGCTTACCCGGCGTCAAAAGAAGCAGCCTTGAAGGCAATCGCGCTCAACGAAAAAGATGCCGACGCGCATTGCTATCTTAGCGAAGCGAAGCGTGTTCTCGACTGGGACCTGGCCGGCGCCGATACAGAATTGCAGCGCGCTCTCGAGCTCGATCCCAACTCGGCACCGGCCCACCTTTTTTCGGGGCTGCACTCGCTCTTTCGCGGCCAGCTAAAAGACGGTCTTCAACTGGTCCTGGAGGCAGAGCAATTTGATCCGGTGTCGCCTATCACCAGCTATGTCGCCACCGCCGCCTATCTCGCTAACGACCGCATCGACGATGCAGTTATTGAAGGCCAGCGAACGCTCCAGCTCGATCCTAACTTCTTTTATTTGGATTCGGTTCTAGCTGCGGCGTATCGCGAGAAAGCCAATTTCCCTGAAGCGATCGCGCTTTACACCAAAAGCCAGGAGGCAACGCATTTACCGAGTAGCGGCCTTGCCATCACCTACGCGCGCATGGGACGGCAAAGCGAGGCGCAGGATATTCTTGCTCACCTCGTGCAAGCGAGGGAGAAGCGATACGTCTCGGCGCCTTTGATCGCCGCAGTTTACACTGCGCTTGCCGATAAAGAAGAAGCTTTCCGCTGGCTCGAACGCGCTTACGAGGAGCATTCAGGAGTGTTACAGTGGATCGCGTTTCTTCCCGAATTTCGCACGGTTCGCTCCGACGAACGTTTTCCTCGTCTTTTACAGCGAATGAGCGCTTCGCAGGCCGCAATTTTAAAGATCACCGAGACCACGCTATCGGAGACAGCCGACCGGAACGCGCAGAGTCATTTCACCCTCAAAGTCGGGGTAAGGCCACGGCTTGGAACGCAAAATGGACACCTTGTCAGGATTGTCGTCTCGTTTTACGACCGGACGAAAGATAACAAAATGAAGCCGACTGACGCGCGAACAAGTTATCGTTGGCTGACCGCTGCCGCGGACTGGGCTGATCCAACTCCGAAATTCCTCGCAGCGACTTATGTGCGTCCAAAGACCAAATCACCTGCAGCTGACGGTCGCAAGTATGGGGGTTTCGTTGTCCGAGTGTACTTCGACGGCCAGTTACAAGATTCGCGGGCGGATTCGCCGGATCTATTAGCGCTCTTTTCGGCCGAGGATTAACCCACCACTCCTCCCAATGCAACTCCTGGCCCGTCGCCGTAGCAGCAAGCTCTCCAGGCCGCTCTGCTGTAGTGGCAGCCGCGCTTGCCGCGCCGGAGCCGAGCGAAGGCGGGTCGGCTGCCCAGCCACTAACCGCAACTGCAAACACTTCACGCTTGCAATCATCGCGGGCAGTTTTTGCCCGGTATTTGTAGCGTTCGCCCAGGATATCACACCCACGCCAAAAACGGCTGGCCAGCCCGTCGTTACTGCGGTCGAGGTAATCCTTACCGGCTCAAACATTCCGACGACTGAACGAATAATCGTGACTGGCTCAACCGTTCCTACCGCTGAAGAAGCCGGGCCACAGCCGGTCGATACCTATCGCAGGGACGACATTTTCCGTCTCGGCACGCGTAGTGCCACTGACTTTATTCAGAAGTTGCCCATAGCTACTGGAGGGTCGATCAATGAAAATCTGACCACCATCGGCGACGGCCGAACAGATATCGACCTGCGCGGTCTCGGTTCCAAGGAAACCCTGGTGTTGCAGGATGGACGGCGTCTCGCAACCGACGGTTTGGCCGGTTATAAAGTCGGCGCCAACTATTTTTTAACTCCTACAGTTGACCTTAACATGTTTCCGATCGGTCTGATTGATCACATCGACATTCTGAAGGACGGCGCCTCCTCTATTTACGGTAGTGACGCAATCGGTGGTGTGGTTAATGTCTCGTTGATCCACAAATTTCGCGGCGCGGAGATTTATGCCAGCTATGGCAACACCAATCTTGGCGCCTCCAACGATCAGGGCGAAGAGTTAGCTTATCTGCTTGCTGGCACCGGTGATGATAAGACAGACATTGTAATTTACGCTGAGGTCTACAACCGCGCTGCCATCTACAGCCGTGACCGTGACATCTCCTCCAACGCTGACTTTACCCGTTTAGGTGGTGGCGATGCTCGGTCGGGCAACTTTGCCGGACGGGTCGGGGATTTTGTTTACCAGCCACAGTTTAACAGCGGCGCGCGGTCCCCTGCGTCGCACGCATTTCCAAATGTAGAAAGCGATCCGCAATATGTGCCGCGGTCTAGTCTTCCGCGGAGCCAACAGTTGTTTAACCAGAACACTCTGACACCGGCAATGGCTCCAGTGAATCGTGAATACCTCTACGGTTCGCTCGACCGTACACTTTTAGAGCAATATTTGGAGCTGTTTTGCGACTTCAAGTATGTGCGCGGGTTCTGGGACGGCGCATGGGCTCCGACGCCATTTACGCCAGACGTATTCACGGATGCAACTCATCCGCTAGGGATAAGTAGCGAAGGCATTAGCGTCCCGATGCAAAATCCGTTCAATCCATTCACCGTCCCGGACTACACGTCGCCGGGCGGGTTTGACCCCAAGCATCCTGAGACCAAGGTGAGCGCGGTGCCTCCGGGTACCGGACTCACAACCGGGGTGCATTACGCTGGCTTGGAGGCAGGGTTGCGTAGCGACGAGGTGACGACCGACAATTTCGAGGTTACCGCGGGCCTGAGAGGTAATTTAGGCGAGTTTGGCGATTACTTTAAAACCTGGCAGTGGGAAAGTGGGTTTCGCTATAGCGAGGATGATCGCAGTGAGCGCCTCGGCGGTATCGTAAGCAATAATGCGTTGCGCGCGGCGTTACTCGATACCAATCCTGCAACCGCCTTCAATCCATTCGGACTCAACCAAAACTCGCTCGCCGTGATCGATAAAGTTTTTGTCACCACTCATCGCTTCGGCAAGGCCTCGCTAACGCTCGAAGACCTGAAGGTGACCGGTGATCTCTTTCCTTTACCCGCCGGACCGCTCTCCTTCGCAATCGGCGGCGAACACCGGACCGAGTATGAAAAGGATCAGCCCGACGCACTAACGGCTTCTCGCCAAGTAACTGGTGCGGCATTGCCTATTACCGAGCCGGTGCCGATACCTCCGTTCCTTCCGACTAATGGGAGCCGGGATGTCTGGTCTCTTTACTGGGAGGTTCGTGTGCCTGTCACTAGCCCAACCTGGAACTGGTATGGTCTTCACAGCCTGGAACTAGGTTACCAGGAAAGATTTGATGACTACAGCGATTTCGGTTCGACAGGAAAGCCTAAATTCATGTTTCGCTGGCAGCCAATCGATTCGTCGCTGACGTTACGCGGGACTTATAGCGAAGCTTATCACGCTGCGGCCCTTGCCGAATTGTACACGTCGCAAGCACAGATCTTGGTGCTCGTGGATGATCCGGCGACAGTGCTTCCCGGCGATCCGCTTGGGCGAACGCCTGGTACGCCGCTGACTCCGCGGGGCACTGCGATCAAAGAAACGGTTGGCGGCAATCCGAATTTGCAGGCTGAGACAGCATATGAATGGACCTACGGTGTTGTCTGGACGCCCGCGAAATTGATCAATGGGCTCACGCTAAGCGCAGACTTCTACCACATCGACTTCCGCAACGGCACCCGCGGTCGCGATGCCAACAAAATTCTGGATAATAACTTCGGCAGCAGTACCGGGACGCTGCCTAACGGCGCTCCCACGGGTGGTATATTTTCAGACCTGATCCCGCGCGATTCGGTTACCGGCGCGATCCTGAGCGTAAACGCTCGGGTTCAAAACGTGATTCGGCATTGGACCGAAGGTCTCGATTACGCGGCTAGCTATCAATTGGATACCTCGATCTTCGGCCATGGCAACCTCGGGAGATTCACCTTCAACTTCAATGGCAACTACCTGGATCGATTTTTGTCGCAGTCGGGCCCAACGGGACCCAAAACTAATTTTAATGGCCGCTCCGTAGGACCGAGATTCGGTTCGTTCCCGAGAAACCGCTGGTATGCGAGCCTGTTTTACGATCTCGGCGGACTCGATGCCGGCGCGACCGTCCACTACATTGGGCAGTATTGGGACACTGACAGATCTCGAAAAATCCGCGAATGGACGACACTTGATCTGATAGTTAACTACACGTTTCACCTTACGCCGCCGGTTACCAAGTCAGTTCCCGGCTATTTCAGGGACGGGGGTAAGAATGCAAAGATGACAGACCATGAGGACAAGAATGTCTCCCCTGTCTCTACCGCGGAATACAGTTCATCTGGCTGGCGTGCATGGCTCAATAGCACCACCATCACACTTGGCATGAACAACGTGTTCGATCAGGACCCGCCATTTGTCGCTTTCAACGTTGAAAACGGCTACGACCAGTGGCAGGCCAATATTAGGGGGCGAAGTGGTATGTGGCGCTAAAGAAGCGTTTCTAGAACGCCTTAGCATCTTGAGATTGAGCCGATCTGCCGTTTGTGCCCAGCGCTGGCGAGAACGGCTACGAAGAGCCGCTGGCCACGTCAAAGGCCGATTCTGCTACGTTCAGTTGAAGAAACGTTTCTAAGCGCCATTGTCATCCCGAGCGTCAGTCGCCGCTGCTCCTTTATGGCTCCGCTGGGCGCGATCGCCAGCCGCTCTGGTGCTTGAATTGAAAATAGCTGCTTTGGCGCTGGCGCTTCCATTCTACCGTCAGCAGAACCCGGCGACGAGCTTACCGTCGAAGAAGAGCATCGCGGTGCTGCTGGCAAAAGCCATCAACTCAGCTAATCGCGATAAGATTTACGAAAGCGGCATTGCTGATGCTTTAATTCTCAAGCTCACCGCGATTGCGAAACTCGATTCGGCGCTTGGACGAAATGAAGATGCGATCCGCGAGGCACGGCGCGCGCGCGCGCGAGAGAGCAACTTGAAAAAGTCGCGACTCTTCCAGGATAGGGTCCGACATATGGCGACCTCCTCTTGAATCCCTGCTGGGATGACTTGCGCGGCGATCCGCGCTTCGACAAGGTCGTCGTCGTCGCCAAGCTGCCAGCAAATAACTCGTCGTCCAGAAAAGGCGATCTTTTTCCTGGAGCGACGAGCCATGACAGTCGCACAGCTGGATCGATCGTATGTGGATGTCCCAGCGGAATTAGAGAAATAACTACGCGTTGTCAGACCCCTCGGCCTAACGAGAGCCGCCCACATCCAGATGCTGAGCCCGCCAGAAGGAAATTGCTGAAGGCCTGGCCGCTTTGAGGGCATAGAACAAAATGGAAAGAACCGTGTTTGTCGCGGTGTCAGCGGGGAATCCGGCCGCCACATTGCGAAACCACCGGCCGGCGCGGCGTGGGGCCGCGAGTTCGGGTCCCACGCCGCTCAGCGTCATGGGACTGGCTGGAAGTAGTGCTTCTTGAGGTAGTGGGCGACCTTATTGCCGAGCACAGCTCCCTGCACCTCGGCGGTGCGGAAGTGGATGCCCGCCCATACTCGAGCATCGATGACCTCCTTGAGCGCGTCGGAGAACCGCTCAAAGCTGCGCGTGGTACATGATTTGTTGCTGTACGCGCTGAAGGCGATTTTATTGGTGCCGAAGAAGTTCTGGAGCGTGCGCACGAACGCAGCGGTGTTACAGCAGTGGCCCGAGGGGTGGTCAGGGAAGGGCGGCGTAAAGAGCGGGAACATTTGGTTGCAGACTGGTGTCGCTGGGTCAAAAAGCGGCAACCACGTCGGATCGGCCTGGGTGTGCGGGTTGCCGTCGGTGTCGGCCTCGCGGATCGCCGTGATCGGGCGCCAGAACTGCCAGTAGTACTTGTCGTTCCAAGAGCCAATGGAGGCGTCAGCCGCTGCCAGGTTCTCCATCGCGAACAGTCGAGCGCTGTCTACGATGTCCAATCCCTGGCTCACCACGAGGTCGCGAAAGATCCGGTTCCAGAGCGCGTGGGCATGATCCTGCCAGAAGATCGCAGCGTCGGTCTGGTCCGCGGTTCGGGTCGTGCTCGTGAGTGAGCCGATCTTCTTGACCTCATTGAAGTCCTTGATGTAGGCGGCGCTGGCGAGCGGGTTCGGCCCGTCGCTACGGAGCCCCTCTGTTCTCGGGACGATAAACGGCCGCACGTTTCCGACCCACGACGCGGAATCGTTCAGGAAGTTCGGAGGCGTCGGCCGCCAGATACCCGGTGCTGGCGGGTACAGATCCGGCGGTGGCCCGAAGCGCCCGTCGTTCAGCCGTGCGGTGAGCATTGCCCTGGCTGTAGTCTCGCCGATGGTAACTCCAGCAGCTCTCGATCCCGGTGGGTTATCAGGCAAGGCCGCTATGTAGGCATCGTACTGCGGCTGCAAGGTCGGGAGCTGTAACGGGAACAGGCCAGGAAGATCATCGAAGCCTCCGAGCACGCGGAAGGCCGCGGCCGCTGTGGCGGCTTCCTTCGAGTCCGATGGATTGGTCAAGGTATCACGACGGAGCAGCTTCTCAAGATCCAGCCGGTGATGAATGCGAGCGGCATCCCGGTTAGCAACAACGCCGACGCCTCGGGCGGACCGAGAGGCACAACTGCGGTTTCGCTGCGCGGGTTCGACCCAGGCGCTACCCTGGTTCTTGTCGATGGGCGGCGCGTCGCGCCGTTTCCCGGGAACGCCAACTCGGGTGCCAGATTCATCGATTTGTTTACCCTTCCCATTACGGCGGTCCAAAGCATCGAGATTCTGAAAGATGGCGCTTCTACCACCTATGGAGCGGACGCGGTTGCCGGCGTCATTAACCTCAAGTTCTACAAAGATTATCGTGGAGCCAAAGTGACGCTGTATTACGGCAACACGTTGGATAAGGATGCCGGTCTTTATAGCAGCGACATTCTGTTTGGAACAGGCGACGATAAAGTGAGCGTGGTTGGTGACATCTTCTTTTATCACCACAATTCGCTCTTCAACAGGGACCGCGGCAACACCCAGAAGGGGAGGTTCCTGAGTTCGGATGCGAGCCCGTACAACCTTGAGGTGAGCACGGCAGTGGCGCTAGCTGCAGGCGCAGTTTTTGGAACGGCTGGTTTGCCTGGTCAGATACCGTCGGACGCTGACATTCGGATATTTACTACTGCGCCGACCGGTACTAACGGTCTTGCACCATTAAGTGAATATATCTTCAACACATTCAAAGTGCGGTCTAACCCACGATTCGGCGCTATTCTACCCGGCTTCAACGTCGACCAGTTTGCGGGTTCGTTTCCGGAACAGGAACGCTGGGGCGGCTATGTCTCTTTCAACGATAAGATCTGCAACGATCAGCTCCAGCTTTACGGTGACTTTTATTATGCCGACGTAAAGTCGCATGATGAACTGGCGCCACTTTCCACCGGCCCCTTTCAGCTCCCTGGCCAATTCGCGCTCTTCATCCCACCGCATGCTCCCATCGCGGCTGGAGCGGAACCCAAAAATACTCCGACTGCTGCGGATGTTGGCGCACCTCCGGGTGCATTTAACCCATTTAACCCGTTTGGGCAGTTCATCTCGGGCGACTCTCGTGCGCGCATTGCCGATTTTGGCAACCGAGAGTACGATAACGAAAACGAAGCCTGGCTAAGCACCATCGGTATAAAAGGAGACAAGCTTTTTGATGGAAGCTGGGGCTATGACTTTGGGTTCCGCGACAGCCAAATCCTAAGTATTAGTCAGGCCCGGGGCGTTAGTGGCCCGCGATTTGAGCGCATTCTCAACGCTAACGATTCGCTCTTTAATCCGACCTCGACTGATTTTATTGGGCAGACGACACCGTACAATCCGTTCAATGATTTCAGGGTTCCCATCGCAACCAACCTACCGTTGATCAACTTTGCGAGGCTGCATAAGCGGGACCTTCTTACATCGAAACTCGCGACATTGGACTTGAACGTTTACACAACCGACCTGTTTGATTTGCCTGGCGGTCCCGTCGGACTTGCCTTGGGCGTTTTTTTCAGTCGGGAAACCTACGAGATTAATCCAGATGACCACGCGAACATCAATCACCCAGAGGCGCTGGGTGAGCAGTTCGCCCTCGCCCCTGTTAAGGCCGGCCGCAAAGAAGTGGCCTTTTATGGTGAAATACGCGTTCCAATTTTCAGCCCGGAAATGGGTATTCCCGGGCTCCGATCGCTGGAGTTGGACGCTGGGGCCCGTTTTGAGGAATTTAGGAATAATGACACAAACGTCCTAGTCCCGAAATTGGCGTTGCGCTGGCAGCCGTTTGATCAGCAGCTGACCATTCGCAGCACCTGGGGCGAAGGCTTCCTTGAGCCCTCAATGACCGAGTTATATGGACCTTCAGTTATCGGTGGCGGGCCGGCGATCTTTACGCCCACGGGCGGAGTTTACCCGGGAGTGCCCATCTTAGAGCTCTCCAACAAGAACCTTGTTCCCGAACATGACCGTACGTGGACGGGAGGTTTTGTTTACACGCCAACGTGGATTCCGCCGCAATGGGGAAGTTTGACATTCACGGCTGATTTCTGGGACATCGAGCGCACCGGCCTTGTTGGAGGGGTTGATCCTCAGGTGATAATTGATGAGTTTGTCGCGCAGGGGGGTATGGGCCTGGGTTCGGTCAAGAAAATAACCGGTCCGCTACAGCCCAAGCCTGGACAGAGCGCGGTTTTTTTCGATTCTGAAGGCAATTTTGCCGGCGTCGCGAGTCCGTTTCTAAACGGTGGAAAGCAGGACGCGCTCGGTGTTGATCTTGAACTTCAGTACCAAATTCAAACCCCCGTTGGGACATTCACTTCTCTGACCCGCACAACTTATCTGGAGGACTTCGTCTTTGCCTTCCCCCGGAGGCAAACAAGCGTTCCACGTGGCCGGGCGCAGCAACACCGATTTTATCGAAGGCATCTTCTTCGGATCACCGAGCGGCGGCGACGGCTGGACGCGATGGAGAGGGACAGAAAATCTTGATTGGACGTGGAAGAACTGGGACCTGAACTGGACCGTGCATTATATTGGTGGATTCCGGGAAGAAATCTTTAACCAGAAATTCGATGGAATTGAGAGACTACATTATGTTAAAGCAACCTGGTTCACAGACGCTTTGCTCTCCTATAGTTTCATCTTCGCCCCTCCTGTAGAGTCCCAGCCCGTGGCAGGCTACTCCAAGGGTGGCGGGGAGGTCATGACCAACAAACAGGGTGAGCCCATGGAAAGCACGGCGGCTTATTCGATGCCCGGCTGGAAAACGGTCTTGAATAACACCACCTTCACCGTCGGGGTGAATAACATATTCGGCGAGGATCCGCCCTCGGCGAGTGGATTCGAATCTGACGATTTTTTAAATAAATACCCGGCATTCCTGTATGATAACTTGGGACGGTTCGTCTATGTTCGACTGACAAAGAAGTTCTAACCACCGGTGGCTCATTAGTTCACGAGAGGCCGCGCCCTGGGTCACGAATCTGGCGACGATCTACGTGTGGACTGGGGACAATGATGCAGCGCTCGGGGAACTAGGGAACTCGGCAGGAAATTTTGGCATTGCCTACGGCGAACTGAGACTGCTTCCCATATGGGATTCGTTGCGCATCGATCCACGGTTTGATCAAATTTCCCCCTCGCTCGCGCGGAGCTGTAGCCGATTCCCTATCGGCAGTGCGGCGCGCGTGTGCATGGCACGTCGCGCTCGAGCAACTCGAAATTATGACGAAAATCCCGGCTGGCCCAACCTACGGCGATCTCTTCTTGAATCCGTGCTGGGATTCTTTGCGCGGTGATAAGCACTTCGACAAGATCGTCGCCGCCGCCAAGAGTGCGAGCAAACTGCTTTTGTAGCACTGGCTCGAACCCAATGCGTTTTCACTTGTGCTCTTTGTACCTTGTCTATGCTTCGTTAGTCTGACGCCGGCTTAATATCTGGGTGGTCTGCCGAACTTTGATGATGCTGTGGCCCGGCAGCACGCCCCGGAAATTTGTCCCTGGATAAATGATGCAGTCGCGACCGATGACTGAGCCCGGGTTAAGCACGGCGTTGCATCCAATCTCGGTGCGATCGCCGATAATCGCGCCAAACTTTCGCAAGCCAGTGGCAATCATTCCGTCGGTCGCAAGGACGCTGATCTCGGCGTGATCGAGTTTTACATTGGAGAGGATCACCCCCGCCCCGAGATGCGCCTTGTATCCGAGAATCGAATCGCCCACGTAGCTGAAATGCGGAATCTGCGCGTCGTCGAAAATGATGCAGTTCTTGAATTCGCATGAGTTCCCCATCACCACGTTGTTGCCCACGATGACGTTTTCGCGCACGTAAGATCCGCTCCGGATGTGGCAATTCTCACCAATCCAGGCGGGCCCTTTCAACATCGCGCCCTGTTCCACGATTGTGCCCTGGCCAATAAAAATGGAATCGCTGATGAACGGTTTCCCGACCAACTCGCCCAGCACCGCCGGTTTGAGGCGAAACTGCAGATAACTCGGGATCTGCTTGAGCGCTTCCCAGACGTACCTGTCGGGCTCGAATAATTTCGAATGCGCGGTGTGTTCGAGTTCGAAAAATTCGGCGGCGCTAAACATGGCGTCAGGTCCAATTGCAACGCGCTCGTTAGGCGCCAGCCCGGCGAGTCAGGACCTGTCCCTCTTTCGTGTCCCGCACCGCCCAGCCGCGCGCCAGGATCGCATCGCGCAATTCATCACTTTTTTGCCAGTTCTTGGCAAGGCGCGCCTGCGTCCGCTCCTCCGCCAGTTGTTGAATTTCCGCCGGCGTTTCCTGTTCCTGCGCCGAAAAAGCGAGCACGGCGTTAATCTTCTCCCACCAGTTTAACCAGGAGCGCGCCCGCGCCGGGTCAATCCCGCGATTGAGCTCGCGATTGCTTTCGCGGATCTGCTCGAAGAGATGCCCAAGCGCGGCCGAGATGTTGAGATCATCGTCCAGCGCCTCGGCAAATTTGTCGTCCACGATCTCGGGTGCCGCTGTTTCCGCGGCCGCCGTTTCTCGCAGGCGGCGCAGCCATTCGTCGATCCGGCCGAGTGCCTGGCGCGCCTCTTCCATTCCTTCCCAGGTAAAATTGAGCGGCGCCCGATAATGGACCCGGATGAGCGCATAACGAACTTCCCGGCCGCTGTAGCCTTTCTGGAGCACGTCGCGCAGGGTGTAAAAATTGCCTAACGACTTCGACATCTTTTGGCCGTCGACCAGGAGATGCGCGCAATGCAGCCAGTAGCGCACGAAGGTTTTCCCGCTGCAGCCTTCCGATTGCGCGATCTCGGCTTCGTGATGCGGAAAGATGTTGTCCACGCCGCCGCAGTGAATGTCGATCTGTTCGCCTAACAAGACCGTGGCCATCGCGCTGCACTCGATGTGCCAGCCCGGCCGGCCCCGACCCCAGGGACTTTCCCACCAGACGTTGCCGTCCTCATCGTCCCAAGCTTTCCAGAGCGCGAAGTCGCCCACGTGTTCCTTGTCGTATTCGTCGCTTTTCACGCGGCCGGTGGAGCGCAACTCCGCGAGGTCGAAGTGCGCCAGGTGACCGTATTTTGGGAAACGATTGATCCGGTAGTAAACCGATTTGTCATCCGCCTGGTAGGCGAGGTCGAGCGAGATCAGCTTCTCGATCATCGCAATCATCGCCGCGATGAAACGCGCCTCGGTGGCGGACGGAAAAGCGTTGGCGCGCTTGATCTGGAGGGTGTCCCCATCCTCAAAAAACGCCTCCTTGAACGGCGCCGTAAATTCCCCAAGCGGAAGATTGGAAGCGCGGCTGCCGCGGATTGTCTTGTCGTCCACGTCGGTCAGGTTCATGACGCGCTCGACCGCGTAACCGCGCTCTTCGAGATGGCGCTCCAGGAGGTCTTCGAAAATGTAGGCGCGAAAATTTCCAATGTGCGCGTGGCTGTAAACCGTCGGCCCGCAGGTGTACATCTTGACCGCGCGTCCCGCCGGATCGAGCGGCTGGAACTCCTCGATCTTGCGCGAGTAGGTGTTGAAGAAACGAAGTGCCATCGGTCAGATCGAGCGACTCACTATCATCCCTCCTCCACGCTCGCCACCGCCATCGCGGCCATTCCTTCGCCGCGACCGAGCGCGCCCATTCCTTCGTTGGTCGTCGCCTTGATCCCGACGCGCGACGGGTCGATTCCGAGGGCGGCGGCGAGCTGCGCCCGCATCGCTTCAAGGTGCGGCCCGATCTTCGGCGTTTCCGCAATCAACGTCGCGTCGACGTTCGCCACGCGAAAGTTTTTCGCGGCCAGGATTTCCCCGACCCGCCGTAGAATTTCGAGACTGCTGATCCCGCGAATCGTTTCATCGGTGTTGGGAAAATGATGCCCAATGTCGTGCTCGCCGATCGCGCCGAGCAACGCATCGGCGATCGCATGCGTCAGGACATCGGCGTCCGAGTGACCCTCCAGGCCGCGGGTGTGCGGGATCTCGACTCCGCCGAGCACGAGCTTGCGTCCCTCCCCGAAACGGTGCGCGTCGTAACCAATCCCAGAGCGAAACATGTCGTTAGGCTAACGCAAGTCGAGACGGCCGTTGGAGGCGACGATGCGAAACTTCTCGGGTATATCTTGGCGTGCTTCCATCTCCACACGCCCGCCGGCCGCTTCCACCAGCAGCCAGCCAGCCGCGATGTCCCAGAGGCTGATTCCTTGTTCGATGTAAGCGTCGAGCCGGCCGCAGGCGACGTAGGCCATGTCGAGTGCTGCGCTTCCGAGCATGCGGCATTTCCGCACCCGGTGCACCATCTCCTGGAGCAGCGGAAGTCCCGCGTCGATCGTCGCCTCTGTCTTGGCCAGGCCGATGGAGACGACGGCTTCGGCAAGGTTAGCGCGGGCGCTGACCTGAAACGATTTTCCGTTCAACAAGGGCGGCATTCCTCTTTCGACACTCCAAAGTTCGTCCCGAATCGGATCGTAAATCACTCCGACGATTACTTCGCGGCGAAAACGAAGCGCGATCGAAACGCAAAAATGCGGGATGCCGTAGAAAAAATTGACGGTCCCGTCGAGTGGATCGACGACCCATTGATGATCGCTCGCCTGGTCGCCCACGATCCCTTCTTCGCCATAAAGCGCGTGTTCCGGAAAACGATCGAGGAGGATTTGTGTGATCAGATCCTGCGCTAAAACATCCACCTCGAGTTTGATGTCGTGCGCGGTGGTCGCGTTGACCGTGAGCGGCTTTTCAAAATGCGTGCGGAGCAATTTGCCCGCCGCCCGCGCCGCCTCTTTCGCCACTTCGAGATGCTGCATCACAATCCGAACCTAACCGATTCCACGCTCAGCCCGCGAAGTTTTTTGTGCAAAAAAAACCGGGAGAAGAAATGAATTCTCCCCCCGGGTTGAAGTTAAGATGAACGAAGAACGGTTTCTGTCACCGCCCTCCTGTGGATGACGGCTTTAGTGTTTTTTCTTAGCCGTTGCTTTTTTCTTAGTAGCCATCTTTTTCTTGGCGGGTGCCTTTTTCTTGGCTGCTTTTTTCTTTGCTGGCATAGGGAATCCCCCCTTTCAATCCGCAGAAGCGGTCTGTGAACAATGTGTGAATAACTTCACTTTCATCGAGTCACTAGTCGTCACGGTTTTTTTGTCAAACATTTTTCGCGCGTATCCAAAATTATTTTTAGCAAAGCGTGTGCGAGCTCTTTTTTTTTCGCGCGCGAAAGTTTTTTTTCTTCGCCGCTTTTGAAGAAAATCAGCAGCTCGTTGTCGTCGGAATCCATCCCGATGTCGCTCTGCGCGACATCATTTGCCACCAGCAGGTCGCATTTTTTCTCCGCCAGCTTGCGTTGCGCGTTCCGGCGCAAACCTTCCGTTTCGGCCGCGAAACCGACCACAAAACAATCGTGCGGACTACTCGTTAGGCTGGAAAGAATGTCGCGCGTCGGCTCCAGCGCGAGAGAAAACAGTTCGCGCTCTTTCTTCATTTTCTGCGCTGCATAACGAGCCGGCTTGTAATCGCAAACCGCGGCGCACATCACGAAGACGTCGCAGCGCGCGAACTCAGCGGCGGCGGCTTGGAACATTTCCTCTCCGGTCGTGACGCGCACGGTCTCGACGCCGGCTGGTGCGGCGAGGGCGACCGGTCCGCTGATCAGGGCAACGTCGTGCCCGGCGTGGCGCGCGGCGGCGGCAATCGCGTAGCCCATTTTGCCCGAGGAACGGTTGCTCAGGTAGCGCACCGGATCGAGCGGCTCGCGCGTCGGCCCGGCGGTGACGACGAACTTCACGCGATTAAATTTTCGCGGCTCGCGAGGAGGAACTCGGCGCGGAAAGCGATCTCGTCCACTTTCCACAAGCGGCCAATGCCCTCATAGCCGCAGGCCAGCATGCCGGCTTCCGGTCCGATGAACTCAACGCCGCGCGCGCCTAACGTTGCCACGTTTTCCTTTGTCGCCGGATGTTCCCACATCTTACCGTTCATGGCCGGCGCGAGGAGAATCGGCGCGCGGGTCGCGAGCGCGATCGCGGCTAGCGGATGTCCAGCCAGGCCGTGCGCCAGTTCCGCAATGACGTGTGCGGTTGCCGGCGCGATCACGAGCAAGTCAGCGCGATCAGCGAGCGCGATGTGTCCCGGATGCCAGCTCTGCTTTTCATCGTAGAAACTGGTCGTGACCGGATTCTTCGAGAGCGTCTGTAAAGTGAGCGGGGTGATGAATTCGGTCGCGTCTTTCGTCATCACGACGAAGACATCGTGTCCTTGCTTGACCAGCAGGCTGGCCAGTTCCGCCGCCTTGTAGGCGGCAATCGAGCCGGTCACCCCGAGGACGACTGATCGTTTTTTCTGCTTCATCGTTAGGCTAATTTCATTCGACTGCTGAGGTAACGCTCCGCACCCATGATGTGGCGAAACTTGAGCAGGTCCTCTTCGACCGAACGGCTGATGATGGTGTAGCGATAATCACGCCAATGTTCCATCTCGCGCGCCGCGGTCTGAAGGCGCACCTCGATTTGCGCCGGCGTCTCAGTTCCGCGTTTCGTTAGGCGACGGCGCAGCTCTTCGAGGTCGGGCGGCATGATGAAAACATCGGCCACAGCCTGGCGGACAAAGGCGTCGTCATATTCGCGGATCGCAGTCGCGCCCTGGGTGTCGATGTCGATCAGGACGTCCACGCCCTTGTGCAGATTGCTCAGGATCGGGTCGCGCAGAGTTCCGTAATATTTTCCATGGACCTCGGCGTGCTCGAGAAATTCACCGGCCTCAACTCGCTTCAGAAATTCGGGCTCGGAAAGAAAATGATAATCCTCGCCATCAATCTCGCCGGCGCGCGGCGGACGCGTGGTGCAGGAAACCGAGTAGACGAAGTCGGGCGTCTGGCGGAGCGCGTCGCAGAGAGTCGACTTGCCCGCGCCGGAGGGAGCGGAGACGACAAACAGAATGCCGTAACGACTGAATTCCTTACTCAAGATTTTGGATTTGCTCGCGGATCTTCTCGACTTCCGATTTGCAGGCGACGACGTGGCGCGAAATTTCCGCGTCGCCCGCCTTTGCGCCCAACGTATTCAGTTCCCGGGAAATTTCCTGAGTAATAAATTCCAGTGTCCGGCCGACCGGCTCCTCTTTCCGGAGGTGCTGGGCAAATTGCGCGAGATGACTTTCGAGGCGGGTCAGTTCCTCGGAAACGTCGGAGCGATCGGCAAAAAAGGCGATTTCCCTGATCAGGCGGTCGTCGTTAGGCTGGAGTTCAAGGCCGGCCTTGCTCAGGCGTTCGAGCAGGCCGACTCGATATTTCTCGGCGAGGGCAGGATGTTTTTTGCCGGCCTCCTTGAGCTCGTGGCGCAGCACCTTTAGGCGCCGGATCAAATCCTTCGCCAGGTGTTTGCCCTCGCGCGCCCGCATCTTGATCAGCTCGTCGAGCGCGCTACCGAGCGCCTCTTCCAGCGCGGGCCAGATTTCGTTAGGGGCGAGTCCGTCTTCGGCGAAACGCAGGACACCGGGGGCCTGCAAAATCATTCCGATATTGATCTCGCCGGTCACGCCCAGATCTTTCTGCAAAGCGCGCATCCCATCGTGATAGGAGCGGGCCAGCGCGCGATCGAGGGCGAGGGTGCGCGAGCTCTGCGCGCCCGGATCGAAGGCGACAACGACATTGGTTCGTCCCCGCGCAAGCCGGTCACTCACGACCTGGCGGACCCGCGGCTCAAGCGCGCCCAACTCGCGCGGCAGGTTGATCACGATATCGCTTTGTTTACGATTCACCGAGTTGACTTCGACGCTGATTTTCCCGCCGCCGCGATCGCTTTCGCCGCGGCCGTAACCAGTCATGCTTCTCATCGGGTGGCAGCTTCGAAAGTTTCCGCCGGAATAACAAACGGAAAGATGCGGGCGTTTACGGAGACGCCGCCCGGCCCCGGCCGGGGGTAAAATCCCGCAGCGGAATGTCCTGTTGGTAAAGCGCGAGATCGTCCTGCAGCAATTGCGCAACGGCGGACTGGCCTTGGGCGTCGGCGTGTTGCGTGCCTTCCTTGGCAGTGCGAATGGCGGCTGAGTATTGGCCAGTCTCGGCGTAGGCCGCGGCGAGGACGCGGTAAACCATCGGGTCGCTCTCGGCGCCGGCCTGCGATGCGCGCTGCGCCAGTTCAAGCGCAACTTTTCCATCGCGCACATTGCTTTCCGGCGAAGTGGCGAGAATCCACGCGAGACTGATCTCGGGCCCGAGGCGGTCCGGCTGTAGGCGTAACGTCTCACGCCATTCGCGCACGGCCGCGGCGGCCTGCCCTTGCTCGAGCAGGGCAACGGCGAGGTTGTTGTGCATCTCGGTATTCCCCGGCTGGATGCGCAGGGCTGCCTGCCATTCCGAGATGGCTTCCTGCTTCCTGCCGGATTTTAGGAAAGTGATGGCGAGGTTGTTGTGCGCCTCAACCTTCTGCGGATCGAGCGCGAGTGTTTCCCGAAACTCGGAGATCGCTTCCTCAAATTGGCCATTACGCTGCAGGGCGATGGCGAGGTTGTAGTGCGCTGCAACGTTTCTACGATTCGCCGCGATCGCCCTCTGAAAATAGGGAATCGCCGCTTTCGAATCGCCTTTTTCCAAATAGGCGTTACCCAGGCTGTAGGCCGCGTCGGAATCCGTGGGCCGCAGGTGCAGAGCCTCCCGAAATTCCGCCAACGCGTCGTCGACGGCGCCGCTTTGATAAAGCGCCTTGCCCAGATTTCGGTGCATCTCACTGTCGTTAGGCCGAATCCCGAGGACCGCGCGATAATCTCCAATGGCCTCCGCATATTCTTTCTTCTGGAGAAGCGCGTTAGCCAGGTTGGTCAGGCCGTTTGCATCGCCCGGGCGAATGCGGAGCGCTTCGCGGTCGTGCGCGATCGCTTCGGTCACCTGACCCAGCCGGAGCAATTCGCTCCCGAGGCCGCGTTCCGCGACGTCGTTGTCACTCGTGACCGCAAGTGTGTGTCGCCAAAGCCGCACCGTGCTCGACCAGTAAGCGACCTGTCTCCACGAAACCGCCATGAGAAGCGCGATGGCCAGAACACCTGTCGTCCCTAAAATTCCCCTTGGTATTTTCCACCGCGCCGCCAGGTCAGTAGCACCCCAGACGAGCGCGAGATAGATGCCGATTTGCGGCAGATAAGTGTAACGATCGGCATGGGCCTGCCATCCCACCTGCACCAAACCAATCACCGGAACGAGCATTCCGAGATACCAAAGCCATCCCATGATCAGGTAGGGATGTTTCCGGCGAGAGAAGAAACCCAAAAGCGAAATGGCGAGAAGAGCAATGAAACACGAGCCAGCCAGCCAAAGAGAGAGAGTTCCTTTTGGATGGGGATAGAAAGGCGCCAGGTACACCGGCCAGACCATCTGTCGGAGATAGACCCAGACGGTCACGAGAGCATTATCAACCCGCCAGCGCAGCGGCCAGTTTTGCGCAGCATTCAGCGCCTGCTCCTGAGAGAAGACGGTGGCGATGGAAATGGCGATCGTTAGGCAGACGAGAGGAGCTTTCTCCAGGAGTAACCATGAGACGCTCGCACTCGATGGGTTTTCCTGCGCTTTGGTTTGCTCCCCCGCCGGCGAGAAAGAAAATCGACCGAGCGGCCAGTAATCGAGAACGAGGAGAAGGAATGGAAAGGTGACCAGCATCGCTTTGGAAAAAAGTCCAAGAGTGAGGACAGCCATGACCAGCAGATAGGCGCCGAGTCCAGGCGGCTTGCGCGCATAACGATAATAAGCCCAGAGACCGAGCATGAAGAAGACACCGCTGAGCACGTCTTTCCGCTCCGAAATCCAGACAACCGATTCCGCGCGTAAAGGATGAATGGCAAAGAGCGCGGCGACCATGGCGCTTCGCCAAACCGCGCCGGTCATCGCCCGCAGGACGAAGAAGAGCAAGAGCACCGCGAGGGTGTGCAAGGCAACGTTGACGCCGTGATAGCCCCCGGCGTTAAGTCCGAAGATCTGCGCGTCGAGCATGAGGGAAATGGATGTCAACGGATGCCAGTTACCGACTAGCGGCTGGGTAAACGCCCTAACGAGTCCGGCGCGGGTCAGGCCGTCGCTTATCCAGTGGTTCTGGTAAACGTAGAAGCTGTCGTCGTAGTTAAAGAAGTCGTATCCCAGGGTCTTTCCGAAGATGAGCCATGTGATCGCCGCCAGCCCGAGGCAGATAACGGGAGTTACCCAGGCGCGCAGTGTCTTCGGCGGCCGGTTCGCGCGCTTTTTAGTGGAGCGTTTCTTTGACCGCTTCATTTTCTGGGTGTGTGCCAGCGGGCTTTTACGGCCGTCGCGAGGCAGCCGAGACCGTAGCGAACGCTGGCGAGGAATCCGATGGAAGAAGCTTCCGGGAAATACTTCGTCGGACAGCTGATCTCCCCGATGGGGTAACCGAGGGCGAGAACCTGCGCGAGGATCTGGTTATCGAAGATGAAATCATCGGAGTTCTTCTCCACGGGAAGTTGCTCGAGCAGCCCGCGCGAGAACGCGCGATAGCCAGTGTGATATTCGGAGAGCTTGGCTCCGAGCAAAAGATTTTCGATCAAGGTTAGGAAACGGTTCGAGACATATTTCCACCACGGCATTCCGCCGCGAAGCGCGCCGCCGCCGAGAATACGAGAGCCAAGGACGCAGGGATAGAGTCCGCTTGTGACGAGGGAGGCCATCGCGGGGATCAACGCGGGAGTGTACTGATAATCGGGGTGAATCATGATGATCACATCCGCGCCCGCGGCCAGGGCCAGCCGGTAACAGGTCTTCTGATTTGCACCGTAACCGCGATTCCGGGAGTGGACTTCCACTTGGACGTTAGGCAGGGCGCGCGCCACGGTGGCGGTCTCATCTTTGCTCGCGTCGTCTACCAGGATCACACGGTCGACGATCCCGTGCGCCATGACTTCATCGTAAGTCTGGCGCAAGGTCCGAGCCGCGTTGTAGGCCGGCATCACGACAATAATTTTCTGGCCGTGGAGCATGTCTTAATTCGGTGAGGAGTTAGTCGGTCCAGCCTCCGCGAGCAAAAGCGCGAGGGCGCGGCGATGGGGAGACGGGAGCGGCAGGCGTGCGAGGGCCGGCCGCGAGAACCAGCGTTGCTTGTCGTTAGGCGGATCCATTGGCGGAGCGGCGAAAACGGCCAGGGTGACGCGGTAGTGGGTGAACGGGAAATGGATTTTTAAGACCGGATCTTCTTTGGGGAGCCGGGCGAGGCGGGGCAGAATCCACATTCCTCGCCAGCGGTCGCTCGATTGTTCGAGCAGGATGCGATTGCTCTGGCGCGCAAAGGCATGTGGCTCAAAGAGCGCGATGGTGCGCGGCCGCTTTCGTTTCACCGGCAAGGACTCTGGCTGCTCAGCCTGGCAAAAGCGGCGGACCGGACATTCGCCGCAGCGCGGCTGGCGCGGCACGCAAACGAGAGCGCCGAGGTCCATCAGGGCGGAATTGTGCTCCCGGGCGCCTCTGCGAGGAAGAAGCGAAGCCGCCGTCTGCCAGAGATGAGCCTGGCCGGCGTTGGAATCAATCGGGTCCTGCCAGTTGGTCAGGCGCGCGAGCACGCGTGCGATATTGCCCTCCACCACCGGCGCCGGGAGGTCGAAGGCAAAACTGGCAATCGCGCCCGCAGTGTAGCGACCGACTCCGGGCAGCCGCGCGATCTCGGCCGCCGCGCGCGGGAGCTGGCCGCGGAAGTTTTGCCTAACGAATTTGGCGGCGGCGTGGAGGTGGCGCGCCCGGGCGTAATAGCCCAGCCCCTGCCAGGCATGCAAAACCTCCGCCTCCTCGGCGCGCGTGAGAGCGTCGAAATCAGGGAAGCGTTTGAGCCAGCGTTCATAATAAGGGATCACGGTCGCGACCTGGGTCTGCTGGAGCATGAATTCCGAGACCAGGACGGCGTAGGGATCGCGGGTGCGACGCCATGGCAGGTCACGGCCCCGGCGCCGGAACCAGCCCTGCAGGCTGCGGCGCAATGGGCGCGGGTCTATCGATGTTTCAGACGGATCAACTGGTCCCGGCATGCGTCCGGCAATGATGCCACGAGTACGTAAATCCCCAAGCGGCGAGCGCGAAAATCGAGCTGACGAAAAGCAGGCCAAAGTGGGACTTGCTCAGAAAAATCTCCCCCCCGAGGAAGACGAGCGCCCCGAAAAACATCAGCCGTCCGCCAAGGCGATGAGTGGCCCGCCAGGTTTCGGGATTCTCCAGCGTCCAGGGTTGTGCGGATGCCGACGAAATAGTTGGACCGCAGATTGCCAAGATAATTTCCCAGGACGACGAAGAAGACGAGAACGCAGGTCATCATGATCCGGCCGGCGGCAATGTTTTTGCCTAACGAAGCCGACATTTGCACAAGAAAGATCGTATCGAGCAGGACGAGCGTGGCGAGGCGCACGATCGGCATCACCGCCGGCATCAGCCCTTCTGCGCCGGATGTGCGGCGCAGTTTGGGATCGAACCAGGGCAGAACGTGCAAGAGCGCGGTGACGCCGAGGGCAGTGAACGGGACGATGAGAATCCCGGGCACCTTCGACATCGAGTCATTGATCTGGCCACGGAGATCCCAGTGCGTGGGGACGCGAGCCGGCAGATCGTTCCAGTAAAAACCGAGCGCGATGAAGGGCGCCGCGAGCAGGACAACTTCCAACCAACCAAGTTTCGTTTTCATTTTCGTTTACCTTTCTTGAGCAAGCCGAGGATCCAGCCTAACGAGTCGTCGAGGACCGTGGTTTCGAGCGAGTAAGTCACGAACTGACCTTTCTTTCGGGAGGAGACGAGCTGGGCGTGGCGGAGCAAATCGAGGTGATAGGAAATGCTCGGGGCGGTCATGGAGAAGGCTTCGCCGATCTGGCCTGCGGTCAGGTCGCGTTCCTTGAGCATCTCGAGGATGCGACGGCGGGTCGGGTCGCGCAGCGCTTTAAAGAGAAGGTTCAATGGATGTATAATTAGTTAAATATCTAATTATAGCAAGCGCTTTTTTTGTTGAGATTACGTGCGCGAACGAGGGGAGTGGCGGCGGGAGAGCGGTTCGTAGGCGAGCGGGCAATCTTGGCCTAAGATCCGGTTGCAAGTACGGCGGTCTCGGCCTCGCCCGCCCCTTCCGATTTGATTCCTTTGGCCGTCGATCCCGTTGGAGTGCGCCGCGACTCCCGCCGGTCTGTCATTCCTTTGCTGTGGTCGTGATCGACTTTTCCTCCTCGTGGTCTTGAGCCCCGAGTGATTCGATTTTCTCGGCCTCCTCCTCCATCACGTTCTGCGCGAAAGGGAGGAGGGATAGGAAGCCCCTGTTACTTTCGCAATCCGCCCGAGGAAAAGATCCGACCAGGCCCCGCGAGGGTTCAAACGTGGCGGCGGACAAATTTCTCGCCTCCGCGGGCGAGCGATGATCTCGTGGGGAACGCTGCCATATGCCCGCGCCGCCTTTGACCACCTACACCGCGCCGCTCACGGATGAGCAGGTGCAAGCGTTGCGCGCGCTGCTTGAAAGTTCCGGCTTCGAGTTTTCGCCCAAGCCTTACACGATCTATTTCGCGCAGAAGAATAAGCTCAGCGTCGCGGTCTACGAAAAGGGGCCAAAGGTCCTCCTGCAGGGCAAAGGAATCGACGACTTCGTCAGTTTCGAGCTGGAACCGAAAATTCTGGGCGAAGCGCGCCTCGGCTACGAGGAAGTACACACGCCGGAAATGTTTGAGCCGCATTTCGGGATCGACGAGAGCGGCAAGGGCGACTTTTTCGGCCCGCTCGTCATCGCGGGAGCGTTTACCGACCGCGCGATTGCGCGGCGATTTTTGGAAAACGGAATTCAAGACAGCAAACGGATCGGATCCGACGCCAAGATCCGTGCCTTGGCCAAAATGATTCGGGAGACTCCGGGGCTCGCGCTCGACGTCGTGCAGATCGGACCGGAACGTTACAATGATCTTTACGAAAAATTCGGCAATCTCAACAGCCTCCTCGGCTGGGGTCATGCCCGAGTGATTGAGAACCTGCTCGCAAGAAAACCGGAGTGTCCGCGCGCGCTTTCCGATAAATTTGCCGACGCCCGCGTGATCGAGAAGGCGCTCTTGCAGCACGGCCAGCACATTCAGCTCGAGCAACGGACCAAGGCCGAATCGGATTTCGCGGTCGCGGCCGCCTCGATTTTGGCGCGGGAATCTTTTATCGATTGGTTGGAACGCGCTGGGAAGCAGAGTGGGCTGACGTTAGGCCGGGGGGTCTCGGCCCCGATCAAGGAAACCGCCCGCCGGATCGTAGAGCGAGAAGGACCGGAGGGTTTGCGCCGTTTCGCCAAGGTCCACTTCCGCACCGCGCACGAAATCGCGCCGGATTATTTCGCCGCTCCGGCGCCCCGGCGGGAGTGGCGAAAATAGCCGAATCTTCCCCCAAAATTCATCGGTGCGCGTGCGCGATCGCGGCAAGCTTCCTGTTCTTTTTCCTTCGCTTCCAGTGGATACCAACTGCTCATTTTCAATGCCGAGCCCGTTTTCCAGGATCGCGTCCTGACCACGATCGACGCCATGCCCAAGATGGAGACGCGCACCGCGCGGAGTCTGGCCGAAGCGGTCTGCATCCTGATGCGGGAAGATTTTGACTCTAGCCACATCCAGACGGTCAACCGTTCCTGAACTCACCCCGATAGTCCGGCTGCTCATCCTGCAAACCGAAAGCTGGAAAAAGTTGCAAGATTTCATTACCTACGCGCTCGACAAGACGAAGCCGATCATCTCGCCCGAGCAGGAAAGCCAGTTCACCCGATGTGCGGTCGATCCTGCACCAGGAGGGGCGAGTATATTCAGCGCATTGAACCCGGTCGCGGAGCTCTTCGGCAAGGCAATGAACGTTTGCAACGCGCTTCCTCCATTCGCGGTGTGCGCGAACTTTCCGGCGACGAAACGCGCCGGCTCGAGTCGGATTGGATCGCGGTCTTCCCCAAGGTCGGCGTCGGCCAGGGGCAGCTCAAGGCGCGCCGCCGGGAGTTGCTCGCCGCAGCGCTTTCGTTCAGGCATTGGGCAGTACTTCGAGCGCAGAGCGGCCGTCTATTAGGCCGGGTCCAGTCGAAATCGTTTCCGGACAGGCGTTTCCGGAGTATTCGGCTTTCACGGCCCTTGCGGAGATATTTCGGAATTTTATCCGCTCACCTCGCGGTCGACAGACGATTCTGGTATACCATGAGTAAGCTCACAAAACGCGACATTGTTGTGTCGATCAGCAATCAGACGGGCATGGTGCAGCATCAGGTTTTTGATGTAGTCCAGCGGACGCTCGACCACATTACCGACAGCCTGGCGCGCAATGTGGCCGTGGAACTGCGCAACTTCGGTGTCTTTCAACCGCGCCTGACCAAACCGCGCGTCGGGCGTAATCCCAACCAACCCGGAAGCAGTTTCGTCATTCCGCCGCGGGCCACCGTGAAATTCAAAGCTGGAAAAATCATGCGCCAGCGGGTCGAGAAGTTGTCCCGTGAGATGAAGGAAGCGGCCGACCGGGCGAATGCGAACGGCGCTTCAAAGCCGAAGGCCGAGCAAGCAACTGCCTGAGTTTTTCGTTCATCCCTCTCCTCCCGCGTCCGTCGATTATAGCGACAAGGTGTGATTTTCCTTTGCGTAAATAAACGAACGGTGCTGCAAAAATTTCTGAGAAAAGCGCGAATCCGCTTTGTGCCAGGCGCACGAATGAGCTAAGACAACCCACATTTTATGAAAAATTCACTTTGCCTCCTCGCCGCCTGCGGCGCCTTTCTGCTCGCTCCGGTCCTGAAAGCCGGGACCGAAGTGGACGACAAGACTGCGGTCGCGACCACCCAAAACACTCTGGAGGCACCTCCGCTCGATATCTTCAAGTTCGAGCAAGGCTATGTTTTTGAGAGCGACCTGAATCACGGCGGTAGCTTCGGCAAGCAGGATGAAATTCAGACCGAGCTCGAATACGGGCATCGCATCCAGTTGCACGGAAACTTCTACCTCCACCTCGGATTCTCCTACGATCGCTACGACTTCGGCAGCACGAGTGCGCCCGTGCCTAACCATCTCCAGGCGATCGCCGGCGTCTTTGGGATTGATTACATGCGCGGTAAAGACGTCGGCGCCTTCCTCCAGGTGCGCCCCGGCTTTTACACCCAGAACGACATCGGCATCTCTTCTTTCGATGCGCCGATCACGTTAGGCCGAATTTTTGTCGTCAAGGAAGACAAGTTTTATATCTTCGCCGGCGCTTATGCTTCGTTTCTGCGCAGCGGTTTCCCGGTCCTGCCGCTTGCCGGCGTGATCTGGATTCCCTCCGATAACTGGCGCGTGTTGGCCCTCCTGCCGGAGCCCAAGGTGATTTATTCCGCGACCAAACGTCTTGATCTTTGGGCCGGCGCTGAACTCGTGGGCGGCTCCTTCCGGACCGATCGTAACAGCGACATTCGTCCGGGCAAACTGAACGGCACGCAGGTCGATTTTGCCGATTATCGTGCCGGAGTCGGGCTCAGCTACGCAGTTTCGGACAAGGTCGCGGTCGATCTCGGAGCGGGTTATTCCTTCCAGCGGCAGTTCGATTTTGGCCGCGCCGGCGAAACCTATCGGACGGATCCTTCGCCTTACGTGAAGTTGCAGATGTCAGCGAGTTTCTGATTTGAAATTGCCGGTTGCTCCAGGAGCGACTCTCTTTTCGTTAGGGAAAAAATCCTGCGCCCTCCTAGCGTTGTCGGCCACCGTGGGCGCGACCGCGTGGGCTGGGCCGCTCGAGGAATTGCGTTCGCTAACGCAGCTTCCGGCAGTCGGCCTCGCGCAGCTCAAGGCGGGAAAGATCGTCACTGATCGCGGACCGCTGGGGGATTTCTCGCGCGGGATCTATCTCGAGTCCTACTACTTCGTTCACGCTCCACTGGAGGTGGTTGGTAATGGCCTGCTCCATTGGGACCCTCTCCAGCACCGGGACCTCGATGTTCGTCTCTACCATGAGTACGCTTTTCCGCTCACGGCGGGCGTTTTCAAGACGTTGCGCCTGAACTCTGGCTTCGCGGGCGACAAGTGGTTACTCGATCAAATCATACGCGCTGCCAAGACGGGCGAGGCGGAAGACTTGCACCTAACGAGTGAAGAGCTGACCTTCCTCCAAAAACCGATGCCCGCGAATGAGGCCTGGCAGGAACTTTTGCGTCGGCGTAGCGAAGCCCTAACGCGCGGCGGTCTGGCTGCCGTACCGCCCTACGGAAGCGACCAATCGATCTCGCCCGGCTCGGAATATTGGAGTCTGCTTTCGCTCGCCCCGAAGGCCGCTCACCACTTCCAGCCGATCACCGGAGCGCAACCGCTCGTCGCCGGCGGAAAACCGGCAAGCGAGGCAGTCGGTTATTGGGAGGCGACCAAGGTGCGCGATCACACCACGCTG
>JBPCLI010000082.1:0-18438 GCA_051003415.1 Chthoniobacterales bacterium | reverse complement strand
TGGTTGAGGCCGCGACCAACGCAGGTGGTTCCGGGAGGAGGGGTTTGCCGAATGACAATGGAGGGAAGGTGTTCTTCCTCGTCCCCGTTTCGGCCGAAGCGCAATTCCGCCACACCCTCACCACTTTCGGCGCGCCGGCCGCCGCCGCGACGAGCGCGAGCGGCACCTCGCCCGACGAGCCGGTCAATCTCGAGATCGTGCTCTCCAACCCGCATTAGACTCTCAACTCCAAAAAACCGTGCGACGAAGAAGCGAGGAGGCGGCAGTTCCGGGGAGCGCACGCGCCTCGCGTGCAGATTGCGGTGCCTCGCCGCAACCAACTTTCCGATCTGGTGCTCGGATAGGTACCGCGGCAAAGGATCCGGCGAAAGTCCGCTCTGGCGAGGGCGCCAGCGCCAGCACGCGGGCGCGTGCGCTCCCCAAGCAGCTGCCGCAGCGGTTTCCCTTCGTGCATAATCCGCTCCCCTGACGAATCGCACCATGCTCGCCGTCACCTTCGCCCTGCCTAACGAAAGCAGCGACTTCCGCAAGCGGCTGGGAAATCAGCAGACCGAGATCGCTATCCTCCACACCGGCGTCGGCCGAAAGGTTTGCCAGGAGCGGATCGAGCCCTTTCTCGACTCGCAGCCGTTCGAATTCCTCATCAGCAGCGGTTTCGCCGGCGGCGTCGACCCATCGTTAGGCGTGGGCGACCTCCTCCTCGCGCAAAACTTCTCCGACTCCGCCCTGCTCGCCCGCGCGCAAGCGCTCCTTCCCTCGGTCGGGCGAGACTCCGTCGAGCCGGGTCAAAGCCCCACGTCCGCCCACCTCGCCCGCCTCGCCACCATCGATCGCATCATCGCGAACGCCGCCGAGCGGGAACAATTCGCCCGCGAACACGACGCCGCCGCGGTCGACATGGAAACCGAATGGATCGCGCAAGCCTGCGCCGCGCGAAAGATTCCGCTGCTTTCCCTGCGCGTCATCAGCGATACCGCCGCCGCTCCATTTCCTGCCCCGTCTGCCGTTCTTTTCGATCTCGCGCGGCAGCAGACCAACCCGGGCAGGCTCAGTGCCTATCTCCTTCGGCACCCACCCGCCGTCGTTAGGCTAATCCGTTTCGCGCGCCAGATCGCGGCGGCTCGCGCCAATCTGGCCGCCGCGCTCGACCTTTTCGTCACCGCTCAGGTCTAGCGTTCCGCCGGTTCGATGTGGACCAGCACATCCGCAATTCGCGGATTTGTCCGCCTGATCGCGTCCTTCACTTCATGCGCGAGATCGTGCCCAGCCCGGACGGAAATGCGCTCGTCCACCCAGACGTGGAGGTCGACATAAAACTCGAGGCCCATTTTGCGCACGAAACATTTGTCGATCCCGAGCACGCCCGGCACCGCGGCCGCCGCCGTCCGCACCTGGGTGACGATTTCGCCGCGCGGTGCCGTATCCAATACTTCGTGCAGCGCAGGATAAAAAAGGCGCCAGCCATTGGCCGCGATTAGCACACAGGCAAAGAGCGCGGCCCAGGCATCGGCACTTTGCCAGCGCGGTCCGCCGAGGAGGGCGATGGAGATGCCGATGAAGGCGGCGATGGACGTCATGGCGTCAGTGCGGTGATGCCAGGCATCGGTCTGGATGGCAGTGCTCTCGGCGTCGCGGCCTAACCGGTTGACGCTGCGAAACAGCAGTTCCTTTACGATTACGACCACGATAAGAACGATGAGGGTGAACGGCGCCGGGGCGTGATGCGGCTGGAAAATTTCCTGCACGCTGCGGGCCGCGATCACGACCGCGGCGGCGAGCACGCCTAACGACACCAGGATGGCCGCGACTGGTTCGGCTTTGCCGTGGCCGTAGGGATGGGTTTCATCGGGCGGGCGGGCAGCAAATTTCAATCCGCCCCAGATGATGGCCGAGCCCGCGATGTCGAGCGCGGACTCGATGCCATCCGCGATGAGGACGTAGGAATGGCCGAGCGCGCCGGCGAGGATTTTGGCGGTGGCGAGGACGACGTTGGCCGCCATCCCGATGAGGGCGACGCGTGCGCCGGATTGGAGATTGCCGGCTGGAGTGTTCGCGTTAGGGTGCGGGACCATCGAATGCGCGAAAGTAGTAAGGCCATTGTCTATGAGGCGCACGGAAAACCGGAGGAGGTTTTGCGCCTGGAGGAGCAACCGTTGCGCCAGCCGGCGGCGGGAGAAGCGCTCGTTCGCATCCTCGCCGCGCCGATCAATCCGGCGGACCTGAACCAGATCGAAGGCAAATATCCGATCCGCTTTCCGCTGCCCGCCACGCCCGGTTTCGAAGGAGCCGGAATCGTGGAAGCCGTCGGCCGGGGAGGGCAGGATCTGGCGGTCGGCGCGCAGGTCATCCTGCCGCATGATCTTGGGACCTGGCGGGAAAAAGCAGTGGTCGCGGCCGACAAACTAACCGTCGTACCTAACGTCATCGCTCCGGAGCAGGCCGCGATGTTGAAGATCAATCCGATTACCGCCTGGCGGATGCTGCATGATTTCGTGCGCCTCGAAAAAGGCGACTGGGTGATTCAAAACGCGGCCAACTCCGCCGTCGGTCGGGCGGTGATTGTGCTCTGCCGCGAGCTAGGTTTCCGGACAGTCAACGTCGTTAGGCGGGAGGAATTGATCGACGAACTGCGGGCGGCGGGCGGCGATGTCGTGCTGCTCGATAACGATGAACTGCGGGATGCTGTCGCTGCGGCGACTGAAAAGGCGGTGATCCGGCTGGCGTTGAATGCGGTCGGCGGGGAGAGCGCGCTGCGGTTGGCGAAAATCGTGGCGCCGGAGGCGACGATCGTGACGTTCGGCGCGATGGGTCTGCAACCGTTGCGCATCCCGAACGGGTTGCTCATTTTCAAGAATCTTCATTTCACCGGCTTCTGGGTGAACAAATGGTATGAGCGGGCAAGCGCGGAGGAGCGCCGCGCGACTTTTGCCCCGCTCATCGACCTGACGCGGCGTGGATTGCTCGAGACGAAGGTGGAACGCGCTTACTCGTTAGGGGATTTTCGCGAAGCGGTGGCACGCGCAGGTGAAGGGAAGCGCGCGGGCAAAATCGTGTTCCGGATGTAAAGAGGGTTGCTCCGGCTGGAGGTCAGTCGTTTCTTGTCGGATGAAACGTCTTCTTTTCTGCGCGCTTCTTTTCATCGCCCTCCTCCCGACGACCGCGCCCGCCCAGAAATGGGCTCAGTCCCGGTTGAATAAATCGCCCCGGCACAGCGAATGGGTGGACCTCAAAAGCGGCGAGCGAACGGTAAAAACGTTTGTCGTTTATCCCGAGGTGAAGACGAAAACGCCGGTCGTGCTCGTCATCCACGAAATTTTTGGCCTGACAGATTGGGCAAAGAGCCTGGCCGACGAACTGGCGGCCGCGGGTTACATTGCGGTCGCGCCCGATCTTCTCTCCGCGCCCGGGAAAGATACGACCAGCTATCCCGACCAGGGCGCAGCGATCAAAGCCGTCTCGGCACTGCCGGATGCGCAGGTGTTTGCCGATCTCGATGCCGCAGCTGCATTCGCGGCAAAGTTGCCCGCCAGCAACGGGGTCCTGGCCGTGACCGGTTTCTGCTGGGGCGGCGGGAAATCATTCGGCTACGCCAATCACAATCCAAAACTGAAGGCGGCGTATGTATTCTACGGTCTCGGCCCGCAAAAGGCGGAGGATGCGGCGAACATCCCCTGCCCAGTCTATGGCTTTTACGCGGAGGATGACGCGCGGATTGGCGAGACGATTCCGCAGACGAAGAAGGTGATGGAGGCGGCCGGCAAGAGCTTTGAGGCGGTCCTGTATCCGGCAGCCGGGCACGGATTTATGCGCGCCGGCGAAGCCCCCGACGCCACCGACGCCAATCGCAAGGCACGCGACGCGGCGTGGGAACGCTGGAAGGCGTTGCTGAAGAAATTGTAGGGCAGGCACTCCTTCTGCCGGAATTTCCAGGGGCGACCGGGGCGGTTGCTACAATGCTGTTGTAGCGTCGGGCGTGCCGCCCGCAACCTTTTGGATAAACGATGCCCGTAATCTGTCAGCGGAGCTTGGCTCAAGCGGCCGACACGGCCGCCGCTACACTCGGCCTTTCCAGAGCGCGGCGTCGAGGATCGACCAGAGATGGATGAGCCACCCGAGAAGGACGATCCAGAGGACCGCGGCGAGGAGAAATTGAATGATCGCCATCAGCAGCCTGCCCTGAATTAGCTGCCCGAGCCCCGGAATGAAGAAGCTGCAAAGGGCCGCGATGACGTTACCAGTTGAGCCTTGTCCTGACATATGTGGAATTTTGCACTAATCGGCGGGAGGAACAAGCCGGCCGGCACGGAAAAGCCCGCTGCGTACCGCTGCCTGCTCGCGCTTTAGCGTCGGGGATCTTCGCGACTCCCGTAGTAGGCCTGCACTTCCTTGCGACTCAACTTTCCGTCTCCGTTCTTGTCCCCCTCGCGAATCATCTTCTTCGCCACGCCGTGGCGGCGGCCATAGGCAAGAGCTTCCGCCTTGGTCACGACGCCGTCGTGGTTCTTGTCGGCTTTTTTGAAATCGAGCGTTCGATTCGGTACACCGGGAACCGACCATTCCGCCAGGGTTAGCTGGCCGTTATGATCGGCATCGCGTGAATCGAAAATCTCGCTCACGAGAAAGTCGCTCGCCTCGTCGCGGGTGAGAAAGCCGTCGTGATTGGCGTCGGCCATTTCAAAACCCCCGGCGCCGCTGGAGGTGGCCGCGGCAGGTTGCAGGTTCTTGTTCGTGGCGCAGCCGCCCAAGCCGGCTGCCGCCAGCCCGAGCAAGAGGCCCAGCGTCCCGCGCAAAATAAATTGGTCCATTCTTTTCATGATCGGCTTGCTCCCATCGTCTGCGCGCGAACTGCGTCCACGCTCTGAGAACGATTCGAGCACAGGAGGTTCGATGGATGCGAGCATAAAAAAAGTGCGCCCGTGAAGATTCGAACTTCAAACCTTCTGATCCGTAGTCAGATGCTCTATCCAGTTGAGCTACGGGCGCGAGGACGGGTAATTAAGAGAGACCGGGAGCAGCGTCAAATCGCCCTTCGCGGTAGTCCCCCCTGCTCCTGCTCCTGCTCGTGCTCGATCATCCTCGTTCGATTACGAGCACGAGTAAGAAAATGAAGGGAACGGATTCAAGCTCGCGCTCTCCGTTGCTTTAGTGCAAAACAAGTTCGGCACGGACGCGCGATGGAAACCCCGCTCACACCAATGGATTTCGCGCGGCGCGCACGAAAACTTTACGCCGACCGCGAAGCGGTGGTGGATGGCTCACTGCGCCTGACGTATCAGGAATTCTTCGACCGCTGCGATCGCTGGTCGACCGTATTGCAACGGCTGGGCGTGGGCCCGGGCGATCGCGTGGCCTGCATCGCGCCGAACACGCATGCGCAACTCGAATTCTTCTATGCGGTGCCGCAGATCGGCGCGGTCACGGTGCCGATCAACTACCGTCTTACCGCGGGGGACTTCGCCTATATCATCAGCCACAGCGGCGCACGAGTAGTCTGCGCGCACCCGGACTATCTGGACGCAGTGGATCGCATGCGGAAGGAAATGCCTAACGTCGAACATTTCATCGCGCTGGACGGCTCCAAGACCGGATGGACGGACTACGAAGCGACTCTCGCCAGCGCATCGCCGGACTTTGTGCGACCGGCAATTCGAGAGAACAATCTGCTTTCGATCAATTACACCAGCGGGACAACGGCGCGACCGAAGGGCGTCATGATCACCCACCGCAACGCCTGGCTCAATACCGTCGGCACGCTCGTGCACCTGCACATGACCTGCGGCGATCGTTATCTCTGGACGTTGCCGATGTTTCACGCCAACGGTTGGACCTTCGTCTGGACCGTCACCGCTGTGGGCGCCATGCACATTTGCCTGCCAAAACCTGAGCCGCGTGCCGTTTTCGAAGGTATGGCGCGTGAATCGGTGACGATGCTTTGCGCGGCGCCGACCGTTCTCATCAGTATTGCGAATGCGCCCGAAGAGTTGCGCCGTCTTGCGCCGCGCGGTGTGCGGGTTTTGACCGCGGGCGCGCCACCGGCCGCCGCCACGATCGAGTGCATCGAGGACGAACTCGGCTGGGAAATCACGCATGCCTACGGCTTGACCGAAGTGTCGCCGTTCATCTCCATTTGCGAGCCGCGACCGGAACACGCGGGGCTCGGCGCGCAAGCGCGGGCCGAAATCAAGGCGCGCCAGGGCGTCGAACTGATCACCTCCGGAGATCTCCGCGTGGTGGACGAAGAAGGCCGTGAAGTCCCGCGCGACGGCCAGACGGTGGGCGAAATCGTCGTGCGCGGCAACGTGGTGATGGCCGGCTATTACCAGGATGCCGAGGCCACTGCCGAGGCGATGCGCGGCGGCTGGTTCCATAGCGGCGACGCGGCCGTCGTCCATCACGACGGCTATCTCGAAATCCGCGACCGCCTCAAGGATGTTATCATTAGCGGCGGCGAAAATATTTCATCGATTGAAGTCGAGGGTGTGCTTTTGCGGCATCCCGCGGTGCAGGAAGTGGCGGTGGTGGGCGTGCCGCACGAAAAATGGGGCGAGGCGCCACAGGCTTTTATCGTCCTGAAGGCGGATGCGGCTACGACCGACGCCGAACTGAGGGACTTCGCGCGGGAGCACCTCGCGCATTTCAAAGTCCCACAGGGCTTCACCTTTCTGACAGAACTTCCGAAGACCGCGACCGGAAAAATTCAGAAATACGTTTTGCGCGGCGGTCGTGCGAATCTTTCGCGGCAATGACCGACGCTCAACGACAGAACTGGGCTTGACATTGTGTCGGAGGATGGCGCTTAATCGCAGCCCATCACAGCTTCGCTATATATCTCCGACCTGCGTCAGAAGTGGATCGAGCCGGTCTTGTCGAAAGAGGCTCCAGTGTATCGGAGGTCTCCCATGAAAAGATTAGCCGTTGTTCTGCCGGTTCTTGTTCTGTTCTTTACCATCGAAACGAGCTGGGGTGGCGTCCCATGGCGTTCTCGCACGCTTGCACCGGGAACGCTGGAAGTGACTAATGGCGACGATGACGGCCCCGGATCACTTCGCCAGGCAATCCGTGACGCAACGCCGGATTCAACCATTGAGTTCACCTTTACCGGAACCATCTCACTCACGAGCGATGAACTGCTCATTGATAAGAATCTCACTATTACGGGCCCTGGTTCGTCCCTGCTAGCCGTCAGTCGCGATGTCGATGGTGCGCCAGCGTTCCGACTGCTGGAGGTTGGTTCAGGTGTGGCTGTTAGCGTATCGGGAATGACGTTATCTAACGGAGTCGGCGGGATTCTTAACGGCGGTGTGCTGAGCTTGAACGACGTCCAGATCATCAATGACGGCCTTGGTTGCATGAACTCCTCGGGCGCGCAGATGACGATCACAAACTGCTCGGTGACCGGAAACGAAAGCAAATGTGGAAGCTTCCCCATTTATTACGAATGTGGAGGCGGCATCATTAACAATGGCGACCTGACGGTGCAGAGCAGCACTATTTCGGGCAACACGACAGGCTATGGTGGGGGTATTTTCTCGGACGGAACCGCTACGATAACGAACTGCACGATCTCTGGAAATGCCGCTGTCGCGACTGGCGCTCATGGCTTCCAAGGAGGCTATGGGGGAGGTTTGAATTTGTCCGGTCCTACAACGCTGGTTTCCGATACGATATCTGGCAACAGCGCTGTCTGGCAAGGCGGAGGCATCATTGGCGAGGTTACTCTGACGAACTGCATTCTGGCGGGTAATAGTGCGTCCGCCCATCCTGAAAATTCGGATCTCTCGGGCACAGTGCAGTCTGAAGGTTACAATCTCGTCGGAGTTTCCATCGATGGGGACGGCTTTGGCGCGAACGATTTGACCGGAACTGTCGATGCACCACTCGACGCGCGACTAGGACCGCTCCAGGACAATGGCGGCCTAACATTCACCTTAGCTTTGCTGCCGGGCAGTCCCGCCATTGACCAGGGAGTCAGCCAGGGCTTGTCCACCGACCAAAGGGGAATGCCACGAACCGCCGACCAGCCCAACATCTCCAACGCTAGCGGCGGTGATGGCACGGACATTGGAGCCTTTGAGCTTCCGGTAGTTGCTCCGACCCTTGGAAATATCTCGACCCGCTTACTCGTAGGAACCGGCGATAACGTTTTGATCGGTGGATTTATAGTTACGGGAACTCAGCCGAAAAAGGTGATCCTGCGGGCGATCGGCCCATCATTGCAAGTGCCAGGTGCCATGGCTGACCCTACTCTGGAGCTACATGATTCAAGCCAGGCAGTTATCGCCATAAACGACAACTGGCAGGACAGCCCTGACAAGCAGGCCATCATCGACAGCACACTCGCGCCGACGGACGACCACGAGTCGGCGATTGTCATGACTCTCGACCCGGGGTCTTACACGGCGATTCTGCAGGGAGCGAACAGCGGGACCGGGGTCGCGCTGGTCGAGGTTTACGACCTGGACCAGGCATCGGACTCGAAGCTCGGCAACCTTTCCACACGCGGTCTCGTGCAAACAGATAACGACGTCATGATCGGGGGCGTGATCGTTCTCGGAACGGAACCGACCAACTCGATTATTCGGGCCATCGGCCCCTCTTTGCCACTTACGGACCCTCTCGCCGATCCACTCCTTGAGTTGCATGACAGCGACGGCGCAATCGTCGCTTCAAACGACAACTGGAAGGACACGCAAGAGGCGGAGATCGAGGCCACGTCGCTCGCGCCGACCAATGATTTTGAATCTGCGATCGCAGCGACGTTAGCGCCGGGGGCATATACGGCAATCGTGCGAGGCAAAAACAATACCACGGGCGTGGCCCTGGTCGAAGTTTACGCACTCGCAGCTGCTTTCACTGGGACGCCGTCGATGTTTGTCGTAGATGAGAGCGACAACAGCGTCACTAAGGCAAACCTGGATGGAACCGATGCGACCGATTTGGGCAATATTGGCGGTTTCCTGAATAACCCCATCGCGATCGCGATCAACGCCTCCGCCGGCAAAATGTATGTCTGCAATTCAAGCGGCAATTCGGTCACGATGTCGAACCTCGATGGGTCGAGCCCGGTGAACCTGACAATGGGCGGAATGCTCGACGGTCCGGGTGGCATTGCGCTCGATGTGCCGCGTAACATGATGTACGTCTCGCTGGGCTTCGGCCCTAACGTCGTGGTCAGGGCAAACCTCGATGGATCAGGAGCGGTGGGTCTTGGCGATTTCAACGGTTTGGTGAGCGGCCTTCTCGCGTATGGCATGGACATCGATGTAGCGGGCGGGAAGATGGACATTGCCGTCAATGGCGGCCCCGAGGGCCAAGTTGGGAAGATCGTTCAAGCCGATTTGCCCGATGGGGCGAACCCTGTGGCTTTGGACTTTGGGGGATTGTTGAACGGCAAGATTCCATTGGATGTAAAAGTCGATGCGGCTGGCAACGAAATGTATGTGCTTGATTTTCGCACTGGCTTCCTCTACCGCGCCGACCTCAACGGTAATGGTGCCGTCAGTCTCGGCAGTCCTGCTGGGTCATTCGCGGACTACCTCGCGCTCGACGTCGTCGGCGGTAAGATGTATATCTCCGCGCTCAACCAAGTGACTCAAGCAGACCTGCCTGACGGCGCGAATCCCATTACATTGGACATTGATTCGCTTGGCTTTCCCGGGGGTGTGGCGATATACCGGCCCTAACCGGTCGGCGCGTTCCCGGGCTACGAGCTCCGGGTTTCACTATTCGGAACCGCGGCCAACGTTTCGCCCGACTCATGACGAAGCTTGCTGGTTTGCCCAGCGGACTTGCGCGGCGATGCTCTCTCTCGTCACGGTTTTTCTCGGTTGCGGGTTTGCGTCGAAATATCGTGAAGGCGGCGGAAATTTTTCCGTGCCGTTGCAGTGGATGCTGGGCTTGCGCCGTTTAGGCCAAGACGCGATCTGGCTCGAACTCCTGCCCGCGACAAGCGACCGCGCGGCCGACGGCGAGGCGATCGCCACTTTTCCAACGGCAGCGCCGCCCGCAACGTTTGGCGGGCCGATATTGTCTTCTCTACCAGGAGGCCGAGAGCCCGGACACGACCTCGCCGCGATGCGTTGCGTTGGCCTAACGAAAAGGGAAGTGCGCGCGCGCTCGGCCGGCCCGAATGTGTTGCTCAATCTCGCCTACTCCCTGTATCCTCCGTTTCTCCTCGAATTGGAGCGCCGCGTTTTCTGCGATCTCGACCCGAGCGAAATTTTTTTTGGATGCCTCGCGAAGTTTGGATGGAGATTGGCGGATTCGCATTGGGTCGCGCAGACGCCGCCTGAATATCGCCGTTATCTCGCTTCCGCCACCGCGGAATTCACCGCGATCAAAGGAGTCGACGTGAGCTGGCGGGCGGGCTGGGTGAGCGATCGCGCGGCCGCCTCTCGCGCTGGGCCGGCCGGTCATTACCGAGGATACGGGAGCGGCCGCTTACCTGCCGGAGGAAAGCCGTTTTTGTTTCGTGCACAGCGCCGCGGAAGCCGCTGAGGCGGCCCGGCGAGTCCTACGTGATTGGCCCCGGCTTTCGCGAGAAGCTCGCGAGTGCGCGGTCGAGGTTTTTGATTCGGCGAAAAACCTGCGCAAAATCCTCGCGCTCCAGGCGGCAAAAGATTCGCCGCAGCAACGGCTGCGCTGAGGGAGAAAAAGCGCTTGGATTCGCCATTGCAAAAGCAAAACGGGATGCTACTCGTGTTGCCGCATGGCCGAGTTAATCAAAGGGGACGAGCTAAAAAATCGCCTGAAAAAGATCCCGGAGTGGGAGCTCGAGAAGAAACACATCGAGCGAACCTTTGAGTTCGACGAATTCTCGGAAGCGATCGATTTTGTCAACAGTGTCGCGGAGGTGGCCGAGGATGAGGAACATCACCCAGACATCGACATCCGCTACAACAAGGTGCGCCTGATTCTTTCTACCCATAGCAAGGGCGGCCTGACGGATCTCGATTTCGGTCTCGCGGAACGGATCGACACTCTTTCGGAGTAAACGCCATGGCGCCGCCTGCCGATGTTGCCGTCAGGGGGCCATCGCGGGTGCGGCTGATTGTCGCCGCAGTCATCGTGGCACTTGTCATCGCCACGGTCTGGATCACGATCGACCACCGCCAGAAACCGCCCTCACAGCCTCCCAAAGTCGGCGAGCAGGTGCGATAACAGCGTTACCTTGGCGAGCGGCCTTCGTCGGCGTCGATGAACTGGAACATCGTCTCGATATCCGCGCGGTCCTGCAGACCGCTCTCTTTTTTGCGGCGCTCAAGCGTGGGCGTGATCGAGTCCTTCCAGCCGCATTTCCGGAGGAACTCGTTCCAGTTTTCCTTGTCCTCGTCAGTTGTCTTGCGTCCGTTTGCGAGCGCCCACTGCCAGATTTCCTCATCGGTGCCGCCCTGTTTCACGCGTGCGACGACATCTTCGTATTTCAAACCCAAAAAGCGGACACAGCGGCCGTCAAAGCCGTCGCCAAGCTTCTCGACACATTCCGGCGGCAACCCTCCCCGGGCGTGCGCACGGATTTTGTCGAGCATCCGCCCGAAGTAAACCAGCCCGCCAACTTTCTCGGCGGGACTACGTGCAGGAAATGGCTTCGTCGTCATGCGATAAAACTGCGCCTCGCTTTGTCCCTTGTCCACGGCGGCCCGCTGTCGGACAATCGTCTGGGATGGATCGGATCGCAGGGATCGAAACCGAGTATGGCTGCCTGGTAAGCGGCGATGCCGCCCATCCAAACGGCGACGCCTGGCCGGTACGGGTGAAGAATCAGCTTTTTCGCCGGATGCGCGCGGGTGCGATCGACCTGCATTACCGCGACTATGAAGAGCCGCCCGGGAACGGCGGTTTCCTTCTCAACGGCGGCCGGATTTATCTCGACATGGGACACATCGAGTACGCCTCGCCCGAATGCCGGCAATTGCGCGACATCGTCGCCTACGACCTGGCCGGCGATCAGTTGCTCCAGGCCGCGCTCGAGTCGTTAGGCGCGGCAGACTCCGTTTCGTTCATTAAGAACAACATCGATCACCACACCGGCGCCACTTTTGGCTGCCACGAGAATTACCTGATGAAGCGCGAGGCGCAGTTTACTCCCGGGGCCTTGGGCGCGCTCCTCGCCTTTCTCGCCACCCGACAGATTTTCACCGGCGCCGGCCGGGTCGGCCAGGCGAATCCCCTCGCCTTCGATTTCGAAGTGCCGGCAACGCAAGAGACGGTTGATTTTCAGCTCAGTCAGCGGGCCGATCACATCGTGAACGACATTTACCAGTGGGTGCAGTTCAACCGCGCGATCATCAACGCGCGCGACGAGCCGTTGGCCGATTATCGAAAATATCGCCGGCTTCATCTCCTTATCGGCGACTCAAACATGAGCCCGTTCGCGAATGCGCTGAAGATCGGCACCACGGCCTGTATCCTCACTTTACTCGAGGCCAGGCTTTTGCCTAACGACCTGACGCTGCTCGACGCCGTTCAGGCGACACGCGACGTCTCGCGCGATCCGACCCAACGCTGGCTGGTGGAATTAGAGGACGGCCGAACCATCAGCGCGCTCGATGTGCAATGGCGGCTGCACGCCCTGTCCACGAAGTATCTCGGCGGCGCGGATGAGGAAACGGATTGGCTCTTGGAGAGCTGGCGCTACACGCTGGACGCCTTGCCTAACAAACCCGAGGCGCTGCTCGGCGGGGTCGATTGGATCAGCAAAAAATGGCTCCTCGAGACGTTCCGGGCCTCGGAAAACCTGAGCTGGAACGATCCCTGGCTGCAAAGTCTCGATCTCGAATATCACAACATCGATTCCGATCGCGGACTCTTCTTCGGACTCCAACCGGCAAAACGAATCGGCGAATGGAACAACCTCGTCCGGCAAAAAGACGCCACCCGCACGCCCCCGTCCGATACCCGTGCAAGCGGCCGGGCCCAGGCGGTGGCGGCCTTTCGCAAGGCCAACCGGCCCTACGTGATCAACTGGGATTCGATCGCGTGCGAAACCCACGATTGCCTCGCGATGGGCGATCCTTTCAAGACCTACGTCGAGGAAGTAGAGCAATTCGTTAGGCGGCGACAGCCGCCGCCGCTGTAGAAATCGGTTGCTGCTCTCGAGCGAGTCCCTAGATTCCGCCACTCTAACCGGCTCCGAATTTTATGATCACAATGATGCGCAAACACCACAAGGTTCTGATGATCTGCATCACGGCTTTGGTGTGTATTTCTTTCTCCTGGTATTGGAACAAGACCGACTTCGCGCAGATGGGCAGTGGCACCGTCGGCAAGATCTACGACCGCAATGTTTCGCAGGTGGAGCTGCAACGGAACATGCGTCTCCTCCGCCTCGCCAGTCAGCTCGGAATGCGCGATCTGCTCACGGAATTGACTGCCGGCGCGCAAACCGAAAATGAGGCTTTTGAGAAATTTTCCTGGAACCTGATGGTTCTGCGCCACGAAGCCGAGCAAATGGGCATCCATCCGAACACAAATGAAATCGCCGACGCGATCAAGGCTTTGCCTGCCTTCCACGACGAAAACGGTTTCGACGTCTCCCGCTATACGACCTTCGTCGACCAAGCACTGGCCCCGATGGGATTCAACGAGACGCAAGTCGAAGAGTTGGCGACCGACCAGATCATGGTGCAGCGGGTAAAGAAAATCCTGAGCGCCGGAGCCAGCGTGCCGGAAACGGAGATGCGGACCAGTTTCGATCAGGCTTACACGAAGATGGACGTCAGCGTGGTCCAATTCCGTTCCGAGGACTTTGCGAAAGACGTCACAGTGAGCGACGACGAGATCTCGAAATATTACGAAGCGCAAAAAGCGCAGCTTAAATCCGACGAGAAACGCAAGGTAAAATTCGTCGAGTTCAGCCTGACGGATGAACAAAAAAAGCTGGCCGGGAAACAGCGGATCGATGTCCTGCAAAAACTGGCTGATCGGGCGAACGACTTCACCGACGCCCTCCAGGCCAAAGGTGCGGACTTCGACCAGGCGGTGGCGAAATTCCAACTGACCCCGAAAGAAACAGGCGAGTTCTCCAAGGAATCGCCCGACCCGCTGCTGGCCGGAAACCCAACCCTCGTCGCCGCCGCCTTTGGCCTAACGAAAGATGCTCCGAACAGCGACGCGGTTCAGACGCACGACGGATTTGACGTCGTACACTTGTTGCAGATCGCGCCATCCCGCCCGCTCACCCTCGAGGAAGCGAAGCCGAAAATAGTCGAGACCTTGAAAAAGCGCGGGGTACTACAAGCCGTCGCAACGAAAGCGGGAGAAATCGCGGGCAAACTGCGCGAAGAATTGAAGACCGGTAAGTCGGTCGCCGAAGCTGCGACCGCCGCCAGCGTGACGCTGGAAAAAATACCGGCCTTCACCCTCGCCGAGTCGCCTCCTCCCGGTGCGTCGCCCGCACCCAGCCCGGAGCCGAAGAAAAATGAGAAGCCGGAGATGCCCTACATCAAGCGGGCCGCGAGCGAATTGAGCGCCGGTCAGGTGAGCGACTTCGTCAGCACCCCACAGGGTGGCGTCGTCGTGCTTCTCGATAAACGCGAGACGCTCAATCCGGCAATTTTTGAAAAGGCGCGGCCGACTCTCGAAAGCCGGGCGCTGGAGAATCAAAGCCAGGTTGTTTTTTACGAATGGCTGCGCGAACGCCGCCATGTGGCTGGCGTCCCGGAACCAAAGACTCCGACGCCCACCGGTTAGAATCAGTCCGCGCCCACGAGGCCGAAGCGCGCTTCAACATGGAATCGGTCGAACAGATTTTTGACGACGCAAACGGCGATCTCGCGATCGGCGAGCTGGAGAGCGCGGTCGAAAAATATCGCCGCTGCGTTGAACTCGATCCGCAATTCTTCGACGGCTGGCACGCGCTCGGGATGGCGCTGATGAAACTGGGCCGTTTTCCGGAGGCGATCGAAGCGGGCAGGAAAACGGTCGCGCTCAAGCCTAACGACCAGATCGGCTGGACCAGTCTCTCTCTATTCTACAATCGCAACGGCGACATCAAGGAAGCGGAAGCCGCCGGGACGAAGGCGAAGATCCTCTCCTGGGGCGGCAAGATCGCGAAGGAGTAGCGCGTTCCCGGCGCGCGTCGCCTGCGTCTGTAGCGTGCGCTGTCTCAGCGCATCCACGGAGTCGCCGAAATTGGGCTCGCCATTTTTTCCGGAGCTATTGTTCGCTGAGACAGCGAACGCTACAACTTAGCGACCGGACCAGCGATAGAAGCTTTGGTAGTGCCCGATGCCGCTTTGGTAATTGATGTAGGTCGCCAGTGCGAGAAGCGGGAAGTTTTGGCGGTACATGTCGTACTTCAAATAGAAGACTCGCGGGAACCCGGTGCCGGTGATTTCCAATTCATCCCAGGCGCCGTCGGTCCGCTGCGTGTCGAGCAGGTGGCGCAAACCGCGTTGCACGCTTGGCCGGTCAAGATCGCCACATGCGCAAAGGCCCATCAGCGCCCAGGCGGTCTGCGAGGCGGTGCTCGCGCCTTTGCCCTTTAAATCCGGATTCTCATACGAGGCGCACGATTCCCCCCAGCCGCCGTCGTCATTCTGGCAGCTCTCCAGCCAGTCCCGTCCGCGCAAAATCCAGTTGGCGGTCATGTCCTCGCCGATCGCGCGCACGCCGCGCAGCACCTGCCAGGTGCCGTAAATATAGTTCACGCCCCAGCGTCCATACCAGGAGCCATCGTCCTCCTGCGTCTCGCGCAGGTAACGAATCGCCTTGCGCACGAGCGGCCGGCCGGGATTGAAGCCGATATAGCCTAACAATTCCAAGGTGCGCGCGGTCAGGTCGCTGCAGGTCGGATCAAGAATGGCGTTGTGATCGGCAAACGGCATGTCCTCCAGCCAGTGTCGGGTCACGTCCTTGTCGAAAGCGGCCCACCCGCCGTCGCGGCATTGGAAGCTCAACTGCCAGTCGAGCGCGCGATCGAAGATTTCCGCGAGCTGCGCTTGTTCGTTAGGCCGAACGAGCCGCAACGCCATCAGGACCATTGCAGTGTCGTCCGTGTCAGGATAGAAAACGTTGTTGTGCTCGAAGGCCCAGCCGCTCGCTTCCGGGTGCGAATTGTTGGCCGTCCAATCGCAACGCACCCGCACCTCCTTGTCGACCAGCCATTGAGCGGCCTTTTGGAGCGCCGGGTCCTGCGCCGGGAAGCCAGACTCGGCGAGCGAGATGATGTTGATCGCGGTGTCCCAGACCGGGGAAAGGCAGGGCTGGATCCGAAAATCGTCCGGATCGTTCACGAAAAGACCGCGGAAATCGGTCAGGGCCTTCTGATAAAGCGGATGGGAAGCTGGGTAATCGAGCGCGCGCAGAGCGATGATGGAGTTGAGCATCGCAGGAAAGACCGCGGCGAGACCATCGCTGCCATCGCCAATCCGCTCCACCATCCAGCGTTCTGCTTCCTCGAGCGCGCGCTGACGAAGCGGACGGCTGTGCCAGCGCTCGAGAAGCTTCAGGGCACGGTCGGCGCGCAGGAAAAAATTCCGCCAGGTGAGGAGCCGCTGATCGCGCGCGAGGGTAAAATCGTTACCTTCCGTCCCGACCGGGTAAAGCTCATGCAGTTGCTTGTCGTGCGGCAGTTCGCGGGTCGGCTTGAAGTGATTGATAATCGCGAGCGGAATGAGCATTGCGCGGCTCCAGGAGGACATCTTGTAGATGTTGAAAAAGCACCAGCTCGGGAGGAGAACCATCTCGACCGGGATAACGGGCAGGTATTTCCAGGGAAATTGTCCTAACAATGCCAGGTAGAGCTTGCTGTAGGTGTTCATCCGCGGAACGCCGCCGAGCCGCAAGATATTGGCGCGGGCTTCCTGCATGAAGGGAGCGTCCGGGCTGTGACCGGCGAGCTTAAGCGCGAAGTAGGCTTTGACGCAGGCGTTGATCTCGCTCGGGCCGCCGTAGTAAATGTTCCAGCCGCCGTCGGGCAGCTGCCGTTTCATGATGTGCTTGGCGCAGCGGCGTTGCAGCGTCTCATCGAACTCGCCCAGCCAATGCATGAAGAGGACGTAATCGGAGCAGAGCGTGCTATCGACCATGAGTTCGCCGACCCAATGGCCGTCGGGCTTTTGCTGGCGGAGGAGATTCTGTTGCGCCTGGCCGATGGCCTCGGTCAGCTCCTCGTTCGTCGTTAGGCGCGGCGTGCTTTCCTTCGCCGGCCGCGGCAAAGTGATAATATTAGCAGACGGATTTCCCATGCCGGGGGTCAAGATGCCTGGGCGGCGGGCTCTGCTTTTTTGCCGGTGAGATGTCCGTTGCCCGAGGTAACGCCATTGTAGGCGGTGATCTCATTGCCGCGGCCGGTCGGCTTTGGTTTCGGACCGAAGTTAAAGCGCACCGTCTTCCAGGTGTCGCCGCTCTGGGCATTGAGGCCGAGGCTGGCGGTCGGTTCATAGCCGCAATGGACCATGCAATTCTCGCAGCGGCTGTCTTTGACGACGCCGTTTTCGACCCCGTACTTGTCCCACTCCACCTTGTCGAGCAGCTCCTGGTAGCTGGAATAATGCGCGTCCGTCATCAGGTAGCACGGGCCTTTCCAGCCGCGAATGTTGCGCGTCGGGATGGTCCAGGCGGAGCAGGTCCGGTCGCGTTTGCCGGCGAGAAATTCAAAGTAAATCGGGGTCCCGAGCAGCGTATAATCCTTCATCCACTGTTCGATCTTCTGGAACTTCTGGATCGTCATCTGGCGGGTAAGGAAGAAATTTTCCGGCTGCAGATTGAGCCGCGTGATCATATCCTTCTTGGCCGCGTCGTACTCGTAGCCGGGCGAGATGGTGTGCCCGTCCACCCCGAGATCGCTCAGGTAATCGAACATCTGCTCGATCTCCTGCATGTCCGTCTCCTTGTAGATAGTGGTGTTGGTCGCGACCTGGTAGCCGAGGGCCTTCGCCATCTTGATCGCGAGGATGCATTCCTTGAAGACGCCTTCACGTTCCACGATGAGGTCGTGCGTCCGCTCGAGACCGTCGAGATGCACGTTCCAATACATCCATTTGCTCGGGCCGATCGTCGGCTTGGCGGCATCTTTCGGTCCCTGCTGGATGGCGGTCGCTTCCTTCTCCGTCATCAGACCGGCGCTGATCAGCTCGCTGATTTTATGTTCAATCTCAGTCCCCCGTTTCGAATACCCCGCCGCCATCCATTCGCGCATCTTCTTGCGCATGAACATGGCGTTGGTGCAGATGTAAATGATCCTGCCCTGTTCATGCAGGCCTTGGACGAGAGCTTCGATCTGCGGGTAGATGAGCGGTTCACCGCCGCAGATCGAGACCATGGGGGCATTGCATTCCTGGGCGGCGGAAAGGCAGTCCTCCAGCGGGAGGAGGTCTTTCAGGTTGGTGGAGTATTCGCGAATCCGGCCGCAACCGGTGCAGGTAAGATTGCAGGTATGAAGCGGTTCGAGCTGCAGCACGGTGGCAAACTTTTGCGTCCGGCGAAGCTTATGGC
>JBPCLI010000081.1:0-18901 GCA_051003415.1 Chthoniobacterales bacterium | reverse complement strand
AGCCCGAACCGCTCCGCGTTCTCAATCAGCATGACGGTCGCGTTTGCCACATCGACGCCGACTTCGATGACAGTTGTGCTGACCAGAACACTCGTTAGGCCACGACGAAAGCGGTCCATGATCGCCTGTTTTTCCGGGGCCGGGATGCGCCCGTGGAGCAGCTCGCAGGTAAAGGGCACGAGACGCTCGTGCCATTTCTCAAACTCCGCGCTCGCCGCTTTCGCCTGCAGTTTCTCGCTCTCGTCGATTAGCGGATAAACGATGTAGGCCTGCCGCCCGGCTTCGAGTTCGCGGCGCAGAAACGCCAGCACGTCCGGCAATTTTTCCTCATCGCGCGCCGCCGTCACGATTCGGCCGCGGTCGGCCGGCATCTCATCGATCGTCGAGACATCGAGGTCGCCGTAGAGACTCATCGTGAGGGTGCGCGGAATCGGCGTCGCCGTCATCACGAGAACGTCTGGAGCCGGATCGTCATTCGTTAGGCGGCCACGCTGCGCGACCCCGAACTTGTGCTGTTCATCGATCACGACCAGACCGGGATTCTCCAAGCCCTCAGGTTCAAAAAGCAGCGCGTGAGTGCCGACGAAAATCTGGCCAAGCGCGCGTTGTCCCCCCTCCGGGGAGCACGGGCTGCCAGCCCGTCGCGGCGCGCAGTCTGCGCCCCGCACGCGCTCACTGTCCCGGTCCGGAATTCCCGGAGACCAAATCCACGGATATCGATCTCCCTCCTCCAATCCCGCGTCGGACGGATTCCTCAGAATGTAATCGAACTTCTCCTGCAAGTCCCTTTCCGAGCGGATCAAACGGTCAAACCACTCCTCCTCCCAAATTGGTCCGCGTGTCCCAGCGCTCTTGTTAATCGCCCGAGCGGTATGCGATTTGATACTATCAAAAATCTCCCCTAACGAAAAGAAATCGGTCTCGTCGCCATTCGTTTCCTTGACCCCAGGCTCAAGCAAAAGATGGACGTGATCCGGCATTACGCAGGCTGCGTAAAGCGTGTATCGCTGCTCATTCAAGTGCAGCAACGAATCCATGACGATGTCTCGGGCTACTTCTGATAGAGCTCGCTTTTTGCGAGTCGAGAAGGTGACCGCATACTTTGCCCAAGGCCGTTCGAAATGCGGCAGGTTGCGCTTCCTGGAGCGTGTTTGCGACGCCGATGTGCCGGAGAGACTTCCCGGCACGACGGGCTGGCAGCCCGTGCTCCCCGGAGGTTGAGCGTGCGCGCCGACAAAGAGCGGCAATGGATCCTCCTTCCTCGCGCCGGTGCGGAGGGAAACCGGCACGCCTAACGGCTCCAGCCAGCGCTGCAGGACGGCGTAATGCTGCTCGGCCAGAATCTGCGTTGGCGCCATCAGGGCGGCCTGGAAGCCCGCCTCGACGGCGAGCAGCATGGCCGCAATTGCGACCACGGTTTTACCTGAGCCGACGTCGCCTTGCAGCAGCCGGTTCATCGGAATAGTCGAACTCAGGTCGCTACGCAGTTCCTTGATCACCCGGGCTTGCGCGCTCGTTAGGTTAAAAGGCAACGCGCGCAGAAAGTGATCGAGTAAATCTCCCGGCCCACAATGGATCAGTCCGTTGCGCGACCGGGCACGTGCCCGGCGCGAGGAGAGCAACATCTGCATGGCGAAAAATTCCGAGAGGATGATCGTTTCGCGTGCGCGGGCGAGAGATTCACCCGAGGACGGAAAATGAATTTCCTGCACGGGCCGCGGGCCGGCCGCCGCTTCAAGCCCAGCCGGCAGCAAAGTCTGAGTGCCATCGTCTTCCCACTCCTCGAGCAGGCGGTAAATTAACCCGCGCAAAACCCGCTGCGACAACCCTTCAGTCGCGGGATAGATCGGCGTGATCCGTCGGAAGTGTATCGAAATTTCCTCGTCGGTTTCGATCACCTCAAACTCCGGATGCTCCAGGCAAATGCGCTGTCCGCGCAGGCGCGGCTTGCCGAAAACGACCAGACGCTGACCGGTCATGATCATCTTCTGAACGTAATGGAGATTAAACCAGCGCAGGACCAATGGCTGGCTGAGAGCGTTTGCCCCGTCCTCCAGCAACGTGGCCTCGAAAATTTGCTTCCCTCGACCGAAGCGATTGAAACGCGTCTTCACCACTTCGCCGCAGAGGCAGATCGGCTGTTCACTCTCCTCGCGTGGAAAACCGGCAAACTCGCGCCGGTCTTCGTAGCGTCGCGGGTAATGCGTGAGCAGATCGCCGACCGTCTCGAGCCCGAGCCGGCGCAACTGGGTGCAGCGCGGGCGCGGTAGCCAGGCGATCTCGCCCAACAAATCTGCACTCGTTAGGCTCATGTTCCGGCCGGGATGCTGCTGCGGACCGCCTCGACCTGCATCTGCAGGCGAATCTCGCCTTCGTACTCGTCGCTATTGACCCGAAACGCGATATCCCACGGCGGCTCGGGCAATGGCTCTTCCGCGCCGCCGAAGAAAATCGCGCGCTGACTCCGGCCCTGTTGCCGCAAACGCAAGACGAGATGTTTCTCTTTCAGGATTTGCGGAGGAGCAGCCCGCTCCACACCGCGCAGGAGGAAGAGCGGCTGCGGATTGCTTTGGCCGAATGGCTGCAGGAGCTCGTGCCAGCGGAGAAAGTCCCAATTCAAATCATGCAGGGTCAGCTCATCGTCGAGATGAAGCACGGGCTCGAGGTGTTCCGCGGCGATCGTTTCGCGACAGACTTCCTGAAACGCGGTGCTGAATTCCCGGAACTCTTCTTCTCGAATCGTTAGGCCGGTCGCCATTTCATGTCCGCCGAATTTCTCGAGAAATTCCGCACAGCGCCCCAGCGCCGCGACCAGGGACAGGCCCGGAATGCTGCGTCCACTCCCTTTCCCGAGTCCCGTTTCGTCGAAACCCACGATCACCGTCGGCCGATGGTAGCTGCGCGCGATGCGGGAGGCGACGATGCCAAGAACGCCCGGATGCCAGGCGCGATCGCCGAGCACAATCGCCGAAGCCTGGGAAAGATTTTCCTCCCTGATCCGCTCTTCCACCGCTTGCACGATTTCGCGCTCGACGTTTTGCCTCTCCCGATTCTGTCCATCGAGTTCGCCGGCCAACGCGCTGGCTTCAGTCGGATCGCTTGTGAGCAGCAGCCGCAGGGCTTTTTCCGCCGTCGTCAGGCGGCCGGCCGCGTTCAGGCGCGGGCCGAGACGGAAGCCGATGTGTTCGGCAGCGATCGGCGGCCGCACTGCCGCAACTTTCATCAGAGCGCCCAGGCCTAACAATCGCCGTCGCGCAATTTGGCGCGTCCCATGATGAACCAGTATCCGGTTTTCTGCCTCGAGCGGAACGATGTCGGCCACGGTCCCGAGCGCGACAAGGTCGAGCCGTTGTCGCAGGTCGAAATCTGCCAAGGGGCGCGTTTTGAGCAGAGCATGGCAGAGTTTGAAGACGATACCGACGCTGCACAGGTAAGAAAACGCGCCGTCGACGGTCTTCGGATTCACCACCGCAACGCAATCCGGTAAGGCGCCTTTCGGTTCGTGGTGGTCGAGCACGATGACGTCCGCGCCTCGAGCGCGGATCTCGGCGATCTCCTCGCACGAGCCGGTTCCACAATCGACCGCGATGAGGAGCTGTGGCTGATGTGCCTGCCAGCAACGCTCGATCCCTTCCGCGCTCAGTCCGTAGCCTTCCTCCATCCGCGAAGGCAGAAAAAGCGAGGGCGTCGCGCCGTAGGCGAGCAGCATCTCGTTCAGGAGCGCGAGCGAGGTGACGCCGTCAACGTCATAGTCTCCATAGAGAACGATCCGCTCTTTGTTTCCGATCGCGCTGAGAATTCGATCCACCGCTGCCTGCATGTGTGGCAGCAAAAAAGGATCGCTCAATCGCCGGAGACGCGGCTGAAGGAAATCGGTTGCCTGCTCATCGTTGAGCAATCCTTTGCGTTGCAACAAACGCGCAATGCAGGGCAGGCCGCAGACGTGGTCCGAGAACCTAACCGCGTCGTTCGCGCCATTGGTGGAAGTTAAAATCCAGCGCCTCGCTCTTTTCATTTGACGGCCTCGTTAGGCAAAGATTCTGACATCGCCGGCAACGTAAACCACAAGCTCGAAGCGCGCCCTGCTCCAACTGGATGCAACGTCGCCTAGACGATTTCTGGAACGGGCGGAACGGCCGAGAGCAGCTGGTGCTTTGCGCATAGTTCGGCAAACATCTGGAAGCCCATTTTTTCTTTCTCGCCATAGGAAAAACGCAGGCATTCTCGGAAGTAAAATTCGCAAAAGGCGCGTCGACTTTCTGGTTGGTTCTCGATCAGTCGATCGAGGTTCGAAAGATTGTCCTGAGCCACCGACCGCAACGCGGATCCAATCGCCGCCTTTTCGGGGTAATCCGGCCGGACCATCCAGAGTGCGTAAACAAACGGCAGGCCCGTCGCCGTTTTCCATTCCGCCCCAAGGTCGAACAATTGGCAATTCCCAGCGGATTCCTGCCGAAAGCGGATTGCCTGGTCGCCAATCAAAAGCAGGCCACGCTCCGGGCTCATTTCGCCCTCGCGAACAAATTTCGGGGCGACTCCCACTTCGCCTAACAAACAATGAAGAAGGTTGTTCGAGGTCTCCGACGCCGGATCGATCACCACCTCGCGCAAGCGCTCGATCGGGTCGCGGTGCGCGAGGATAACGCTGAAGACCGGGCCATCGGAAGCGATCGCCAATTTGTCGACCACGGAGTAAATCGGATGGCGCAGATATTCGAAACTGGAGACGAGCGCGACGTCCAATTCGCCCGCCGCGAGCATTCGGCAGAGGACCGAGGGATGATCGAAATGCACCACCCCGCGCCAGCCGTGGATCAATGGGAGAGCGTTGAGATATTTTACGCACCCAAGACGGAGCGAATCGAGCGCCGGCACCTCAGGCGCAAACGAGTTCGCCCGCGGCGTGCGGCGCCGAGCCGGATGCCGCCGGCGTGAGATGATTGTAATAGCTGTCGCGCTGGACTGGTTCGCGGCCGGCTTCCCGGATGACGTGGCGCAGCGATTCGACGGTCTGCTGCTGCGGCGTCTTCGCGCCGGCCATGTGGAAAATCTTTTCTTCCATAATGGTGCCGTGCAAATCGTCGACCCCGTAGCCGAGGGCAACCTGGGCGAGGGGCAGCCCCATGCTGACCCAGTAGGCGGTGAGATGTTCGATATTATCGAGGTAAATCCGGCTCACCGCCAGGTTACGGAGCTGGTCGAAGGCGGTCGCGGGCTTGATGCGCGCGAGGATCGTGGTCTGCGGTTCGAAGGCAAATGGGATGAAGCCGGTAAAGCCGCCGGTCTCGTCCTGGAGCTGACGAAGTTGCCGCAAATGATCGACGCGTTGCTCGATCGTTTCGATGTGTCCGTAAAGCATCGTGCAGGTGCTGCGACCACCCATGTCGTGCCAGACGCGATGGACTTCGAGCCATTCCGCCGCGCTCTCCTTGCCGCGGCAGAGTTCGTCCCGCACTCCGGGATCAAAGATTTCCGCGCCACCGCCGGTCAGTGAACCGAGGCCCGCCGCGCGCAAACTGGCGAGGGTTTCGGCAATCGAAGTTTTGAAAATCCGGCGCGCCAGGTGCCGGATTTCGATGGCAGTGAAAGCCTTCAGTTGCAGCTGGGGATCGAGCGCGCGCAGGCGTGCGAGAAGATCGAGATACCATTGCTTGTTCAGCGTGGGATGAAGACCGCCGACCATGTGCACCTCGGTGATGCCGCTGGCGAGTGCCTCCTGGACGGCGGCCTCGATTTCATCAATCGAGCTCTCGAACGCGTGCGGATCGCGCTTCTTCGCGGCGAAGGCGCAGAACTGGCAGGAGAGGATGCAAACGTTGGAGTAGTTGATGTAACGATTGAGGATGTAGGTCGCGACATTCCCGTTCTTCCGCTCACGCACGGCGCTGGCCATGATGCCCAGGGCGTTGAGATCGTTGGAGCGATAAAGCTGGATGGCGTCCTGATCGGAGATCCGCTCGTTCGCGTCGATTTTTTCGGCGATGGGCTTGAGCGAGGCAGGAATGAGCGAAATTTTCATGAATACGCGCTCTGTGCGGGGAAACTCAGGCGGCTTATTGTGCACAGGAGGACGCGCCCGCGCAAGTGCGGCGGACGCATGAACTCCTGAAACAAAATGAAGAGGGCGAACCAACCCGGGTTTGCCCCCTTCCAACCCCACAACAAAATTTTCTTAAAAGTCCCGGTCCTTTGCCGTGCTCATGTAGCGCAGCTTCGCCGGAGACGGCGCCATGCCCGGTTTCGGATAAGTCGGTCGCAATCTGGCGGTGCGAGGTCGGCAATCGCCTGCAGAGCCGTCGCGTAGCGCCGGGTTAGGCCGCGGTCGCGAAGCCGAGCGCCGTCTTGCTGAAATCCGCCACCGGCATTTGCCTAACGAGTCGGACGATTCCGTCCTGCCACTTCTGGCTGATCTCTACCAGATAGGGATCATTTTCCTCGAGACGGGTGCGCATTTTGACCTGCAAGGAATCGGTCTTGTAGCAGAGGATATCGATCGGGGGGCCAACCGCGACGTTGCTCTTCATCGTCGCATCCATTGAGATGATGCCGAACTTGAGCGCATCCATCAGAGTCCCGTCGTAGCGCAATCCGCGATCCAGAATTGGCTTGCCGTATTTTGATTCCCCGATCTGCAAATAGGGGCAATCGCGGCTCGCATGGATGCTGTTCCCCTGCGGGTAAATGGAATGCACTTCCGGAGCGAGCCCGGCGATCTGGCCGCCGACGATCAGGTTGATATTGAAATCGAAGCCATCGGCCTCCAGCGCAGCCCGGTCACGCGCCTCCACCATCCGGACTTTCGAACCGATATAGCGGACGGTCTCGTAGAGCGTCTCGCGGTTCAGCAAATGTTTACGGGAGGGATGGCTCTGGTTGAGATGCAAATCGTCGTCAATCAGGGCGAGAGTCGCCTGGGTGAGCGACAGATTTCCCGAACTCATGATGCAGATCACCCGGTCACCCGGTTTCTCGTAGATCCGCATCTTGGTCCGGGTCGTAATGTTATCCATCCCGGCACTGGTGCGGGAATCGGAAAGAAAAACTGCGCCCTGCCGACAGAGCATGCCAAGGCAGTACGTCATGATTCGCCCGGCTTGCTACTTCCGACGACACGGCCTTCGACCCGCCGCATCTGCGTATGATGAGTCAGGGGATGCACGCGGCCGTCGCTGCCGCGGAAAAACGCACTCAAGATCCAGCTCACGATACTGATCAAAATCGCGCCCCAGAATGCGCTCCCGAAACTGTCCACGTGGAAACCGTGCACGAACTGGTTCACGAGCAGAAGCATGAGGCCATTCACGACGAAAATGAAAACGCCGAGGGTGAGAATAATGAGCGGCGCCATGAGGAGGAGCAAAACGGGCCGCAGAAACGCATTCAGAATCCCGAGGAGAAGCGCGGCGCCTACGAGCGCAGCGGCGCTGTCGTAGCGGATTCCGCTGATGAACGAGGCGGCGACCATGACGGCGACCGTCGTGATTGCCCATCTAAAAATAAAGTGCCTCATCGTTAGGATTGATCGATTGCCGCAGAAGCTTTTTTCGTGCCTTTCCGCTTGCGCACCCGGCGCCCGGCGGGTACAGGCTTGGCCGACCCAAAGGAAAAGTAAATGGCGAAAAGTTTAAAAAAATCGAAAGAGGCACCGGCTTTGGAGACCCCATCTCCGGCGCCCGGTATGGAATCCAGTAACGGTCACAGCGCAGCACAATCCCCCAAGCCGGCTGCGGCCAGGAAAGCGCCGCCGAAGCCGACCACCACCGCGAAAAGCGCCGGCAAAAGCCGCGCGACCGCGGTCAAAAAAACCAGCACCACACGCAAAACGCGGGTCAATAAAGCGCCGGGACGCTCCTCGGCGTCGAAGGTGACGGACGAGGCAATTCGGATTCGGGCTTACTTCATTTCGGAGTGGCGCACGCAGAGTGGCATTCCGGGGGACTCAGCCCACGATTGGCTGGAAGCCCGCCGCCAGCTCCAGGCTGAAGCTGGCCAAGCCTAACGACGGGCGATTTTTCTCAAAAGCTCCTGGGCTCACTCATCCGAGCCCTGTCCGCTGACTAGAAGCAAGGGGGAACCATCCGTGGGGGATTGGAGTTTTCGTAAACCAGGGAGACGAGGAGGAAGAGAAGCGTGCCGTCGATCATCGGCGCGCCTCGCGCCTAATGCACCACGCCGCCGTCTCGTCGGCCACGATCAAAACGCGTTTTGTTTCCGGCAGACATCTCGGAGGCTTGCTTAAAACCGCGATGGAATTCAAGCTTTTGTTGCGCAATTTACCAAGGAAACGCCGCCGATGAATTCACCTGAAGCCGAGCTCGCTGTCGCCCTGCGCGAACGGCGTGCCCTGATCGCCGACGAGGCCAGCCGGCGCGATCCGGAGCGGCACTTCGGGAGGCTGCGGGCCGTTTCCGAGAAGATTGTCGCGCTGGGAAAATCACTCCCGCCGCCGGTCGACCCGCAACTGGCGCATTACCTCGAACGTTGCAGCTATGATAAGGCGCTCGAAGCGCTGGAAGGGTAGCGCAAGCTGGAAGCTCGCGTTACCGCGAATACAACTCAACGATCAACTGCTCGTTGACCATCGGCTGCATCTCTTCGCGCGATGGAATGTGCGCGACTTTGCCGGTCAGCGCATCGCGATCGACCGTCAGCCAATCCGGCACCGGCGCGATTTGGGTTAGCTCCATGTTGCGCAAGGCAAGCTGGCGCGATTTTGGACGGTCCTTGATCATGATCTCGTCGCCCGTCTTCACGTTGAAGGAAGCGATGTTGACGTTCCGGCCGTTAACCTGGACGTGGCCGTGCGAAACCAGTTGGCGCGCCGCGCTGCGCGTGTTCGCGAGACCGAGGCGGAAGACGACGTTGTCGAGGCGCGTCTCGAGAAGCTGGAGAAGAGTCTCGCCAGTAACACCACGCCGCTGGAGTGCCGTTTCGAAAATGCGACGGAATTGCTTTTCCATCAGGCCGTATTGAAAGCGCAGCTTCTGCTTTTCGCCGAGCGCGATCGCGTAATCGGATTGCTTGCGACGCGAACCTTTCGGGCCATGCATTCCGGGCGGATAATTTTTCCGCTCGAGCGCTTTGGAAGGTCCGAAAAGTGGCACGCCATAGCGGCGGGCGATCTTGGTTTTAGGTCCGGTATATCTGGCCATTGAAAACTAAAGTTAAGATTAAATCAGACGCGACGCTGTTTCGGTGGGCGGCAACCGTTGTGCGGGACTGGAGTGACGTCGCGGATGACAGTGAGATCGAGCCCAATGGCCTGGAGCGCGCGGACCGCGGACTCGCGACCTGCTCCCGGTCCCCTAACGAGAACTTCGACTTCCTTGAGACCGTGGCCCATCGCCTGCCGCGAGGCGTCTTGCGCTACCATTTGGGCAGCGTAGGCGGTGCTTTTGCGCGAGCCCTTGAAGCCCACTTTGCCGGCGCTAGACCAGCCGATCACGTTGCCTTGGAGATCGGTGATGGTGACGATCGTGTTGTTAAAAGTGGAAAGGACGTGGGCGTAACCGGAGTAAACGTTCTTGCTCCCCTTCGCCTTGATGATTTTCGGCTTCTCGACGTCGTTCGGGTCGAGCGAAAGATTCTCCTTGGGAGCTTCCGCGACGGGCGCCTCCGCCTTTTTCTTCTTGGCGGCCTTGGGCTTGGCTTCGGCTTTCGCGGGGGCTGCGGCAGCTTCCGTCGTGGGCGGGGTTGCCTCCGCAGCGGCCGGAGTTTCGGCTGATTTCTCAGCCGTGTTTTCTGCCGGCGCTTCGCTCACCGGAGCTGCGGTCTGCTCTTCGGCGGCCGGGGTCGTTGGCTCTTCAGCGGGCGTTTGGTTTTCGGAATCTTCAGCCATGTCAGTTCGTTAGGTTAAACTTTTCCTGCTTTCGCGTCCTTGTTGCGGATGACGCCGACCGTCTTGCGCGGGCCCTTGCGGGTGCGGGCGTTGGTCGAGGTGCGTTGACCTCGAACGGGTAAGCCGCGACGATGCCGGATGCCGCGATAACAATTGATCGCTTGGAGTCGCTTCAGATTGCTCTGCACTTCGCGGCGAAGATCGCCTTCGATTAGGACCTTGTTACGCGTGATCATCTGGATGATCTCGTTGATCTGCTGCGGGGTCAGATCCTTGGCCCGCAGGTTGGGATCGATATTGGTCTGCTCGAGGACTCGCTTCGCGGTCGACGGGCCGACTCCGTAGATATAGGTGAGCGACGCTTCGATCCGCTTGTCAGCGGGAATTTCAACTCCGAGTAATCTTGGCATAACGATCTCCTAGCCCTGGCGCTGTTTATGGCGCGGGTTCTTGGCGCAGATCACGCGCACCACATTCTTGCGCTTCACAATCTTGCAGCCTTCACAAAGTCTTTTAACTGACGGTCGTACTTTCATGGTTTCACGAGACGAAAAACGCGGAGTCTTTTCTCCGCGCTAACGATGGCGAAAAGTGATTCGCCCCTTCGACAAATCGTAGGGAGAAACCTCTAGCATAACTTTGTCCCCTGGCAAGATGCGAATGAAGTGCATTCGCATTTTTCCGGAGATATGGGCGAGGACGCGATGCCCGTTGGGCAGTTCCACCCGGAGCATCGTATTCGGCAGAAGCTCGACCACCTTGCCCTCTACCTCAATTGCGTCTTTGCGCGCCATGTCAGGATCTCAGGTTCCTCTTTCGTAATCAAAACCGTGTGTTCAAAATGGGACGAAGGCAAACCGTCGGACGTGCAAACCGTCCAGCCGTCTTCAAGCAGCCGCACGCCCGCCCCGCCGAGGTTGATCATCGGCTCGATGGCCAGGGTCATGCCGGCCTTGAGACGTGGACCGCTCCCCCGTTTGCCGTAGTTCGGCACCTGCGGTTCTTCATGCAATTTCCTCCCCACCCCGTGCCCGACAAATTCCCTAACGACACTGAAATGGTGTTTTCTCGCTTCCTCTTCGATCGAAGCACACAGGTCGCCGAGCCGTTCGCCTGCCAGGGCGTGGGTGATCGCGCGCTGCAACGCGCTCTGGGTCACCTCGAGCAGCTTCTCGACGCGCTCGTCGATCATGCCGACCGGAACGGTGGCCGCGGTATCGCCGACCCAGCCATCCTGCACAACTCCGATGTCGAGTTTCACGATGTCGCCGTATTGGATTCGGCGCTGGCTGCCGATCCCGTGGACGATTTCATCGTTCAGGGAAATGCAGATGTTGCCAGGGAAAACACGATGACCGAGCCGATACCCGAGAAAAGCACTGCGCACCTCCGCGTCAGCCATAAGGTCCGCTGCCGCCTGGTCAATCTCCTTCGTCGAAATGCCGGGGCGAATAAGTTCCGCCACCCGCTCCAGAACATCGCTCGCCGTGCGGCAGGCGATCCGCATCTTGTCGATCTCCCGAGCCGACTTGATCGGGATCATTTTGTTCGCTCTTCGATCAAGGCCGAGATGTCCGCGAAAACCGCATCGCGATCACGGTTCCCATCGATGCGATGCAGTGCGTCATCTTTTTCGTAGAAGGAAAGAAGCGGCTCGGTCTTGGATTTGAATTCAGCGAGTCGCGTTTGCAAAACAGAGGCGTCGTCGTCGTCGCGTCGGATGAGCGGCCCGTCGCAATAAGGGCAAACCGGACGTCCGGCGAAACCGGCGCTGGTCACACTGGTGGTGAATCCGCAGCGACGGCACTGCAACCGGCTGGCAATACGATTGCGCACCGTCTCCTCGGAAACTTCCAGCCAGATGGCAAGATCGAGCGAGCTACCCATTTTCTGCAAAATCTCGTTCAGGCGTTCGGCCTGTTTGACCGTGCGAGGAAAACCATCGAAAACGAATCCTTCTTGCCCGTGCAGGTTGAGCCAATCCTCGATCAGGTGCACGATGACGTCGTCGGGAACCAGGCCGCCCTGTTTTGAAACCTCGTCGGCTTCCAGTCCGAGCGGTGTCCCAAGATCACGTTCCCGACGCAAAATTGCGCCCGGCGAAGTGACTGAGATCGCGAAATGGCGGGTGATGAGCTCGGCCTGCGTTCCCTTGCCGGAACCGGGCGCGCCAAGAAGCACGATGCGACTTTTCACCGAGCTCCGTAGAGAAAGATTGCCACGCCGCCGATGACGAGAACGGCGATCCCAACATAAAGCCACATCAGCGTCCCCTGCTGCGCCGCCTCGCCGCGCGCACCGCCGCGATCGAAAGCCCGGCCGCGCAAACGCCCCTTCCGCAGGAAGCCGTCGTAATGTCGTTGAATGAGATGAGTCTCCACCTGGCGCATCGTATCGAGAATCACACCCACGATAATGAGCAGACTGGTGCCGCCGAAAAACTGCGCGGTAATGACGGGAACATGCAGGCCCTGACTTAACAGACTCGGCAAAATCGCGATCAAGGTAAGGAAGATCGCCCCTGCAAAAGTCAGCCGTGTCATCGTGAAGTCGAGAAAATCCGCCGTCGGCTTGCCCGGCCGCACGCCCGGGATATAACCGCCGTATTTCTTCAGGTCATCCGCGATCTGCGACGGCTGAAACTGTGTAGCGACCCAGAAATAACTGAAGAAGAAAATCATCGCCGCCAGGACCGCATAATGGAGCCAGCCGTTGGAAAGCATATCGGCGATCATCTTGGCGGTACGGCTATTCTTGAAAGCCAGCCCTACGATCGTCGTCGGGAAAAGGAGCAACGCCCAGGCGAAAATGATTGGCATAACCCCGGCGTAATTCACTTTCAAAGGCATGTATTGCGTCTGGCCACCGTACATTTTTCGGCCCACGACGCGTTTCGCGTACTGCACAGTTATCTTGCGCACGCCCTGCGTGACGGCGATGACCGCGGCGATCACGATAAAAAGGAACGCCACCATCAGGACGAGAATCGCCGGACTTACCTGGCTCTGTCCCGTCGCCGCTGAGGGAACAAAAGTTTTCCAAGCCTGGGCTAGCGCCGCGGGCAGGCGCGCCACGATGCCGATGGTGATGATCAAGGAGATGCCATTGCCGATGCCACGATCGGTGATTTGATCGCCCAACCACATGAGGAAGAGCGTACCCGATGTCAGGGTAAGAACGGTGATGATCCGGAAAGACCACCCCAGATTATCGACCAGCGGAATTCCCAAGCGCGCCGTCGTCTCGGTGATGCCCGGGAGCATGGTGTGATACGACTCCGGATGCTGAAACGAAACCGCCAGGAGGTAGCCTTGGAATATGCAGAGCACGACCGTCGCATAACGGGTGTACTGCATGATCTTCTGCCGGCCTCCATCTTCCCGTGACAACCGGCTGAGCGACGGGATGACCGCCGTGAGCAGCTGCAACATAATCGAGGCGCTGATGTAAGGCATGATGCCTAACGAAAAGATGGCGCAGTTCTCGAGCGCGCCGCCGCTGAAAAGATTAAAAAGCGCCGCCACGCCGCCGCCCGCGCTTTGCGATGAAGTCCGGAACCAATCCTGCAGAACCGCCGGATTGACGCCTGGAGTCGTAATCGCGGCGCCGAGTCGGACCACGACGATGACCGCAAGGGTGAACAAAATCCGCCGGCGTAGTTCCGGGATTTTGACCGTGTTAAGAAAAGCCGAAACCATCCGCTAGGTGCGCAACCGCTTATTCAGCGGTTTTATTTTTCTTCGCCGCCGGTTTTTTCGCCTTTGCTTTCGCTTTCGGCGCTGTCGGCTTCGGGGTTTCCTGCTTCGGCTCGGCCGACTCAGACCTCTTGCCGTCGGTGAGCGATTTGCGCTCGCGCAAAGTCACAGTGCCGCCGGCCTTCTCGATTTTTTCGCGCGCGGCGTCACTTACCTTGTCCGCTTCGATCGTCAGGCTGTGTTTCAAGTCACCGCGCCCAAGAACTTTCAGGCCCACCACTTTGCCGCGAATGTAGTTCGCATCGCGGAGCATCTGCTCGTTGATGACCGTGCCGGCCTTGAACTCATTCAAGTCGTCGAGATTGACCAGCGCGTAATGCTTTTTAAAGGCCGCGTTGTTGAAACCGCGCTTGGGCAAACGCCGAATCAACGGCATCTGGCCGCCTTCGAATCCGAGACGAATGCTGCCGCCGGAACGGGCTTTCTGGCCCTTGTGGCCCTTGCCGCTCGTCTTACCGTGACCGGAGCTCTCCCCGATCCCGAGTCGCTTCACGCGATGGCGGGAGCCTGGGCGAGGTTTGAGATTGTGCAACCGGATCATGACTGGGCGGCCTCCCCTCCACCATTGTTATGGTTGGTCACTTTAATGCCGCGGGTCTTCATGATCTCATCGCGGCGGCGCAGCGAACGCAACGCCTCGATCGTGGCTTTGACCACGTTGGCGTGATTGCTCGAACCTAACGACTTCGCAAGAACGTCGCGAATGCCGACCGCTTCGACGACCGCCCGCACGCCCCCACCGGCGATGACGCCGGTTCCCGGCGAAGCCGGACGGAGCATGACGCGTCCGCCGCCGAACTCGCCGATCACTTCGTGCGGAATGGTGTTATCGCGCAGCGACATCTTTTCCATCGACTTGCGGGCCGCTTCCGAAGCTTTGCGAATCGCTTCCGCGACTTCGTTCGCCTTCCCAAATCCGCAGCCCACTTTGCCGTCGTGATCGCCCGCCACAATGAGCGCGCTGAAACTAAAACGGCGTCCGCCCTTCACGACCTTGGCACAGCGGTTGATGAACACCACCTTCTCGGTCGTGTCGCCTCTAGCCGGAGGCGTCCGGTCCGTGGTGCGTGAGTCGCTTCGTCTGCCTTGGTTGCCTGCGTATGCCATATTAAAGTTTCAGTCCGCCTTCGCGCGCCGCGTCGGCCAGCGCTTTCACTTTGCCGTGGTAAAGAAAACCACCACGATCAAAAACTGCCTTGTCGATATTCTTCGCCAGCAAACGCTCGGCGACCAGCTTGCCGATCTTTTCCGCGGTCGTGCGATTCGCCGCGTGACTGCCTTTAGCCAGGTCTTTTTCTGTCGTCCCGGCGGACACCAGCGTCTCACCCTTCTCGTCATCGACGACCTGAGCGTAAACATGTTTGCCAGAGAAATAAACGCAGAGGCGCGGACGTTCCGCGGTTCCCGAAACCTTGCGGCGAATGCGGTTATGGATGCGTCCGCGAATGACTTTTCGATTAATCGTAGCCATAACTATTGAACAGTTTTGCCTTCCTTGCGGCGAATCTGTTCGCCGGCATAACGAACGCCTTTGCCCTTGTAAGGCTCGGGCGGGTAATAGCGCCGGATATCAGCCGCGACCTGGCCAACGGTCTTCTTATCCACGCCGGCGATCGCGATCTTGGTGTTATCGGTCACAGTGATCTTGATGTCCTCCGGAATCGGGAAGAGAACCGGATGAGAAAAGCCGAGGCTGAGATTGAGATTCTTGCCCTGGACCGCGGCCTTGAAGCCGACGCCTTCGATCTCGAGGTTCTTGGTGAAACCTTCGCTCACGCCGACGACCATGTTGTTGATCAGGGCGCGCGAAAGGCCATGCAACGCTTTCATGCTGCGCGTCTCGGCATCGCGGACTAACGACACTTTGTTGTCGACCACGCTCGCCTTGATGCCCTTCGGTAGCTTCCAATCGAGCTTCCCTTTCGGACCTTCGACTGCGACCTTGCCGCTGTCATCGATGTTCACTTTGACTTTCGCGGGAATTTCGACCGCCTTGTTTCCAATCCGTGACATAGCGCGTGGGTTACCAGACGTAGGCGAGCAATTCGCCGCCCACTTTTTGTTTCTTCGCCTCGCGGCCGGACATGACGCCACGCGAGGTGGATAAAATCGCTGTGCCCATGCCGCCAAGAACTCGCGGAATTTCATCCGCCCCGACATAACGCCGCAAGCCCGGACGGCTGACGCGTTTCAGGCCGGTGATGGCGCTGGTGCGATTAGAAATTTTGTTTGTGATCTTGATCCGCGGATGGGCCGCGGTCGTGTCGAGAGCATAATCGGTGATATAGCCTTCCTCTTTCAGGATGCGAACGATCTCGTTCTTCACCTTCGAGTAAGGAACAAACATCTCGAGCTTCTGCGCCTGGGTGCTGTTACGCACGCGCGCCAGAAGGTCGGCAATAGGATCAGTGACAGTGCTCATGTGGGTTCGTTAGGCGGCTTGCGCGGCGGGCTTCTTCGGCCGGTCGCTGAAGGGCATTCCCATCTCGCTCAGGAGCGATTTGGCCTCTTCGTCAGTGCGCGCGGTGGTCACGATTGTAACATCAAAACCGATGTTGCGCTTAATTTTGTCGAGCTCGACTTCGGGAAAAATGGATTGGTCGGAAACACCCAGGGTGTAGTTGCCGTTGCCGTCGAAACCTTTCGGCGGAACCCCGCGAAAGTCGCGGATCCGAGGGAGCGAAGCCTTGATCAGACGCTCCATGAATTCATACATGCGCTCCCCCCGGAGAGTAACCTTGGCGCCGATCGCCTGCTCTTTGCGCAGCTTGAAATTCGAGATGCTTTTCTTGGCCCGGGTCTCGGCCGGCTTCTGGCCGGTAATAAGCGCGAGCTCGGTCTTGGCGTCTTCCAAGGCCTGCTTCACGTCCGATTGCGAACCGACCGAAGTGTTGATCACAACCTTCTCCAGCTTCGGAATCTGATGATCATTCTTATACCCGTGGTGCTCTTTGAGCGCGGGAATGACGCGATCTTTGTATTCGCGGTAAAATTCGTTTTCCATTTTCTATTGTCGACGTGCAAGATAAACAGGCGCGAGGGTTACTCGTCCTTCTTGGTCTTCTTCTCCTTCGTCGCTTTCGTTTTGGTCTTCTTCTTTGTCTCTTTGCCCTTCTCGCGCTCGACCAGCTTCACGTTCGAAATGTGAATCGGGCCTTCGCGCTCCGCGATCGAGCCCGAAGGGTTGTTCTGCGATTTGCGCAGGTGCTTTTTAATCAGGCGCACGCCTTCGATCAGGACCCGGTCTTTCTTCGGCAGCACCTGGAGGATTTTGCCGGAGGAACCGCGAAAGTTCCCCGCGATCACTTGGACCTGGTCGCCCTTTTTAACGTGATGCTTGAGCCGGTTCATAACACTTCCGGTGCGAGCGAGACGATCTTCATGAAATTGCGTTCGCGCAGTTCACGCGCGACCGGACCGAAAATACGGGTGCCGCGCGGGTTGAGATCCTTGTCGATGATCACGATCGCGTTGTTGTCGAAGCGGAGAAGCGAACCATCATCACGACGGATCGGCTGCTTCGTACGCACCAAAACGGCGCGGACGACATCGCCCTTCTTCACCGCGCCGGTCGCGCTCGCTTCCTTGACGTTGGCCGAAATGACATCGCCAATGCCGGCGCATTGAGCGCCGCCCTTGCCGATCACGCCGATCATCGTCGCCATCCGTGCGCCGCTATTATCGGCCACATCCAATCTGGATCTCAGGTAAACCATAAAATTCCTCTCTACTTCTGGACCACTTCGACGAGGCGCCAACGCTTCAGCTTGCTCAGCGGCCGCGTCTCCATGATGCGGACTGTGTCGCCGGCCTTCGCTTTGCTCTCCCCGTCGTGCGCGTAAAATTTCTTCTTCTGTTTCACGATCTTGCCGAAGGTGGCGTGCGGGACACGGGTCACCGTTTGGACGACAATCGTCTTGTTCATCCCGCTCGAAATCACCTGACCAACGCGCGTCTTGCGCTTGCCGCGAGTTGATTCGGTTGCCGGAGTTTCCTGCCTGGTCGCTTCGTCCATGATCGTTATTTCTTCGCCGCCGTCTTTTTGTTGAGCTGCGTCAGCTGGGTCTCAAGGCGCGCGACATCGCGGCGCAAGAGACGCATCCGGCTGGGCTGTTCGAGCTGGCCGCTCTGTTGCTGCAGCCGGAGGTGCAAACTTTCCTGACGCAGGTCGCGCTTTTTGGTCAGCAGCTCCTCCGTGCTCATTTCCTTGATTTCTTTGAATTTCATTTCTCGTTAGTCGTTAGACCGCGACGTGGTGGCGGGTCAGGAACTTGGTCCGAACCGGCAACTTGTCCGCGGCGAGGCGGAGCGATTCGCGCGCGATCGATTCCGGCACGCCGTCCAGTTCAAACAGGATGTTGCCCGGCCTGACCGTGGCGACCCAGTATTCCGGCTGGCCTTTGCCTTTACCCATGCGGGTTTCCGGGGGGCGCGAAGTGACCGATTTGTCGGGGAAAATCCGGATCCAGAGTTTGCCTTTGCGCTTCATGTTGCGGGTGAGCGCGACACGAGCGGCTTCGATCTGGGTGTTGGTGATCCAGGCGCGCTCCAAGGTCTGGAGGCCGAATTCGCCAAAGTCAATTCGCAGATTGCGTGAAGCCGTCCCCTTGCGGCTTCCCCGCTGGGTCTTGCGATACTTCACTCGTTTGGGCATCAATGGCATGGCGATCTCTCTTTCTTAAAACTCGTTAGGCTGCGGCAGCCGGTTCCGGCGTCGCGCCGGGCGCGTTCGCCGAGGTGGCGGGCGCTTCTTCCTTTTTACAAATCCAGCATTTCACACCGATTTTGCCATAAACGGTATTCGCCTCGGCGAAGCCGTAATCAATCGGCGTCCGGAGGGTGTGTAGCGGCACCTTGCCCTCACGATACCATTCCGAACGTGAGATTTCCGCGCCGTTCAAACGGCCCGAACTGCGCAGACGAATGCCCTGCGCCCCAAAATCCATCGCGATCTGCACCGCTTTTTTCATCGCCCGGCGGTAGGCGATACGGCGCTCAATCTGGAGCGCGACATTCTCGGCCACGAGCTGGGCGTCGAGTTCCGGAGTCTTAATCTCCTGGATGTCAATCTTGATTTGTTTGCCCTTCGCCATCCGGGAAATTTCTTCCGTCATTTTCTCGATCTCGGCGCCTTTGCGTCCGATGACGATGCCGGGCCGCGCGGTGTGAATGGTCGCGCGGATGCTGTTCCAAGCGCGCTCGATGATGATCTTTGCGACCGCGGCGAACTGCAGCTTCCTCTTCACGTAGCTACGAATCTCGATGTCGCTATGCAGAAACGCCGGCATGTCCTGCGGCGAGGCGTACC
>JBPCLI010000080.1:0-16224 GCA_051003415.1 Chthoniobacterales bacterium | reverse complement strand
CGGCCGGATCAGCTACCGCTGGGTCGCGCAAGCCGGCGACCCGCGAACGCCCAAACCAGTTGTGCTCCGCCTGCGTGACCGCGATCCCCGGGGTCGCATCGAGGCGGGTGACGAAATCCTGCCAGCGCTTTCTGCTGCGCGCCCCGACGATGAGAGCAGCGACGACGAGCGCGGCGACCGCGGAGATGGCAAACCAGGCGCGCCGATGACTCTGCGAAGTTTTCTTCGGGGCGTATTGAGCGCGAAGGCAAGGTTCCAGTTCCGAGCGGAGCGTGGCAAAAGGAGCGGCGTCGCCATTGAACTTCGCCAGCGCCGAACCGCGCAGGATATGAATGCTCTCGATCGAATCTTCCAGGCAGGTGCGCAATTCACGCGGCGGATTGCCGCGAATGACCGCTGCGAGATAAGCATGCGGGCCGGGCGCGATCCAGACCTGCAGTTCGCCGACGCGGAATTCCTCCAGCGCTTCGTCACTGCCGGTTTTAAAAGAGTCGCGCGCGAAATCCTGGATCGCGCTCAGCATGCCCGCGACCATGTCGGAATCCTGCGTCGCAGTTGGGTCCGCGCTCACGTGCATGAGCGAGAGACTCGTCTCGCGATGGATGAGAAAAATCTGCTCTACGCGATAGACGAGGCTGCGCAGCATCACGATTTCGGCAAAACTGCGCCCGGTCCGGAAAGCTTCGAAACGCCACTTCAAGCCTTGCCAGGAAAAACTCTGCTCGAGCGATTGGTTGAGCGACTGGAGAAGCGTGCGCAAGCTCTCCGCGAGCGAGCGCCTAACGACCGCGCCGATGATGGGATGAAGTAGGTCGATGAAAATCTGCGGCCGTTTCTCGACCGATTCCCGGACCGAAGCCTCGACCGCGGGCTGGAGCGCACGCCTCAGTCCCCCGCTGCGATCGGCGCTCAGGGTGACGGCTTCCGGGAGAACAGACGCCATTTCGTGCGCGCGCTGTTCCCGGTCGTCAAGCCGGTCGCGCAGTTTGCGCAGGTCTTCCTGCTCAGGCCGGACGAGGAGCCGGCGGAGCTCAGCCAGCTCGTCCTGCGGATTTCGCGGCGATGAGCGCATGCCGGCGGAGCCGCTCTTAAGATGCGCCCGGGACGCGGAATTCGTTTTTCAAACGGAGCGCCACTTCGGACAGCATCTCGGCGAGCGCTTCGCGGCCCGTCATGGCATCGCGGATCTGCCCGGCTTCGCGATCGAGATGTCCTTTCATCTGGTCGTGTTTCTCTTTCATCTCGGCACTCAGCGCCTTCGATTGCTCGAGCAATCGTTCGCGCAGATCGCGGATATCCTTTGCCGCCTGGCTGTCGAGATTGTTGAGCTTCATTTCCAAACCCTTCGCGGTTTCCATTATCTCGTGAGTCAGGCGTCCGACAGCCTGGGCGCGCTCGCTTTGCTCCGTCTTCACCCGGTTGGTCATGGATTCCACCTCGCCTTTCATGAAGGCTTCGAGCGCATGCAGCTGGCGTTGCAGTTCGCCGCGCAATTCGCCCGCCTCGCTCACCAGCCGCTCCTCGAGTTTCTGGAAGCGCGTGTCGTAATCGCGCATTTGCGATCCGAAAAGGATATTGCGAATGCGGTCGACATTGCCGCTCTCGTCGACCCGGCCATTCTCCGGCTCGAAATTAGTGATGTTGCTTGGTGAATCCATACAGTTTTAGCGGTTTGCGAACGAAGTGAGAGAACTCGGTTGTGGTCGTTATAGGCAGATTGGCGTCCGCAAGGCAATCATTCTTCAGCAAAGGCGTCCGAGCTTTAAATTTTAAGTTTTAAGTGTTAAGTGGATTTGCTTCTCCCGACTTAAAACTTAACGCTTCAAACTTAAAACTGCTCAACATGTCCTGCGCCAAAATCGATCCCACTTTGCATCAGGCGCAAAAGCCGCCTTGGATCAAAGTCCGGCTGCCCTCGAATCCCGTTTTCTTTTCGACCAAGGCGCTGATTTCCGATCTGCGCCTGCACACCGTTTGCGAGAGCGCGCAATGCCCAAATCGCTGGGAATGCTGGAGCCAGGGCACCGCGACGATGATGATCGCCGGCGAACGCTGCACTCGGGCCTGCGGATTTTGCGCCGTTAGCACGGCGAAACCGTTCGCGCTCGAGGAAGACGAGCCGCAGCGCGTCGCCGAGGCCGTTAGGCGGCTGAAGCTCAAGCACGTCGTCATCACCGCCGTCGCGCGCGATGACCTGAAGGACGGCGGGGCGGAGCATTTCGCGCGCACCATCCGCGCCGTTCGCGAGATGGATCCGACGATCATCATCGAAGTGCTGGTGCCCGATTTCCACGCGCAGGATTGGTGCATCCAGCTCGTGCTCGATGCCGCGCCGGAAATTTTCAATCACAACATGGAGACGGTCGAACGCCTCACCCCGAACGTCCGTTCACGCGCCAAGTATCGCACTTCGCTCCAGGTCCTGCGCCGCGCAAAAGAGCTTTCGTCCCGCGGACGCGGGATCGTCACCAAGAGTGGCGTCATGCTCGGCCTCGGCGAAACCGAGCCGGAACTTTTCCAAACGATGGATGACCTGCGCGAAGTTGGCTGTCAGGTACTGACGTTAGGCCAATATCTTCGCCCGACGCCGAAGCATCTGCCGGTTGTCAGTTACATCACCCCGCAGCAATTCGATCTCTACGGCGACATCGCACGGCGCAAAGGCTTCGCCCATGTCGCCTCCGGACCGCTCGTCCGCAGCTCCTATCACGCGGCGGATTTCCATCCCGTCGTCCGCGAGTCCGCTGTAGCCGGGGACGCTGTCCCCGGTTCCGAGGTTATCCGCTAACGATGGAGAGCCCGGCCTCGCAACCAGGCCGGCCGCTCGATCGCCGCAACGTCGCCGCCGTCATCCCGGCTTACCTCGAGGAAGTCCACGTTCGCGGTGTCGCCGAGCGCACCTGCTCCCAGCTCGACCACGTCCTGGTCGTCGATGACGGCTCGACCGACGCCACCTCCACCCGCGCCCGCGAGGGCGGGGCGGAGGTCATTACCCATCCGATCAATCTTGGGAAAGGCGAGTCGATCAAAACCGGCCTGCGCCATTGGCTGGCGCGGGAAGGGATCGAGTTCATCCTCCTGCTCGATGCCGATGGTCAGCATTTGCCCGATGAGATTGGCCGATTTCTCGCGGCGGGGAATGCGACCGAGGCCGGCCTCTTCGTCGGCACGCGGATGAACGACCTCCGCGAAATGCCGTTCGTCCGGCGCACCGTGAATAGTTACATGAGCCGCCGCATCAGCCGCCTATGCGGACAGGACGTGCCCGATACCCAATGCGGTTATCGCATGGTCCAGCGGAGCCTCGCGCCGCACCTCCTCGATGGCACCAGCCGGTTTGACTATGAAACCGAGATGCTCATCATCGCCAACCGGGCCGGTTTCCGCATCGCCTCGGTGCCGATCAGCACCATCTACTCCGACGAAGTGAGCAGCATCCACCCGGTGCGCGACACGCTTCGGTTCTTAAAGCTCATGCGCCGTTACGAAAAAGTTAGTGACTGACACCGACGGCATACAGGCGTACCATTTTGGTCTCGTTAGTCGGCCGAGGCAACTACAGTGTTTGCTAACCGAGCAGTTCCAGCAGGAGGATATATGTCACGCTCAATGCTCTTGATTACCACAATCTCGTTTCTTGGCTGTCTCACACCACGAGGCTTTGCCCAGGAGAGCCGATGGGGGTCGCCAGATGATCCTAGCGTCAAATTGATCATCGAGTCAGAGGGGAAATGGGCGCGCTCGGCCTGCAGCCCCCAACCAGACCTGAAGGCCGTGATCGCAGACGACTTTCAAGGAACGTCCACCGACGGTCACCGCTACGGCAAGGCGCAAGCGATCGCGGCCGACCCCAAAACAATCGCGCGCGACTGTCAACTCGGTGAGGTGAAGGTGCACTTCTTCGGAGAATCCATCGCCATTGCCTACGGAGCCGAGAACCTCATCCGCAAAGCGGAGGACGGCCAGGAGTCAAAGCGCTGCCAGGTCTGGACTGACACGTGGCTAAAGCGCAACGGTCAATGGCAAATCGTCGCGGCTCAGGACACGGTTATTCCGTGTTCTCAATGACCCGCTCGCGTCGCCAGAACGAAGCTCAGCTTCGAGGACAGGCGCGTTCCCAAGTACCACTTGGGAACGATGAGAGACCGCGTGCTTTGAGGGCATCGCGCTGTCGGTGCCTGGGGGCGGAAAACGCCGCAGGGTGAGGCGATGCGCCATCCCGGGGAAGCGAAGGCGCTTCCTTCTAGGGTCGAATCAGTTTGCGCGCTTGCCGGCCTAGCGCCCGAAGCGGGCGATGAAGGCGTGGATACCTGCGCCCGCGAAGTCCACCACGTAGGAACCAGCTATGAGGTTGGAGGTGTTAATGCTGCGGAAGACGGTGAGGTGCTCGCCTCCGCTAGGATAATCGTAGGAGGTAAGTGGTTCAGGTTTTGCACAACCAAGCCATACGCCAACAAACCCACCTTCGTATAGGTCCCCACGATGAGTCCGGCGTCCTTGATGCCGTTAAGAACCGTAGTTAAAGTCCCGGAACTGTTATAATCAATCGGAGCGGTCAACGTGCCATCGGCGTCGCGGAAGATATAAGTTTTACCGACCGGCCGTCCTCGACCGCGGAGCGCGCAACAAACGCTTCCCTTCGATCAAGGAAATTTGCACTTGGCAGGCTAACGCATCATCGTCACACACCGCAGCATGCGTTCGCCTCGCCCCGGCGTCTTCTTGGCAATCAACCGAAATAGGCCAAACTCGCTTTCATATAATCTCTATTAGACAAGAATTTCGCCGTTATGCTTGATCCGGTCGACATCCAGAAGCATCCCGTAGCGGGGATTCTCGTCCTGATGCTCTGCGTCTGGGGCAGTCTCGGTTTTATCGTTCGCATTTGGTTCGCCCATCGTGAAGCTGGTGTCAGCAGGAAGCTGGTCTGGTCCATCATTGTCTTGATCCCGATCTTTGGCTGGCTGGCCTACGGTGCCTTTTTTCGTTCGTCTTCGGCTATCGACCCATCGGCTCCTCGCGAGCTATCCACCGATATGATTACGGTAGCGAATTGCTACGATTTGAAGGACGCGTTGCGCTTGCAGATGCGAGTGGGATGTGGAGGGATTGATTCGGTTATCCCGGATGAAAACACCGCGGCGCTCGCTACTTATTATCTGATTGGGAGCAGCGCGGGTGTCCGACTTCAGGTAGCAAATAAGGATGCGCGCAAGGCCCGAAAGATCCTCGAAAAGCACCCGGACAAGAATGAAGGCACTGGGTCGTAGCACACAAATGGGTCTAACCCCTATGTAGGGGGTCAAGTAGACCACGGGCCCGCCGCACCTTCCAAAGTGGTTTGGAGTTTAGCTTAAATTCGGCTCAGTCTGGTTGGTTCCTTTCTGTTCCCTCGCATGAAGTGTCTTGGCGTGGCTATAAATCAGTACGAGGCTCTGCGGGCTGATCCGGCCGGTGGGGATGTGCCAGAGATCAACGGCCAACTGGCGGGCCACGGCGACGATGGCTTTCTTGCGCGCCGCCCCGGTGGCGAGAGCGCCTTTGCCTGACAAGTGGGCGGTTGCGTGGTCAGTCTTGAATCGCGGCAAAAGAGCTAGCCACCTGGATTGAGCACTTCGCGGTGAAGGGCTTAGCAGCGACCGCCGATTCGTTAGGCCGATGACACCTCGCGCAGTTGGATGTCGATCTCGGACTTGAGGGTGCGGTGGACCGGGCAGCGGGCTGCGACTTCCATCAGCTTGGCGTGTTGCTCGGGGGTGATCGGACCGGTGAACGTGATGTCGAGGTCGATGCGGTCGAGCATGCCGGCTTTGGTTTCGCAGGCCTCGCAATCCTCGGCGTGTTCACGTGAATGGCGCAGCTTCACGGTGACGTCTTCGAGCGGAATTTTCTCGCGTCGCGCATACCAGCCAACGGTCATGGAAGTGCAGGCGCCGAGCGCGGTGAGCAGATAATCGTAGGGTTCGGGCGCGGCTTCGGTGCCGCCGACGCTTTTCGGTTCGTCGACCTGGAAGGTGTATTTCCCGGCGGTCGCTTCCTGGAGAAAGCTGCTCGCTTTCCCGTGGACGCGGACGTGTTCGACGGGGGTGTTGACGGGGACGGCAGGACCGGCGCTCGAAGTGCTCATGCCGCGATTATACCGGTGTTGGCGAACCGGGCGATGAGAAATAGGTGCGACGCTTGCGACGGCGGTTACTTCTTTTCTTTTTCCGGGCAGGACATTCCGCCGATGATCTGCCAACCGACCGGGGTGCGAATCCAGGTATGGGTGATGCGGGCGCAGTCGGGTTCGCCGGCGCCACTCTTGTCTACCCAATGGTCGGTGATCCAATAGTGCGTGACGACGATGTTTTCGGTGGCCTGGCTGTCGGCAGGTTCCAGTTTGTAGGAGTCGAGCCGCAAGCCTTTGTCGGTTAACTTGGTGATCCAATCCGTGATGTGATCTTTGCGCGCCGGGCGCGCGCTCGATGAAGGCCAGCCGACGAAGTCCGCGTGCCAAAGGTGGCGGTAACTATCGAGGTCGCTGGCTTTGACATAGTCCCAATAGGAGTGCTCCAGTTTCCAGACGGCTTGCTCCTCGGCGGTCTGCCCGGCGAAGAGGGGACAGTTTCCCAGCATCGCGACGGCGAGGCTCAAGAGGATTTTCATCTTCATCTGCGGCGTTGGAATCTTAAAGCGCTCCCGAATCGTAGGCTTGCTCACCGTGGACCGCGGCATCGAGTCCGAGATCTTCTTCCGCTTCTGAGACTTTCACGGTGGTGAAGAGGTTGATCACGGCCAGCATCACGTAGGTAAAGAGAAAGGCGTAGAGTGCCGCGCCGATGACGGCGGCGCATTGCACGAGAAAAAAGTGGCTTCCGCCCGCGAGCAATCCATCGGCGCCGGCGGAGTTCATCGCCTTGGAGGCGAAGACGCCGAGGAGGATCACGCCGAGCGCGCCGCCCACTCCGTGCACACCCCAGACGTCGAGGGCATCGTCCCAGCCGAGTTTGTTTTTCAAGTGCACCGCGAGGTAGCAAACCACGCCGGCCGCCATGCCAATGAGAGCCGCGGACGGTAACGAAACGAAACCAGCGGCCGGCGTGATCGTCGCCAGGCCGGCGACCGCGCCGGTCATGAGCCCGACGAATTTCGGCCGGCGTTGCACCGTCCATTCGATTACCAGCCAGACGATGGCGGCGAACGAGGCCGCGACATCGGTGTTGAGGAAGGCCAGGCCGGTGACGGCGTTTACATCCAGTTCGCTCCCGGCATTAAATCCATACCAGCCGAACCAAAGCAGCCCGGTGCCGATGGCGATGAGCGGGATGCTGTTCGGCGGCGACTCGCGATCGCGCCGTTTGCCGACGTAGAAAACGGAAGCGAGCGCGGCGAAACCCGCCGTCGCATGCACAACGATGCCCCCCGCGAAATCGAGCACGCCCCAATGCGCGAGGAGACCGCCGCCCCAGACCATGTGCGCGAAGGGGTAATAGACGAGCAGTTGCCAGAGCACGAGGAAGGCGAGATACGCCTTGAAGGTGATCCGGTTCACAAACGCTCCCGTAATGAGCGCGGGCGTGATGATGGCGAACATCATCTGGTAAGCCATGAAGACGAACTCCGGCAGTTTGTGATTGCCGGGGAAAGGCGAATTGAGGTCGACCCCGTGCATGAAAGCCTTGTCGAAGTTGCCGATGAGTCCGCCTAACGAATCTCCGCTGAAGCAGAGCGAGTAGCCGAGCACGAACCACATGATGGTGGTGATGCCCATGGAGACGAAACTCTGGATCATGATGCCGAGGATGTTTCGTTTCCCCGCGAGGCCGCCGTAGAAGAAGGCGAGCCCGGGCGTCATCAACATGACGAGGCTGGTAGCTAGAAGCATGAAACCGGTCGTGCCTGTGTCGAACATAAGTATGGAGTTGTTGTGAGACGTTTATGGACTTTTGGCGATTTATGCCAAGCAGCTTTTTTCGGCCGGCTCCGGATCGCCTGGATGATGCGCGAACTGCGGACCCGCTCAGGCCACGTCGCGAAAACACCGGCCATCGCCCTGAGCGCCTTTTGCCCGTTAGGCTTAAGCGGCCAGAGGCACCGCTCTCTTCTTTTTCATTATGATGGTTCTTCTTGTCGTCGTGCTTGGGTAACAAACGGTCACTTTCTTTTTCTTTCGCTCGCGCAAACGCGAGTTACCGCTTGGTTGCGTGATGCAACCGGTTCAAGCCGTCCCCCGATGAGAAAAAATTTAAGGGTCGAAGTCAAGCACTCCGATCTTCTCCCGGCAGACTTGCCTCGACGTGGGACGCGTTCGCCTGCTCAGCCCGGATACTCAGAAGGAGCTCCTCGAACTCGGACGAGTCATTGGCGTAGGCCGGATAGGGCCTGGATGCATCGCGCGGCCGGTAGCGAAAATGCTTATACGGCCAGAGCCAGCTCGCGGGATTCGCCCGCAGGATCGGCTCGAAAACATCCCAGCAGTGCTGTGCGATCTCGTGGGGTGTCGCTGCAGCGGGGAAATCCACCAGCGGATGAGCGATCACGCGGCAAGTGCCGTCGGGTAGCGGGATTGTCTCCAGCGGCACGAGCAGCGTACCGGCGCGCTGAGCGAGGACCGCGTGGAGCAAGCTGACACACATTTTCAGCCCGAAACCTTCGATGATCGTGGCTGCTTGCGTCGGGTGCAGGCTCAGGTCGAGGAGCATGCCGGTCGCGCTCCCGCGCTTCACCGTCTTGAGCAACCGGAGCATCGAGTTTTCCTGCGCGATGATGGTATTTCCGCTGACTTCGCGCAGACGATGAAAAGTTTCGGTCAGCAGCGGATTCTTGAAGTTTTCCGCCACAATGAACGTAGGAATACCGGCGAAGCCGAGAGCGAGGCCGGCCCATTCCCAATTGCCGAGGTGCACGGTGATCGCGATCGATCCACCCGGGCTGCGCGCGTGACTTTCCCGGACCGTCTCGAATCCTTCCAGGTGCAGGTGATCGCGATAGTTTTCGGCGGTCAGATTTTGCGCCCAGAAAAGATCGAGCATGGTGCGGGCGAAATTGCGGTAGGAGGCGCGCGCAATCTGCCGGCGTTGCCGCGGGGAGTAGCTCTCCCCGAAAGCGCATTCCAGATTCTCCTTCGCCACCGCGCGCCCCTGGCCGTCGCATGCAAACGCGATCTCCCCGCACACCGCGCTCAGCCAGACGCACCCCCGCCGTGGCAGCTGCGGGATAAGCCATGCCAGCAACTCCAGGCCGCCGCGCTCAAGGCGATAGCGGATGTTTTTCCACCGAGACATCAGCCGCGCAAAACCCCTCTGCGTTACATCAACCCGCGCCGGCGAAGATCTCCCACGTTGCCGCCTTCAGAGCGTTCGATCAGGTCGATTGTGAATTTGAGCAGGCAAACTTCCCAGGCGTCGTCCACTCCCTGGATGACCGCACTGAGCGGTTCCTCGGCCTGGTTCACCCGTGCCTTCGTCTGCTCGATGACCGACGCGAGCGAGGCGCGCATCGTTTTCTCCACCACATCGGTTTTGCGAAATTGGAAACCGTAACGCAGGACGGCAAACTGCTGACTACGCTCGCGAAGTTGCTCGGCATAGCGCGCCGCTTTTTCGCCGAAGCCCTCCAGGAGGAGCCCCGCATAATGGTCGGGTAAGAGAATCTGCGGCCGTTCGGCGTGAATCCGGCCATCGCGGACTCGCACTTCATTCGCCTGATCCATCAGCTCGCTAATGAGATAAAAGCGAAAACTGGTGTGGCCAAAGGTCGCGATCTTGCCTTCCGGCGCGAGGATCACCTCGGTGTTCTCGATCGCGTATTGGAAATTGTCTTCACTCCACATGGAAGCGCGAGCTTAACACAGATCACGCACCGCCGAGCGTCGCATCTACAACTCGATCGGCTGCAGCGCGGCGGCCTTGCTCGCCCGCCACCGCGAAAGGGTATCCGCGGTGAAGATCGCGAGGGCAATCCAAATGAGAACGAAGGTCACCATCTGCGCGCGCCGGAAGGGCTCGTGGTAAGCGAAGACGCCAAGGAAAAAAGTGCAGCTGGGCGAGAGATATTGCAGGAAACCAACTGTCGTCAGGCGAAGATGGCGCGCGGCGTGGGCGAACCAGACGAGCGGCAATCCGGTGACGACGCCGGTGCTGATGAGAAGGCTATCGAGTCCCGGCGAGCCAAGCGCGAAATGCAGTTCGCCCCGACTTGCGAGATAGATGAGGAACCCGAGCGCGAAGGGCGCGATCAGCGTTGTCTCCAGGAAAAGTCCCGGAATGGAAGTGGCCCCCGAAATTTTTCGAAGCAATCCGTAAAGCCCGAAGGAGGAGCAAAGCGTCAACGCTACCCACGGCAGCCGGCCAAAACCGAAAGTCAGGTAGCAGACCGCGCCGCCCGCGAGCAGCACCGAGATGAGCTGCGCCCGGGTCAGTCGTTCGCGCAGGATGATCGCGCCGAGCAGGACATTGACGAGCGGCGACATGAAATAACCAAGGCTCGTCTCCAGGACGTGACCGGCGTTGACCGCCCAGATGAAAACGAACCAGTTGATCGCGATCGCCACGCCACTGGCTGCGCAAAGGAACGCTGTCCGCCGCGAGCGCAGGTTGCCCAGCACTTCGGGCCAGCGCCTTTGCCAACTCAGGATCGCGATCATAAAGACACAGGTCCAGACGAAGCGATGCGCGAGAATCTCCGAGGCCGGGATGAAAAAGAGCAGTTTCCAATAAACCGGAACTAACCCCCAGGTCACGAACGCCGCCACCCCAGCGACGAGCGCGGAGGTCTGGTGCGGGTCGCGCGTCGTTTGCATGACGCGCTCCTATTTCACGGAATGCCACCGCGGGCAAACGGTTGTAGCCGGGGTCGGTAACCCCGGCGGGAGGACGGCTCTTCGGTTGGACCAACGCCCGCCAAGTGCCAACGCCTGCGCCCGCCGGGGTCAGCGACCCCGGCTACAACTGCTAGCTCGTAGCTTGCGCGTCGATCCGCACCATAATCCCGGCCCGCGTGTTCCGGCTCCTCGAGGTGACACGCCTTATCCGGGCTGAACACATACGTGATCCCGGTCAGGGGTGGCTCCGTTAGTCTTACTGCAGGTTATAGACTTCCATCAAGCCGCCACCCGTCGTGTTGTCTCTGCCGCGCACGATGGCGGTGTACAAGCCGGGGGCGAGGACCGACAAGATGGCAGACTCGCGATCGTCGGTCGGCGCCAGGCCGGCGGCTTCGATCTCGGCCTGTTGCGTGTCTTTCTAATCGTCATCCGCGGCGAGCAGGTCCCCGTTGAGATTGTGCAACTCGAGCGTCGGGTTTTGCAATGGATTGGAAACGCCGATTGCGCCTAACGAAGGGCCGATCGCCCGCACCACCACGGTGGTGTTCACCCCGTCGTCGACGATAAATCCTCCGATCATGACGTTGTCGCCTGTGTCGACGAAACCGCGGGTGCTGATGTTGGCCAGTTCGGAATCAGCCGCCTCATCCAAGTCGTAAACTTCACCAGGCCCACCCCGGTGGTGTCGTTCTTGCCCCGCACCACCGCGGTGTAGAAACCGGGGTCCAGGGTGGCGAGGATGGCCGCTTCGAGATCGTCGGTCGGAGGAATGGTGGTGTCCATGATTTCCTGTTCCTGCGTATCCCGCCAATTGTCGTTAGTCACAACCGACATATCGGGGTTGTGTAACTCGATAATTGGATCAGCCAATGCGTCTGGCACGCCTTTGTCGGTCAGCGACGGCCCGATCGCGCGCAGGAGGACCTTTTTCGGATCGTTCCCGATGACGATGAAACCGCCGATCAGGACATTGTCACCCACACCAACATCCGCCCGGGTCGAGATGTTCAGCAGCGGAATGCTGGTCGCAGACCCTTGCGCGGTGAAGACATAGGCCGCGCCGGCCCCTTGCTCGAGATTGTAGGTCTCGTCGCCGTTAATCCCCGTGGCATTGCTGGCTTCCAAATAGGCCGCGATTACTGCGGTATCGCCAGAGATTGCGACCGCGTTGCCGAACTTGTCACCAATATCTGTGTTGGAAGCCTTGAGATAAGTTTGCTGACTCCAGGCCGCGCCGTTGCGCACGAAAACGTAGACAGCGCCGGCCTGTGACGCGCTGTCATCGGCCTGGTCGCCGTCGATCCCGGTGGCGTTACTCTGTTCTAACCATGCGCCGACGACAACCGTGTCAGCGGAGCTTGCTACTGATTCGCCGAATAAGTCATCGGCATCTGTGTTAGAAGCTTTGAGATAGGCTTGCTGACTCCAGGTGGTCCCACTGCGCGCGAAAACATAGGCGGCACCGGAACCTCCGGCGTTGTTATTGTTCTGGTCGCCGTTCACCCCGGTGGCGCTGCTGCCTTCCAAATTTGCTCCGACCACCACCGTGTCGCCGGAAATACCGACTGAGAATCCGAAATCGTCACCAGCCTCAGTGTTAGAAGCTTTCACATAAGCTTGCTGACTCCATGCTGAGCCGTTGCGGACGAAAATGTAGGTCGCGCCAGCCTGTCCGGCACTGTTATCACTCTGGTCGCCGTTGATGCCGGTGGCGTTGCTGGCCTCAAGTTGTGCGCCGACGGCCACGGTGTCGCCGGAGAGGGCGATTGAATTGCCGAAAACGTCACCGCCGTCTGTATTGGAGGCCTTCAGATATGCCTGCTGTGTCCAAGTGACGCCGTTGCGCACGAACGCGTAGGCGGCCCCGGCCTGAAGTGCGCTATTATCAGTCTGATCGCCGTTCACCCCCGTGGCGTTACTGGATTCCAGATCCGCCGCGACGACAACGGTATCGGCAGAGGCTGCCACCGCAATGCCGAAATTGTCAATGGAATCGCTGTTGGAAGCCTTCAGATAAGCTTGCTGAGTCCAGGTGGTCCCGTTGCGCACGAACACGTAGGCGGCCCCGGCACTTGGAGCGCTGTTATCGCTCTGGTCGCCATTCACCCCGTTGGCGTCGCTATCCTCGAGGCGTGCCCCGACGACCACGGTGTCGCCGGAGATCGCGACCGAAGTGGCGAAAGCGTCTCCGGCCTCCGTGTTGGAAGCTTTCAGATAAGCTTGCTGCGTCCAGGTCGTGCCGTTGCGCACAAATACGTAGGCCGCGCCGGCACCGTTCGCGCTATTATCGGTCTGGTCGCCGTTCACGCCAGTGGCCTTGCTGTCTTCTCCATTTGCGCCGACGACCACAGTGTCGCCAGAGATCGCCACCGAGAAGCCAAAGTTGTCAAAGAAACCAGTGTTGGAAGCTTTCACGTATGCCTGCTGGGCGATGTCATCCGAGGCCAGAGCCGTCGGTCCGGCGGGCCCGTTAGTCGCGAGGCGCGGTCGCTTTAGCGTGGCTTGATGCGCGGCGCGAATCCCAGCCCAGTCGGAGGCACTGATTCCGTCGGGCACAGCGTTTGAATTCCACGTTTCGGGACGGGAGGGCCCGTTACTTACTGGCTTCGATTGCGCCAGTGTCGGGTGGACATGGGCGAGGAGGATGATTCCGAGGACAAGTGCGCCGAACCGGCCCTGGCAGACGCGGGACGCGGGATATTTCATACGAGTTCCTTTCTAGCGACGACGTTGAGAGACACCGACGAAAGTTTGATTATGAAGCAACCAAACGGCGTGCAAGATGGCAAGCCCAGAATGTCCGACGCGAGTGGATTGCTTCACCTCCCCCTCGCGACCAAGCTGCGACGTGCAACCCGGCTCGATCGCGATCACCGAAAAACTGCTCTCCGGCGCGGGTGGCTGGCAGGCGATGAAGGCCGGCCGGGAGCTGCTTAAGGCCGGCCGCGTCTCGGGCGCGTGCTACGAGCCGCCGCTCCTCGTGGGCGAAGTGCGCGAGGGTCAGAAGAATTATCGGGCCGGGCTGCGGATTCGCAGCGCGATCAATATGGAGAACATCTGCACCTGCCGTGAATCGCGCGAGTGGGGAAAAGTCTGCGCGCATTCGCTCGCCGTCGGGCTCGCTTATCTTGCTCCCCCGTCCGCGGAAATGCCGATCGCACACCAGGAAGCGGTGGCATTTGCGCCGGTCAACCAACGTTTTGTTTCGTTAGGGAAAGCCGGGCCGCGCGAGATCACGCTGCATTTCATCCTCCCGCCAAACTTTCAGGCGGCCTGGGCTAGGGGACAAATCATGGTTTGCATTGAAGCGGAACTGGAAGGACGCCGAATGATGCTCGACGGGCTGCCCCCCGGTGAGCGCTTCGGCTGTGATGAATTTGACCTGGCTGCGCTCAATTCGTTAGGCCAAGAGGCCGCTGCGGTGAACATGCTTCCGGGAGCGGACTTCCTGCGTTGGCTACCAGCGTTGCGCGGGCATCCGCGGCTCAGCTTTGGAAAATCGAGCCCGGCCCGAGTTCAGGACGAACCTTATCGACCGAGGATTGTTTTGCGAAATGCAGCCGACGGTTTAGAGCTCGTGGCCAGCCTCGCGGAAAATGGAACGCCGCTGCTTGTCCGGCCGAATGCATGGCTCCTCAGCGGTCGCGATTTTCTGGAAATCGGGAAGGACCTGCCCTCCCGCTTAACGAACGTTTTGCGGGAGCCGTTGCGACTGAGAATTGATCAGGCCGACGACTTTCTCGCCCTCGAACTCCCGCTCTGGCGCGAGGTTGCCGATGTCGAACTCCCGTCAGGAATTTCACTGCCCACGGTGGAGGCGGCAGAGCCGTCTTTCCGTCTCCAGTTGGAAGGCTCCCTGCAATATCTGCGTGCGATTCTTCGCTGCCAATATGGCGAACGCCCGCCATTTCCGCCCGTGTCCGAGCCGGAAAAGCGTTTCGCTTTTCGGGACAAGAAATCCGGCGAACACCTCTACGTGCGCAACCTTGTGCTCGAAAAAGAGTCAGTCGCGCGGATGGAGCGCGCCGGTTTCATCTTTTCACGAGACGTTTTCGAAATGCGCGATTCGGGGCGCATCGTGCGTTTCTTCGCTTTCGATTTTCCGTCCTTGCCGGCGGATTGGGACGTTTCAGTTTCGCCGCGCCTCGAGAAGGCAAGCAGCGAACTCGAGCCGGTCGCGCCCACGATCGAGATCGTTCGCTCGGGTGAAGATTGGTTCGAGCTGAAATACTCCGTCGCGACCGGGGCGGGGGAAGGGATTCCGCTTGCCGAGGTGCAACGTCTTCTTCGTTCAGGGCAGAATCAGATTCGCCTAACGAATGGTAAAACGGCGGTTCTTAATCCGGATGCGCTCGATGATTTCGAACAGATGCTGCGCGACGCCGATCCGCGGCAGAATCAACCCGGCGTTTATCGTCTGAAGAAAATCCAAGCCGCCTACCTGGCCAACACCGCGGAGGAAATCGGCGCGCGCTTGGTCGGCGCTGCACAGATCATGAGCCAGGGGCGTGAATTGGGTGCGCTCGGGTCGCTCGAGTCGCAGTTGCGCGATTATCAACTTATCGGTGTCCGATGGTTGGCCGCGCTCGCGGCTCAGAACCTCGGAGGGATTCTGGCGGACGAAATGGGCCTCGGGAAGACCGTTCAGATCCTCTCGCTTCTCCGGCTCGAACGCGGACGCGGCCCGGCGCTGATCGTTTGCCCGACCTCGCTTCTTTCCAACTGGGAGCGCGAAGCCGCGCGTTTCACCCCGGAGCTGAAGGTGCTCAGAATCGACGGCCCGGAGCGCGGGAGGAAGATCGCCCGTCTGCCGGAATTCGATCTCGGCCTAACGAGTTACGGATTGCTGCGGCGGGACGCGGAGTTTTACGCTGGCCTCCCCTTGAGCACCGTCGTACTCGACGAAGCGCAGCACATCAAGAATCCCGACACCCAAAACGCGCAGGCCGCCTTCAGTCTCAGGCCGCGCACGCGTTTCGTCCTCACCGGCACCCCGATGGAAAACTCCGTCCGCGATCTCTGGTCGCTGATGAATTTCGTCGCTCCCGGTTATCTCGGGACGCGAAACGATTTTCGGGAACGTTACGAGCGCCCGCTCGCGAGTGGACCCGATCCAGTCCTGCAACGACGTCTCGCGCGCGGTTTGCGTCTTTTTCTTTTGCGACTTCGCAAGGCCGACGTCGCGCGCGAGCTGCCGGAGAAAATAGAGCAGGTCGTCCCGTGTGAACTGGGTCCGACCCAGCGCGCGACCTACAATGCGCTCCTGTGCGAGATTCAGCAGGGAATCGGCGCCGGCGGCGCGAGCGACGGCGCGACCCGGATGAAAATGCTGACCGGATTGTTGCGCCTGCGGCAGACCTGCTGCGATTTGCGGCTCCTGGGCCTGGGGAGCGCAGGCGACCCGCCTGCCGTGTCAC
>JBPCLI010000079.1:0-7898 GCA_051003415.1 Chthoniobacterales bacterium | reverse complement strand
AGCGATCAGCGCTTCCAGGAGTTTGTGGAATCGCTCAAGTCGTGAACCTGGGTTTTTCGCAGGGCGAAACGCTTAGAGGAGCGCGAGCTGCGTCGCGTCAGGCTGCTCGACGGACGCGAAACGCACTCCGACACCAAGCAGGCGAACGCTCTTCCCGGTCCGGGCGAAAGCTTCCGCGAGCAGGATACGATAATCGCCTAACGACGGCGTGAGACCCGCTCGTTCCACCGTCGTGCGGGTGAAGTCGGCGAACTTCAGTTTCACGAAAATTTTCGTAATCGTGCGGCTCGCTTCCTTTTGCGCGAGGTCGGCCATCAGCTCGGCGAAAAGTTCCTCCAGCTTTTCCTCGCAGGCGGCGAGGGTGTCGAGGTTGGCGGAAAAGGTCTCTTCGTTGCTGAGAGATTTTCGTTCGCGGTCCGGCTCCACCGGACGCTCTTCGATCCCGCGACAAAGATTGTAGAGCTCGCTTCCGAATTTGCCGAAGATGGTCTGCAGGTCGAGACGGGAGAAGCGCTGCAACTCGCCGCAGGTCGTGATCCCGCGCTGCTGCATTTTCTGTTCGGTCACGGCGCCGATTCCCCAGATTTTTCGGACCGGCAGCGCAGCCATGAACTCCGGAACTTCCTGGGACGTAACCTCATATTGTCCGTTCGGTTTCTTCAGGTCGCTCGCGACCTTGGCCACCAGTTTGTTCGGCCCGATCCCGGCCGAGGCGGTCAGTTTCGTCTTCCGAAAAATAAGCTCGCGGATGACCTGCGCGAGCGGTCCGGGTGCGCCGTGGTGGCCGCTGACGTCGAGGTAGGCTTCATCGAGCGAGAGCGGCTCGACCAACGTGGTGAAGCGATAGAGGATGGCGCGAATGGTGGCCGATTCGCGCCGGTAAACATCAAAGCGCGTTGGGAGCACGATCAACTTCGGACAACGCTGCAGGGCCATGAAAGTCGGCATGGCGGAGCGGACCCCAAATGCGCGCGCTTCATAATTACAGGTGGTGAGGACTCCGCGCCGATCGCGTGCCCCGCCAACGCCGACCGGCTTGCCGCGCAATTCCGGCCGATCGCGCACCTCGATCGCGGCGTAAAAGCAATCCATGTCGAGATGGATGATGGCGCGCGGTTCAGTTGGCTTCGTCACGAAACAAGGCAACGCCGGGAGGTCGCGCGGCGCAAGCGACAGGCGACCCCTTCCGCGCGGAAACGCGATTGAGAGGGGAGATGAGCGACACCACCGACAATGAGCAGCTTGAGATCTATCTGCAGGACCATTATGCCGCCGGCGTCGGCGCCCTTGAACTGGTCGAGCATTCGCTCAAAGCCCATGAAGGGACACCGTGGGCCGTCTTTTTTGCAGAACTGCAAAACGAGATCGAGGCCGATCACGAACAGCTGCGCAATCTGATGGAAACGCTCGCCTTCGAAGCGAGCGCGACGCGCAGCGCCGGGGCCTGGGTGGCGGAAAAGCTGGGACGGGCGAAGCTCGGTTTCTCCGGTGGCGAGTCCGCGGAATTGCGTCTCTTTCAAACCCTTGAGACGCTGGCCCTCGGTATCGCCGGTAAGCGACTGCTCTGGCGCGCGCTTGCAGAGGTCCGCACGACGTCACCGGTTTTGCAAAAGACGGATTTCGCGCAACTGGAAAAGCGCGCCGGCGACCAGTTCGAAAACGTCGAAGCGAAGCGCCTGCAGGCCGCGCGAGAATCGTTAGGTCGCTAGGCGATCGCTTTCGTCGCCGCCGGTATCGCGAAACCTTCGATCAATTCCTTGATCTCGTGGACGAAGTTGGCCGCGCCCGCGCCGTTTACGACCCGGTGATCAAAGGTGAGCGAAAGTGTGATCACCTCTACCGTCTGTGCCTTCTTTCCGTTGGGCGAGAGTTCGAAATGAGCGGAGCCGACGAAGAGCGTCCCGACCGAGGGCGGAACCACAATTGGCGCGGCCGCCTTGACCCCAAAGGCGCCCAGGCTGCTGATGACGAGCGGGGCGTTCATCGCGTCCACCCGGCCGCTACGTGTTTCCTCGACCGTCTCGTTATATCGCCTAACGAAATCAGGCCAAGCGAGCTTGTTCGCTTCTGTGATCACGGCCGTGGCGAGGCGGTCGCCTTCCATCGCCACTGCCATCCCGAGATCGAAATCTTCGCTTTCCACGATGCGATCGTCTTCCAGCATCAGGCTGCGAAAAGCCGGATGTTTTTCCATCGCCCTAACGACGGCCCACGCCACCATGACCGAGGGCGAGGGTGCATTCTTACCGTCGCTCTTTTTCGCCGCAGCGCGCGCGTCGCGGATCGAATCCCAGCGCGCATCGATCTGCAAATTAGCCGGCACGACCCGCCCGAGTTTGCGGGTGATGGTGGCGGAGAGGGCGGGCTCGCGAGCAGTAGTGCGCTTGCTTACCCTCGCCGGAACGGCGCTGGCGGGCAGTTCGTCGGCCGAAGCTTCCGCAGCCTCTTCCATCTGTTCCGCGAGGTCGTCGCCTTCGCTCTCGGTGATAATGGTCCCGAGTTCCTGACCGATCTCGACTGTTTCGTCGACCGCAGTTTTCCATTCGCCCATCGTGCCGGCGAAAGATGATTCGATCGGGTAAACCGCCTTGTCCGTCTCAACTTCGCAAAGCGAATCGTCGAGTTCGATCCGGTCACCGGTTTGCTTGAGCAAAGCGACGACCTTGGCCGAGCGAATGCCTTCGCCCATGATCGGAACGACGATCTTGCGCGTGCCGCCTGTAGCCGGGGACGCTGTCCCCGGACGCACCGCAGCGGGCAAGGTTTCCGCGCTGGCTTTTGCCCGGCCGGGGACAGCATCCCTGGCTAGAGCGCGTTTCGCGTGGACCGAGACCGAGCGCTCGATCGCCCTAACGATGCGTTCGACATCGGGCAAAGCGGCGTATTCGTAGATCGGGTTGTAGCCAATCATGACGTTGCCTTTGCTGACAAGAACGGGCGGACTGCTCATCGCCTCCCAGAGTTCGGCCTGCCCAGTGATGTGCGAAATAATCATCTGACCGACACTGCAATTCTCGGTGTCTTCCTGGACAACAACGAGTCGCCCCGTCTTCCGGACCGAGTCCTCGATCGTTTCCCGGTCCCAGGGTGCAATGGAGCGCAGATCGATCAGCTCGACGCTTGCCCTGTCTCCCAGCTTGGCCAGGGCCTCGATCGATTTCTCCATCGTGTTGCCCCAGGCGACCACGGTCACGTCGGCCCCGGCGCGATGAAGGCGGGCCTTGCGTAACGACACCGGGCGGAGCGGCTCGGCCGATTCGTGTTCCGCCCAAAGCAGATGCTTGGGCAGGAGAATAAAGGTCGGATCCTCGCAATGCATCGCGCTCCAGAGGAGCCCGGCGGCATCTTCCGGGTTGCTCGGAATGGCGATATTGATCCCCGGATAATGCGCGAGCGGGGCTTCATTGGCCTGGCTGTGCCAGAGGCTGCCGCCGGGAAGGTAAGCGCCATACGGAGCGTAGATGACCAGCGGGCAGGTCCAGGTGCCGAAACTGCGCCAGCGCAAATTGCAGAGGTTGGTCACGATCTGATTCCAGGCCGGCCCGATGAAGTCGATGAATTGCAGCTCGAAGACAGGCCTCTTGCCATAGGAAGCCAGCCCGCAGGCCACGCCCACAATGGTTGACTCGGCGAGCGGCGAGTTGAAAACCTGCTCCGGAAATTCGGTCGAAAGTTTTTGCGTGAGACGGAAGACACCGCCCTTCGGATCCTCTACATCCTCGCCGAATATAATCCGATTTGGATCTTTCGTTAGGCCGGCGCGCAAGGTCAGGTTGACCACGTCGCCGATGCGGTATTTGCCGGGCGGTAGAACTTCGTCGTCTAGCTCCGGTAGTTCGCCCGTGACTTGAAGACGCAGCTCGTCCGCTGTCGGATCTTCTTCCTTCTCCGCCTCGATGAATTCCTGGCGAATGCGCTCCTTCACCTCCTGGTCGAGCCGCGCGTAATCGTCCGCCGTAATGACGCCTTCGGCGATCAGCCGGTCCTTGAATTTCTCCAGTGGATCGCCTTCCGAAAGGTTCTCGATCTCCTCCGCGGTGCGGTAAAGTTTGTGGTCATCGGAGCTGGTGTGGCTGGATAGTCGCTCCATTTTCACCCAGAAAAAGACCGGCCCCTTGCCCGCGCGCAGATGTGCGCTCGCTTCCTGCCCGGCGTCGTAGACCGCCAGCACATCGGAGCCGTCGATCAAGCGCCAGTCGTTAGGCTGGAGGACGTCGATCGCGAGCGGATTGATTTCGCGGGTCGGGCTGCTGATCCCGTAGCCATTGTCTTCGACCACGAATAACACCGGCAGCCGTCTCTCCTTTGCGAAACAAACGGCCTCAAAAAAATCGCCCTGCCGAGTGGCAGCGTCGCCGATCGTCGCGATGACGAAATTCGGTTTCCCGTCGAGCTTGATCCCCCACGCGATACCGCAGGCTGGCAGAAGCTGCGCGCCCGTCGGCGTCGGCACGCTCCAGATGTGGCGCTCGGCGTAGCTGTAATGCGACGGCATTTGCCGCCCGTGGCTTTGCCCTTTGCGCTTCGCGAAATAATCGAGCGCCAATTCCGCCGAGGTGACACCCCGACCAAGCACCAGCGCGCGATCGCGATAGTACCCGCAAACGTAATCGCCCGGGTCGCTCGTAAACGAGAGCGCGGCCAGCGCTTCGTGCCCCATGCCGGACACGTGAAAGTGACCCTTGCCCTGGCGATTGAGATTTTGTTCGCGCAGATCGCCGTGCCGGCTTTCCAGGAGAATGGTAAGAAGGCGAAGTTTGTCTTTCTTGCTCAAAGCCATCGGAGAATCAGAAGTAAAATATTGAAATCAGGAATCGAAACCGAAGCGGGTTCGCCCGGACTTTCCACTCACCGCGCTCAAGTCTCAACCCTTGTCCTTCGTCATTGGCGCGACGACCGCACCTTCCGGTCTCTCAAGCTTCTCCGGCGACGGCGCCTCCTTCAGAAAATGAACGTTGCTGAAAACGAGCGTGCCGAGAGGTTCGCCCTCGATATCGGTCCCGTTCCATTTATAAAACGGCGCGACCTTCGGCACCTCCAGGCCATCCACCGTCTGACATTCCTGGAAAACGATAGCGTGTGGCTCGAGCTGCGAGACCGGCCGCCCTTTGCGCATCGCGGGGAAGGTGACCACGTAATACGCGAGCTTCAGCTGGCTGTTTTTCGGATCGATATACGCCACGTAATAATCATCCGGAGTGTCCCCCGTGCCTTGCGCAAACGTGATCCGGACCGCGTCGTATTCCTGGCCGCGAAAACTCTTCTTCCCCAGCGATTCCTGTTTCGCGCCGTGATCGGCGAAGACAAAAGGCATCCCAAAGAAATAGAAAGGCGTCCACATGTAGAACCGCGGCGGCGTCCCGCCGAGCGCCTCGAGACCGGGCTTGATCCAGACCTCGCCGTGACTGCTACCAAGCGAGTATTTATCGCTCGTGATCAGGCCCGAGCGGGTCTCCAAATCAAAAAGCTGGTGCTCGCGCCGGTCAGGCTTCTTGCCCGATTTGAAAGTCAGGTCGTACTCGACGCCCGCGAAGCCGCGCCATTTATCCAAGCCACCGTGAGCGGCCAGAGTCCGCTCGAGTTGAGCGAAAGCGGCAGAGGCCAGCAAGAAGGGAACGACGAAAACAGACAGGCCCAGTCGAAACGATTTCATCCCATTGCATAACGAGCGATCACTCCACTCGCAAGAGATACCGCCGACTGCGGTACTGGCAGCGGTTGGCTGCGCGCGGCACCCATAGCCCGATCAACTCGAAGTCGCGCCCGAAAAACCGGCAAATCTTCCGCGCGATGAGGGGACGACCTGACCGTTGGCGGGAAAATACCATGCTACCAACCGTCCCCTTGATGTGCGAGGATCGCATTGCGTGAGATGCCCCTAATCAACCGAGCCCAACGCGGGGATTGACGCTTCCGGCGGCGGACGACTGCGCGCGTCGCTCCGAGTGCAAAGTGTGGAAATCATCTCAAAAGTGGAGCGTGCGGCGGTGCGCCGCTCGCTCCATCGCCGCTGGGTCAAATGTTTTGCGAGGCAGCGAGAGAATATAGTGCAAGTTGCGTACCATCGTAGGTCCAGAACGTCACCCAAAGCCAATGCGATCTAATCGCCGCACACCTCAATCACCGACCTAGAAAAAGACATGGCTGAGCCGGAGGCTGTCCAACAACCCAGGGCAGTTGTAGGTCGACTCGCGAGTTACATCAGCGCGCTTTCGGCTTCTGAGTTTTTCACCCTCTATCCGGTCAACCCAGCGACTGCGGCGCGCTATCGTCAGGCTTTCAAACCCAGCCGCGCGAAAAGCGATCCCACCGATGCGCAAGTCTGTCTCGAGCTCTTGTTGCAGCACTGCGACAAGCTTAGTCCTTTGCTCCTCGACGATCCGCAGACGCGCCAGCTCGGCCGGCTTCTGGAACATCGCCGCGGCGCGGTCGATCTGCGCACTCTCTTAACCGAGATGCTGCGCGCTGCGCTCAAGAGCTATTACCCGCAGGCCCTCTCACTCGCCGGTGGGGATCTCTTTGCCCCGCTCGCCTGCCAGTTCCTCCTCAAGTGGCCCTCGCTTCCACAGCTCCAAAAGGCGCGCCCCGAGACCATCCGCAAGTTCTACTACGCCCCTCACTGCCGCCGCCCCGAGCTGGTCCAGGAGCGTCTCAGCGCCATCGCCCAAATGATCCCGCTCTCGCGCGATCCCGCTCTGGTCGAACCAGCCATTATCCAAGTGCAAATGTTTGCCCGCCAGTTACTCCAACTCGGACTTGCCATCAAAGAATACGACCGGCAAATCCAGCAGCGCTTCGCCCTCCACCGCGATGCCGCCATCTGGCAGAGCTTCCCCGGCGCCGGCCCCACTCTCGCCCCCGCCTCGCCTGCGCCTTCGGGAGTGAGCGCTCCCGTTATCCCGATGCTCGCGCCATCCAGCGATCCAGCGGGATCGCCCCGGTCACAGAGAAAAGCGGCAAGAACCAGCACTGGGTCCATCGACGCTACAGCCGTCCCCACTTCGTCCATCAAAGCTTCTTCGAGTACGCCAGTCAATCAGCCCTCCACTGCCCCTGGGCCAAACTCTTCCTCCAGGAGCAAGTCGCCAAAGGCAAGAGTCACTCAACCGCCGTTCCGCGCCCTCGCCTTCAAATGGCAGCGGATCATGTATGTCTGCTGGCGTGATCGCGTCCCCTATGACGAAAACGCCTATCTCGCCACCCTCACTCGCCGCGGCTCACCTCTCGCCGCTAAACTCCAGGACACTCTTAAAGAAGCCGCCTGACTTACCGTGAACAAAATCTACTTAAAGCCCTTGCTGGATGACCTCAGATGTATGGTTAGATCTTCGCATTGCTGGTGCGGGTCGAGTACCAGCCGAATGCAGCAAGGGCCACGAAGAACGAAATCCACACCGAAAGCAAGTGGTAATAACTGTAGAACCAGAAGTCTCGAGAAACGGATATGTAAACTCCACCCTTCGCACCGAGGAAGTATTGGTTTCCCCGATGGTAACCGTTCCATGCGTCGCCGCCGTGACTCTGCGCGCTGTAGAAAAATACGAAGAAGTTGAGCAACGTAAGGAGCCAGAGGCCACGAAGCCAAACCGGACCGTTCTTCTGCCCCAGGGGTGGCACCTGCCCCTGTGGCACGTAACGGAGCCAAATCAGCATGATTAGCGTCGCGAGGATAACGATCGCTCCGAGAACGACTGCAACGATGCTCCAAGAGCTCATGAGACCTAACGAGAACAAGATGAGCTGCCGGGACCGAGGGCAACTGTGAAGCGGAGTGAAATGGATCTGGCTACTGAAAACGTGGATCGTACCTTGGTTCCGGTCAGCTCGATCGCTTGGTTAGGTCCTTGAGGGCACTTCATAAGCACGACGCGTCTCTTCAGCCGAGACCATGCAGCCTA
>JBPCLI010000078.1:0-22501 GCA_051003415.1 Chthoniobacterales bacterium | reverse complement strand
AAGGTCCCGAGAGGCGAACGACGGAAACCCCTGTCAGGGCAGAGAAGTCTCCAGGCTCGAAGACGGAGAAGGGCCAGGTCGGGAGCTTTACGCCACCATCTCAGACGAACTGCCGCGCACATTCGATCGCAGCCCGCACCACCTCCGCGCGGCGCGCGGATCTCACCGCGCTCGCTTCCTCGATCTCTGCCACCAGGCGTGAACCAACGACGGCGGCGTCAGCATAACGACAAACGCGCTTCGCCTGCGCGCCGGTCGTGATTCCGAATCCAACCGCGACCGGCAGATCGCTGACCGCTCGAATCCGCCTAACGAGTTCGTCCGATTCATCGACCAGCTCGCGCGCCGTGCCTGTGACGCCGGTTCGGGCGACCGCATAAATGAATCCGCTCGCCAGCTTCACGATCTGGCGCAGGCGCGGATCGGTCGTGGTCGGTGTGACCAGGAAAATAAGGTCGATCTTCCGTCGGCGCAGTTGCGCCTGCAATGGCGCGGCGGCTTCCGCTGGGAGATCGACCACCAGCACACCCGCCACTGCGCGCTTCGCGGCGAGGCGGGCAAAGCGCTCGATGCCGAGTTGCAGGATCGGGTTGAAGTAGCTGAAAAGAACGATCGAAGTCAGTTCGTTAGGCTGAAACCGTTCCAGGAGCGAAAGGATTTTCACGAGCGAAGTGCCTTGCGCGAGCGCGCGCTGCGCCGCGCGTTGAATGACCGGTCCATCGGCCGTGGGATCGCTGAACGGCACGCCCACTTCGATCGCGATGGGCCCGAGTTTACTCAGCTCGGGCAAGAGCTGCGCGGTCGTCTCCAGATCCGGATCGCCCGCGACAAGAAATGGAATGAATCCATCCCGCGACGACGCGCGCGCGGCCCGAAAACTCTCGGCTAATCGACTCATCGGCGGAGGTGCGGCTGCACACTGGCCAGGTCTTTGTCGCCACGGCCGGAGAGATTGACGACGATGCTTTTGTTCGCGGGCAGCTTGCGTGCCAGCCGCACGGCGTAGGCGACCGCGTGCGCCGATTCGAGAGCGGGAATGATTCCTTCGAGCTTCGCCAGCAACTGGAATCCCTTGAGCGCTTCCGCGTCGCCGACCGAGACGTATTCCACCCGTTTGTGGTCACGCAGAAACGCGTGCTCCGGTCCGATCGCCGGATAATCGAGCCCGGCGGAAATGGAATGCGTGTTGGAAATCTGTCCGCCTTCGTCCTGCAGGACGTAGCTCAAGGTCCCGTGCAGCACGCCCGGCCTTCCACCGCCGCCGCGGAGAAACCGCGCGGCATGTTCCCCTAACGAGTTCCCCTCTCCTCCCGCTTCCACGCCGATCAACCGCACGCTGGGGTCGCCCAGGAACGGATGAAACATCCCGATCGCATTCGACCCACCGCCGATGCAGGCGATCAGCACATCGGGCAATTTTTTTTCCCGGGCGAGAAACTGACGTCGTGTTTCCTCGCCGAGCACCTTCTGAAATTCGCGCACCATGAGCGGATACGGATGCGGCCCGAGGGCGCTCCCGAGGAGATAATAAGTGTCGCGCGCGTTCGCCACCCAATCGCGCAGCGCTTCGTTGATCGCGTCCTTCAGCGTTTGCGAACCGCTCTCCACCACCCGCACTTCCGCGCCGAGCAGGCGCATCCGTAAAACGTTAGGCTCTTGCCGGCGGACGTCTTCCGCGCCCATGTAAACGACGCAATCGAGCCCGAGCAGCGCACAGACCGTGGCCGTTGCCACGCCGTGCTGCCCGGCGCCGGTCTCGGCGATGATCCGCTGTTTGCCCATCCTCGCCGCGAGCAATCCCTGCCCGAGCGCGCTGTTGATCTTGTGCGCCCCGGTGTGAAGGAGATCTTCGCGCTTCAGAAAAATCCGCGCGCCACTCGCGTGCTCGGTCAGGCGTGCGGCCAGGCCTAACGGCGTCGGGCGACCGGAATAATCACGGTGCAGTTCCGCCAGGCGTCGCTGAAAGGCGCGGTCGCGGACGGCGCCGCGGTAGGCCGCAGTCAGTTCCTCGAGCGGCGCAATCAGCGTTTCCGCGACGAAGCGGCCGCCGTATTCGCCCCAGAAACCTTGTTCGTTAGGCTCGGATCGCAGTTGTTTCATGATTGAGTTCCTCCACCGCCCGGACGAAGGCGCGCACTTTGGCTTCGTCTTTCCGGCCGGGTGCGGACTCGACGCCGCTGCAAACATCGACCGCAAACGGGCGGACCGTGCGGATCGCTTCCTTCACATTGCCGCTCGTTAGGCCACCAGCCAGGATGAGCCGCGCCACCTGCGGGCGTAATGCCGCGGCAATCGACCATGGAAAGGTTTCCCCCGTTCCTCCAGGTACCTTCGCGCTCCAGCTATCGAGCAGAATGGCATCGCAGCGGTAGGCGGAAAAATCGGGCGGGCCCGAGACGCGCAGCGCTTTGATGACGAACGGCACTTTCAGATCGCAGACGTATCTCGGTGACTCGCTGCCGTGCAATTGCACCGCGTCGATCGCGAGCTCCTCGGCGATCGTTTGCACGAGCCTGCTCTCCTGGTCAACAAAGATGCCGACAAATCTCAGCCGCGGAAATTGCTCGCGCGCCGCTCCGACAATCTCAGCGCCTCTTTCCGGTGTGATGCAGCGCTTGCTTTGCGGTGAAAAATTGAGGCCAATCATGACCGCCCCGGCGCCGCCGCAGAGCAGCGCATCGGCGGGGGTGATGACGCCGCAGATCTTGACCGCGACCTTGTTTCCAAACTCAAGCATGACGCAGGGATTCGAGGAGCGCGACGGGATCGGCCGCGCGCATGAGGGATTCACCGATGAGGAAACCGCGATAACCGCATTTCTGGAGCCGCTCGATGTCAGCCCGGGAAGAAATGCCGCTCTCACTCACCAGCGTCGCGCCGGGCGGAGCGAGCGCCGCCAATTCGATTGAAGTTTCGAGCGAGGTGACGAAGGTGCGCAGGTTGCGATTGTTAACGCCAATAAGCTTTGCGCCGGATTCGATCGCGCGCTCCATCTCTTGCGCGTCGTGCACCTCGACCAGCGCGTCGAGGCCGAGCTTTTCTTCAGCGAGTGCTCGAAAACCGGAAAGTTCCGCGTCCGTCAGTGCGGCAACGATGAGCAGGATCGCATCCGCCCCGGCGGCCGCCGCTTCCGTGATTTGAATTTCATCGATGATGAAATCCTTGCGCAGGATCGGGAGGGATGTGGTCGCCCGCGCCAGATGAAGATCGTCGAGCGAACCCTTGAAGAAATCGGGCTCGGTCAGGACGGAAATGGCCGTCGCGCCGCCCGCTTCGTAGAGCGCAATCACCTGCGCCGCATTGGCCCCGGCCCGGATTTCGCCTAACGACGGTGAGGCCCGTTTGAACTCGGCGATAATCGCGGCACCATCGCGGGCCCGCAGCGCTTCCTGGAAACGGTGCGCCGGATCTCGGCGTGGCATCTCTCGCGCAGTCCGATCGGACGTCGCGAGATGCGCGCGCCGACGGGCGACGATCTGATCGAGAAAGCTAGTTTTCATGGCGGTTCGTTTGCGCGCAAAGCGTCTCCAGCTTTTCGAGCGCCGCGCCCGAAAGAATGCTTTCGCGGGCGCGTCCTGTGGCCGTTTTCAGGTCGTTCTCGAGTCCTCCAACGAAAATCGCGGCCGCGGCATTCGCGCAGATCAGATCGCGCGCGGCGGCCACGCGGGCGCCGGTTTCGTTTTGGAAGACAGAGCGAATTAACTGCGCATTGGTGCGCGGATTACCGCCTCGGAGTTGCTCCAGGTTTTGAGAAGTTTCGAGGCCGAGATCCGAGGGCTCCAGGGTGAAGACTCGGACCGTTCCATCCCGTGCTTCCGCCACGGTCGTTGGACCGCTCGTCGTCACCTCATCGAGCCCATCGCTGCCGTGAACGACCCACGCGTGCTCCGTCCCGAGGGCGATCAAAGCGTGCGCGAGCGGCTCGAGCAGCGCCTCGTGCCAGACGCCGATGATCTGGCGCGGTGCTCCCGCCGGATTCGTTAGGGGGCCGAGCAGATTGAAGGTTGTGTGGACGCCGAGCTGGCGGCGAATACTGGCCACGCGCGCGGTCGCCTGATGATAAAGCGGAGCATAGAGGAAGCAGATACCGAGTTCGTTCAGCGATCGTTCCGAGACCGCGGCTACGACCTGGACGTTTACCCCCAGCTCGCTCAGGACGTCTGCGCTCCCCGAAAGGCTGGTCGCAGCCCGGCTTCCATGTTTCGCGACCGGCAGACCGGCGCCGGCACCGACGAAAGCCGCGGCGGTCGAAACATTGAATGTTTTCGCGTAACTCGAGCCCGTCCCCGCGGTGTCGATGAACGTTTCGTGCCGGCATTTAATGCGCAAGGCGCGGGCCCGCATCGCCCGCGCCATGCCGGTGAGCTCCTCGACCGTTTCGCCTTTGACCGCGAGCGCAACGAGCGCGGCGCCGATCTGGGCGTCGGTCGCGCGTTCATCCATCGCCGCCGCGAAAAGCAACGCGGCCTCGTCGCGCGAGGGATCCTGCCCGCGCATTAGCCTAACGAGCAACGAACGCACCGGAGTCTCCGTGCCGTCTTCATCGCGCCGGGCGGGCGTGGGAAGGAGCCATGAAGGCCGGCGGCGATTCAAGTCGGCCAGTGATATACGCGATTCCATCAAGTCACCAGTGCCCGCGTCGTTTCGAACTCCTCGTGCGAGCGCATCGTTGCGATCTCTTTCAAGATCTGGAGCGCTTCCCAGAGTTCCGTGAACGTGTTGTAGAGCGGCGAAGGCGCGAAGCGGATCACGTCCGGTTTGCGAAAATCGGGCACGACACGGCGGGCGCGCAACGCCATCGAAATCGCCTGCGCTTCGGGATGTTGCAGCGAGATATGGCCGCCACGTCGCGCGGACTCGCGCGGAGTGCCGACACGAAACCCAAGCTCGGCCAACTCCGCGTCCGCGACGCGAATGATGAAGTCGGTCATGGCGATCGATTTTTCGCGGATGCGATCGATCCCCGCTTCCTCGACGGATTGCAGCGCGCCGTCGATCGGCGCCATGCTCAGAACCGCGGGCGTGCCGATCTGCAGCGCGGAGGCACCCATGCCGGGGAAAAACTCGTCCGCCATCTCGAACATGCTTTCCTTGTGCACGCTCCACCAGCCGGCGAGTCCCGCATCGACCACGCCGGTCTCGTTGAAATGGCGGCGATTCAGATAAAGTCCCGCGACCGAGCCCGGGCCGGCGTTAAGCCATTTGTAGTGACCCCAGCCCGCGAAATCTGCGCCCCATTCATCCAGCGCGTGCGGCAGAATGCCGACGGAATGCGAAAGATCGAGGCCGATGACGACGTCGTTCTCGCGCGCCGCGCGACAGATTCGCTCCAGATCGAGGAGCTGCCCGGTTGTGTAGACGACTGAAGGAAAGAGCGCCATCTGCAGCTCGGGATCGCGCAGCGCCTCGACGATTTTGTCCTCCTCGAGAAAACGAGATTTAACCGCCGGCACAATGACAATGTGCTCGTCGGGATCGAGACCCCGGAGCCGGAGGTGACTGCGCAAAGCATAACGATCGGTCGGAAAACTGTGCGCATCGATCAACACTTTCGTCCGTTGCGAAACCGGCCGGTAAAGTGTCGCGAGAAGCTGGTGGAGGTTGATCGTCATCGAATTCGCGATCGCCACTTCATCAGCGCTCGCGCCGATCAGCGGCGCGACACGCTCAGCCAGTGCCTCGGCCATGGTGAACCACGGCGAATCGCCGTCGAGCCAACCGGCGATCCCGCCGGTTTTCCATTGTTCGAGCACACCGAGTAAGGTGCGCTCGGCATCGCGCTAGAGGAGACCAAGCGAGTTTCCGTCGAGGTAAATTCGCCCCTCGGGAGAGTAAAAACGTTTCCGGAAATGGCCTAACGAGTCGGCATCATCCAACTGTTGGGCAAGAGCAAGTGAAGCTAAGAATGTCATAAAGTTAATGGAAAATCGGGTGTAGCGCCGGGGCAGAAGGTGAATCGCACGCCAAAGGTGCGCGCGTGAAGAGTGTGGGTATTCCGCCTCCGTCCGGCTAACGGATGCGTGACCGCGTCGTTCTTAGCGACGCCAATAACCGCGCCAGGACCGCGCGGCAGCCGCGAGCGCCCGGAAAGGCGCCGGCTGCTGAGAAGAGATGCGGTCCATGGCGACCAATCTGGAGCGGGAAAGAGAAATGTCCATTTCTCAATTCGCGCTCGAAAAACGCAGGAGTTTCTGGCGTGTTTTTGGGATGACCGTTAAATGAGAGACGAATTCAAAAAATGAAGATCGATCTCCACACTCACATCCTGCCGCGCGAATGGCCCGACCTCGACACCCGATACGGCTACAGCGGATTCGTTAGGATGGAGCACCATCGCCCGTGCTGCGCGCGGATGATGATCGGCGACCGCTTCTTTCGCGAAGTGGGCGACAATTCCTGGGACCCGAAACGCCGGATCGAGGAATGCGATCACACGGGTGTCTCGCTCCAGGTTCTCTCGACCGTGCCGGTGATGTTCAGTTACTGGGCAAAACCGGCCGACGGGCTCGACCTTTCCCGGTATTTGAACGATCACATCGCCGAAGTCGTCAGAGCGAATCCCTTGCGTTTCGCCGGGCTGGGCACGGTCCCGTTACAGGATCCGGAGTTGGCCGCGCGCGAACTGGTGCACTGCGTGCGCGAACTCGGATTACGCGGGATTGAGATCGGGTCGCACGTCGATGCGAACGAATTCTGCGAGCAAAAGGATTGCCGCAATCTCGACGACCGCTCGCTCGATGCGGTCTGGAGCGCGGCGGAGGAAACGGGCGCCGCGGTTTTCGTTCATCCGTGGGACATGGTGGGCAAAAACCGGATGCCGAAATTCTGGCTGCCGTGGCTGGTCGGGATGCCGGCGGAAACTTCGCTCGCGATTTGTTCGATGATTTTCGGCGGCGTTTTCGAGCGCTTCCCGAAGCTGCGCGTCGCCTTTGCCCATGGCGGCGGCGCGTTCCCGATTACGATCGGACGGATCGAGCATGGGTTTAACGTCCGGCCCGACCTGGTCGCAATCGAGAACAAGATCAACCCGCGCGATTACCTCGCTCGGGCCGACGAACGCGGCGGGCAGAGGTCGGCACGCTTTTTTGTCGACTCGTTAGTCCACGATCCGGACGCCCTGCGCTTGCTTTGCAAACTTTTCGGGACGCAGCGGATCGCGCTCGGTTCCGATTATCCCTTTCCGTTAGGCGAAGCGCATCCCGGCGAATTGATCGAGTCGATGTCCGATTTTTCCGAGGAAGACAGGACGCGGCTCCTGAGCGGAACGGCCCGCGAATTTCTCGGACTCAGTTGATCGACTGCTCGAGCATTCGCGCGAGATGATGCTGCTCCGGGCCGACCTCGGCCAGCTGCAGGGCGCGCCGAAAACTCTTCGCGGCTTCTTCGTGCCGCCCGAGCTGTTGCTGCAGCTCGCCGGCGACGGCGTGGAAAAGATGATGCGCTTCGATAAGCTCGCGCCGCGGGATTTCGTCGAGCGCCGCAAGGCCGGCCTCGGTACCGTGAACATGCGCGACCGCGACGGCGCGATTGAGCGCGATGATCGGTGACGGATTCCGCCGATGCAGTTGATCATAATGGCGGAGGATTCGTTTCCAGTCGGTCGAGGCCGCCTCCGGCGCCAAGCAATGACAGGCCGCGATGCCGGCCTGCAAATGATAGTCGCTGATCGTTTCGCCCTCGGCGGCGGCAGCGAGATGCATCAGGCCTTGGTTGATGAATGACTGGTTCCACTTCGAACGATCCTGGTCATCGAGTCGAAGTAAGTTTCCCTGCGCGCTCAGGCGCGTGGGGAAGCGCGCGCTGCTCAGAAGCATGAGTGCAAGCAAGGCATGGCTGCGCGGCGTGTTGCCCACGGGATGCATGAGGAGAAGGGTGGCGAGCCGGATCGCCTCGCGGCACAGATCTTCGCGCAGGAGCGAATCGCCGGCCGACGCTTTGTAGCCTTCGTTAAACAAAAGGTAGAGCGCGGCGAGGACGCCATCGAGCCGCGGCGCGAGATTCTCGCCTTCCGGAATTTCAAAACCGATGCCGGCTTCCTGGATGCGTTGCCGGGTGCGCGTCAGCTGCTTTTCGATCGCCGCCTCGCTGCTCAGGAAAGCAGCCGCGATCTCGGCGATACTGAATCCGCAGAGAACCTTGAGCGCGAGCACGACTTGCGCGTCGGTCGCGATCGCGGGATGGCAGCAGACGAACATGAGCCGCAGCGCATCGTCGCGGATCTCGTGGTCGCTGGTTTTTCCGAGACTCGAATCGGCCAGTGTCTGGTCGAGATGCGCAATGATCGCCGGCTCTTTGGTGGTCGACATGCGCTGATGGCGAAGCGCGTCTTTCGCCAGGTTCATCGCGACGCGCATGATCCAGGCCGACGGGTTTTCCGGGATGCCGCCCATCGACCAGTTGCGCAATGCGCGCAGCATCGCCTCCTGCGCCACGTCCTCGGCGAGCGCGAGGTTATGCACGCCGAGCAGCCGGATGAGCGCGCCGTGAAGACGGCCGGTTTCATGGCGGAAAAAATTTTCCACCAACTTCGCGGCGGGTGCGGAGATTGGCGGCTCCGGGTCCGGGCCGGAATCCGTCCCCCGAGCTGCCGAAGAGAGCGACACCGGAGATTATTCCGCGAAAGCTGCCGCGCGGTTTTCCGCTTTCACCCCGAGATGGCAATGCTCGGCCAGGCGACGCACTTCGATCACGAGGCCGTGGGCGAGACCGGGATGCTTTTGCGCGATCGCGGTCGCTTCCTCGAGGTCGCGCACGTTGAGCATGACGTAACCGCCAACCGCTTCCTTGGCTTCCGCAAACGGACCGTCGACAACGCGTTCGCCGCGCGGGCCGGAGACGATGCGGGTCTCGAGTTCGAGAGGAGTCCCGTCGATCGCCTGGCCGGCATCCGAGAGTTCGTCATACCAGGCGTTCCATCGGGTCACGAGCCGCTGCCGCTCTTCGGCGGAGAGGTGGGCATAGTTTTCCGGTCCGGAATTTCGGAAGAACAGGATGTAAGGAGTGCTGTTTGTTTCCATAGTGTTTGATCAGGTTGATGTTGAATAGTTGTCATCCTCTCAACGTGCGAACCGCCTGCAAACGGACACCTCTTCAAACCGAAATTGCAGATCAATGTCCGAAGCGGAGCGGGTCGTTCGTGGAGATAATGAAGAAACACGAGATCAATTCGACGACAAATGAGTATGACCACACCCGCAACCCACACCATCCAACTCCATCGCGTGCTTCGGGCACCGGCGGAAAGAATCTATCGCGCCTTCCTTGACGCCGACGCCACCGCCAAGTGGCTTCCGCCTAACGGATTCACCTGCAAGGTGCATCACATGGATGCGAAGGTCGGCGGCAGTTTCCGGATGTCGTTCACGAACTTCACCACCGGCGCGAGTCATACCTTCGGCGGTGAATATCAGGAGTTGATCCCGCACGAGCGCATTCGCTACACCGACAAGTTTGAGGATCCGAATCTGCCTGGCGAGATCCAGGTCACGGTCACTCTGGCCGAGGTCTCGTGTGGCACAGAAATAAACATCACGCAGGCCGGCGTACCGGCCGCCATTCCGCGCGAGGCTTGCTACCTTGGCTGGCAGGAATCGCTCAGCCTCCTGGGAAAACTGGTCGAGGCTGAGATTCCTGATTGAGCGCTCTCCCGGATCGCCATTTTTAAGATTGAATTTCACTCGGTCGCAAAGCTAAGGAATCAAAGATGAGCGCAGTACGATTGTTGGTTGGCACTCGCAAAGGGGCGTTCGTCCTGACGTCGGACGGCAAGCGCAAGGATTGGAAAGTGAGCGGCCCGCATTTCGCCGGCTGGGAAATTTATCATCTCAAGGGATCGCCGGTGAACCCAAACCGGATCTACGCGTCGCAAAGCAGCGGCTGGTTTGGGCAGCAGGTCCAGCGCTCCGATGATGGCGGCGAGACGTGGGAACCGGTTGGGAAGGACTTCGTCTATGACGGCACGCCCGGGACGCATCAATGGTACGACGGCACGCAACATCCTTGGGAATTCAAGCGTGTCTGGCATTTTGAGCCATCCCTCACCGATGCGGAAACCGTTTACGCCGGAGCGGAAGATGCGGCCCTTTTCCGCAGCACTGACGGCGCCAAAACCTGGCAGGAGCTTCCGGGTTTGCGCGAAGCGAAAGGCAAACTCTGGCAACCTGGAGCGGGTGGCATGTGTCTCCACACCATCCTTCTCGACCCGCAGAATCCCGACCGCATCTTCGTTGCCATCTCGGCCGCGGGTGCCTTCCGCAGTGACGACGGCGGGAAGAGTTGGAGTCCGATAAACAAAGGGCTGAAATCTCTCTACGAGTTGCCTGATCCGACCGCTGAAGTCGGCCATTGCGTGCATCGAATCGCGATGCATCGCTCCCGGCCCGACGTCCTATTCATGCAGAAACATTGGGACGTTATGCGGAGCGATGATGCCGGCGACATGTGGAACGAGGTCAGTGGCAACCTTCCTTCCGATTTCGGTTTCCCAATCGACGTCCACGCGCACGAACCGGAAACAATCTACGTCGTGCCGATCAAGAGCGACTCCGAACATTTCCCTCCCGATGGCAAATTACGCGTCTATCGTAGTCGCACCGGCGGCCATGAATGGGCAGCCCTAACGAAAGGTCTCCCGCAAAGCGATTGCTATGTGAACGTGCTGCGCGACGCGATGGCCGTCGATTCGCTCGACAAGTGCGGCGTCTACTTCGGCACCACCGGAGGCCAGGTTTACGCCTCGGCGGATGCCGGCGACACCTGGAACGCCGTTGTGCGCGATCTGCCTGCCGTCTGTTCCGTCGAAGTCCTGATCTTGCCATGATCCGCGTCATGCTCCCGGTACACCTGCGCACGTTGGCGCGCGTCGACGACGAGGTGCAACTCGAAATCGCAGCGCCGGTCACGCAACGTCGCATTCTAGACGCGCTCGAAGCCGCTTACCCAGTCTTGCGAGGCACCGTTCGCGATCAGGCGACTCAAACGCGCCGTCCACTCGTTAGGTTTTTCTGCTGCGGAGAAGATTTCTCCCATGAAACACCCGACGCGCCCCTACCCGACGCGATCGCGAATGGCACCGAGCCCTTCTGTATCATCGGCGCGATGGCCGGAGGCTAGGTCAACCCCCGGCGGCGGAAAACAGTTGAATCCAAACCCCGGCTCTTTGCATCCTACCAGAGAGACCATCATGATTTTCCATCGAATTGAATCTGTGCGACGCACGGCGATCATAGCGGCCCTAAGCGGTCTGCTCCTTTCCCACACGCCGGCCTCGGCTCAGATCGTGCCGGGCTCGATGGACGTGCACTGGCAACCCGGCGCCAAGGATTGCTCCGCTACCCCGGAGAAGCCGCTCCAGATTCACGCTTACAATTCACAGACATTTATCCTACGCCAGAGTCTTTGCGCGGACTTGGAAGGGAATCTCATCTATCTCCTTTTCGGCTCGGAGCGGGCGCTCTTGATCGATACCGGCGCGGTGGCCGATCCACAGAAAATGCCGCTCGCGCGACAAGTCCTGGAGTTAATCCCCGCCAAGGGCAACGGCAAACTGCCTCTGCTCGTGGTGCATACTCACAGCCATCTGGATCATCGGGCCGGTGATCCGCAATTCCAATCGCTGCCGGGGGTCGAGGTCGTGCCGCCGGAAGAGAACGCGATGCGCCAGCGTCTCAGATTTACCGACTGGCCTAACGATGTGGTGCAGCTGAACCTGGGCGATCGCACCGTCGATGTGATCCCAACCCCGGGGCACCATCCCAGTCACATCGCTCTCTACGATCGGCAAACGGGCCTATTGTTTTCCGGCGATTTTCTGCTCCCGGGTCGGCTGGTCATCAACGATCTCGCCGCCGATCGGAAGAGCGCGCGGCGCGTCGTCGAATTCTTCCTGACGCGGCCGCTGACCCATATCCTTGGAGCACATATCGAACTCGATGCGGAGGGCAATGCCTATGGCATGGGCTCTCATTACCATCCGAACGAACATCGACTCGAACTATCCAAGCAGGATCTGTTCGCGCTGCCCACGGCGCTGGATCACTTCAACGGCTTCTACGCCAAATACCCTGCCTATATTTTATCCAATCCGATCCATAATCTTGCCGCAATTGGGGTCGCGACGCTGGCGTTAATTGTTTTGCTAGTCTGGGTCGTGCGGAAATGGCGGCAACGGCGACGGGCGGTTGTATCGATTTAACGACTCACGGTTCACTCAGCGCACGAAGATACTCCCTATCCCATGCCGCCGGGATACTTTCCCGCGGAGAATACGGGCCCGGTTGATAGGCGCGCGACGCGATTCCCAGCTGGCTCAGCTCGCAGACGTGCCAGTCCTGTTTGTTAGTCATATCCCAGAACTCGATCGCGTCCTCAGGATTGAAAGCCGGCGCGCCGGAGCCGGCCGCGTCCGGATGAAAAAACCAATCGCATTGGATAAATGTCCGCTCCGGCGACTGCGGCCAGAGCTGGTGCACCATCACATAATCCGGGTGCATGCTAAGCAGCATGTTCGGGAAGATCGAGTAATAGAAAACCTTCGCGTGATCCTCTCCGCTGATATCACCCACCGCCCGCGCACAGGCCTCGCCGCTCATTGTCAGGCTCTTCCCTTCCTTGATCGTCATGAACCCGCCTAGAAAAGGCCCCTCCGTCAGATCGTTCTCCGCCGAGTCCGACGGGGAAACCTTGGAAAGCATCGGATGCACTCCGGGACAATGGTAACACTCTGAATAATTCTCGAAGATCAGCTTCCAGTTCGTCCGCACGTCGTATTCGATCCGCCGGGCGGAGCGAAGGAGAGGCAGATTCCAGTGGCCAAACTTCCCCGCCAGCGGTGCAAACACCCTCTCCAGCGGCGGCACGAGGTCGCCTAGACTAACGAATATGAACCCTTCCCAGAGCGCCAGTCTCACCGGGTGCAGTGAATAATCCGCCTTCTCAAACCCCGGCGCGTCATCCATCTGCGGCGTGCCGATCAGGCGTCCATCGAGCGCATAGGTCCACGCGTGATAAGGGCACTGGATCGCCGCCGTATGCCCACTCGCCACCTCGCAGAGGCGCGTCCCGCGATGCCGGCAGACGTTATAAAAACCCTGCACTGTCCCCTTTTGGTCGAGCACCAGGATCAGACTTTCGCCTGCCACCTCCTGCACGAAGAAATCTCCCGCTCGTGCCAGCTGACTCTGGCGCCCCACGCACACCCATTGTCGGCCGAATATCTTCACCCGTTCCTGGGCGAAAACCTCCGGCGACACAAAGTAGCGCTGCGGCAAAGTCCGCGCCCCGGCGGTGAAAGTCTCCACCGTCTTACGGAATGCAGTCGGCTGACTCGCCGCCATCTGGCCGCCCTATTTCAAGACTGCCTGGTGAAACCCATTCCAATCATCCAGATTATTCAGGTTCACCGCATCCTGCGGCGCCGAGGCATCATCCGGCAGTCCACACGTGCTAAGAATCTCCTTCCGCGTCTCATCGTCGTGGATGTAACCGCGCACCGCCGCGTTATGCTTATCGATCGCCTCCTTGTTGAGTGACTTGGCATTCTGCTTCACCCAGGTCTCAAACTGCGTGTAAGTCGGTTTCTCGTTCTTGATGTAACTCTTCACCGCCTCTTCATCGAGGCCGAGCGCGGAGCAGGTCATCGCGTCATAGCCGCGACCGATGCCTGGATAGCCCTCGGCCAATTTCCCCTGCGACTCGAGAGACACCTTTTGCCAGAGCCGCGGCAGATGCAGCACTCCGAGTGGACCGGCCGTGCCAGAACTGATAGTTGGAACATAAGTTTCGCTCATGATTGATATCCTTTCGTTTAGTTGCGCTCGCCCGCGGCAGGGGGAACTTCGCCAGGCGCGAGCTAATTCGTCTGCACCCTACGGAGACGCACCCCGCCGGACAACAAAAATCCTTGAACCCACCGCCCGGACTCTAGCATTCACCCAGCCCCAATCGGCCACGAAGAATGGAGGACTTTATCAAGACTTCGCCGTCGAGAACATCTGCAGCATCGAGGACGAGAAGTTGGACCAGATCTACCCCCGCGCGCGTTCGACATCTCTCCTCCGTCCAGTGGACGCCGGTGCGGATCGCCGCCGAGGCGACGAGACTTCTGGTTAAGGCGCCGCCGTGTGCGCGATTGACCTACCAGGGTTCATGCGCCTGTCATGGCAACGGCTCGAAGGCGACTCCTTTGCACTTCGGACAGGGAGGAGCGACTTGGGCGGGCATGGGACGGGTGAAATGTTTCAGGTGGCCGCAGCCCTTGCAACGCCAGCGGAGGTAGCGTGCTTCCTCGGACTGTGGTAGCCGCGCGATGATCGCCCCGAGCCGGCCGTGGATCTGCTCAAGGGCCTCCCTGATGGGCCGGAGCGCTGCTTCCTGATCGTCACGCATCGCCCACTAGTCGTGACGGCCGCGAGGACGGAGCAGAGTGGCGCGTCGCGAGGCCTTGACGTGAAACGGGAACTGAAGCTGCTCGTGCCGGGTGCGTCCCCGGCGGAAGAGGTCTAAAAAATGCCGCAGGTAGCGCATATGTTCAATCGAACACTATGCATCGTTCTTTGCAAGCGCCATCATTTCGAGTGGCCGCATGGTTGGGCGACGCACAGGATCCCCGCGCGGTTTGGTATTGCCGTCCGCGTCGTCAGGTGATGTTCTCTTGGCGAAATGATTTCGTTCCGCGTCGACAAGATCGTCGCTTATCCGTTCCACGAAAAGGATCCAGGGCCGGTTGCCCAGGCTGGGCAAAGATTGGGCGTGGCGCTTTCCGGCCTCGGGATCCTGGCAGGCGTAGCAGGTCTGCTTGGCACAGGAAGGATCGACTGGCTCGTTGGCTTGGGCGTGACGCTTGGGCTGGCCGGTCTTTACTGCTTTGGCGCGGTTCGCTTTCTCCCGACGCGGGACCCCCGAAAATTATATGCCGGCAAAAGAAATGCGCCCGCCGGGCAAACGGAAGCGAAGCAAACATATGAGTGATCTACACGGCGACACCGTTTTCAGCGGCTCGGTACCGAAGCTTTATGAACGCTACCTGGTGCCGCTGATTTTCCTGCCCTACGCGGCGGACCTGGTCGACCGCTTGCCGTCTGGCTCGCTCGAGCGCGTGCTCGAAGTCGCGGCGGGCACGGGCGTGCTCACGCGGGAACTAGCGCGCGCCTTGCCGGAAAGGGTGACGATCGTGGCGACTGACTTGAATGAAGCGATGTTGAAGCATGCCGGAGAGCTCGGAGCGGCGCGGCCGGTAGAATGGCAGCAGGCCGACGCCGCGGCGCTCCCCTTCCCTGACGAGTCGTTCGACACGGTGCTCTGCCAGTTTGGCGTGATGTTTTTCCCAGATAAAACAAAGGCATTTGCAGAGGCGCGCCGGGTGCTGCGGCCGAATGGCATCTTTCTCTTCAGCACCTGGGACCGGATCGAGGAGAATCAATTTGTCGACACGGTGACAAAGGCCCTGGGGTCGCTTTTCCCTAACGATCCCCCGAGATTTCATGCCCGGGTGCCACACGGCTACTCGGACAGCGCGGAGATCGAGCGCGACGTGTTGGCGTCGGGCTTTGGCGTGCCGGAGATCACTACGGTGGCGAAGGAGAGCAAGGGTCGGTCGGCGAGGGAAGTCGCGATGGCTTACTGCCAGGGGACGCCGTTGCGCACCGAGATCGAGGAACGAGATGCTTCGCTGCTCGGCGATGCGACGGTCGTGGCGATCAAAGCATTAAGGGAGCGCTTCGGGAAAGACAATCTGATCGGGAAAATCCAGGCGCATATCGTGAAGGTCGTAAAGTAGGCCCTGCCAGAGTCTGACGACGACGCTTTGACCTTGCAGGAAAACCGCTGCCTGCGGTTTCCCGAGGCGGCGGATTCGGGGAGTTATCTGATCAATAATGGATAACCAATAACCGGCCAAGCCTACCAGATGTTCGCGCGGTCTTTGGCGGGGCGGACCATCGGGCTGTTATCCGGCAGGTCAAAGGCCTTCTGGAATTCCGGCATGTTACTGATGGGGCCGATGGTGCGGAAACGCCCGGGCGAATGCGGGTCAGTATTTAGCCGCAGGATCGTTTCCTGATCGCGCTGGTTAGCGCGCCAGATCTGCGCCCAGGCGAGGAAGAAACGCTGATCGGGCGTGTAGCCGTCAATCTTCTTGTTCGCTTCTTCCGGGTGCGCAGCCTGCGCTTTCTTGAAGGCAGCGTAGGCAATCTTGATTCCGCCGATGTCGGCAATGTTTTCGCCCTGGGTCAGCTCGCCATTGATGTGCTGACCGGGAAGCGGCTCATAGGCGGCGTATTGGGCGATGATTGCCTTGGCGCGTTCGTTGTAGGCCTTGGCGGAAGCCGGGGTCCACCAATCACGCAGGTTACCAACGGCATCGTATTGCCGGCCCTGGTCATCGAAACCGTGAGTCATCTCGTGGCCGATGACTGCTCCGATGCCGCCATAGTTAACGGCGTCGTCGGCACTGGCATTAAAGAAAGGCGACTGCAGGATGCCGGCCGGGAAGACGATTTCATTCAGGTTCGGGTTATAATAGGCGTTGACGGTAGGCGGGCTCATCCCCCACTCGCTGCGATCGACTGGCTGGCCGACCTTCTTCATCTCGCGCGCGACTTCGAATTTATCGCTCCGCAGAACGTTGAAGACATAGGGGCCGCGATCGATCTTCAGCGTGGAGTAATCGCGCCATTTATCTGGGTAACCGATCTTGACCGTGAAGGCGGCGAGCTTCTTAAGCGCTTCGTTTTTAGTCGGCTCATCCATCCAGTCGTTAGTCTTGATCCGGTCGGCGAGAGCTTCCTTAAGATTATTAACCATCTCGAGCGCGCGCTTCTTGGCTTCGGGCGGGAAATGATCGGCGACGTAGAGTTTGCCGAGGGCTTCGCCGATCTCGTTATCGATCGTGGAAACGACGCGCTTCCAGCGGGGCTTGAGTTTCTCAGTGCCGCTAAGGGTCTTACTGTAGAAGGCGAAATTTTCGTCGACAAAATCCTTTGCCAGGGTCGTCGCAGTGTCGTGAATGAGGTGCCAGCGTAGATAGGTCTTCCAATCGTTGATGGAGACATTCTTGACCACGCTATCAGCGGCCCGGAAGAAGTCGGGCTGGCCGACGTTGATCGCGCCCGGAACGGGCAAGCCGATGACTTGGAAGTAATCATCCCACTTGAAGTCGGGCGTGAGCTTTTGCAGCTCGGCCGCCGACATCTTGTTGTAGTTCCTCTGCGGATCGCGCAGCTCGACTCGCGTGCGGGCGGGCTTAGCGAGGGAGGTCTCGATGCTCATCACCGTCCTGGCATGAGCGGCGGCCGCTTCGGGCGCATCGCCAAGGAGGGAAAACATCTTCGTCACGTGCGCGACGTATTGTTCGCGGATCTTCTTCGAAGCGTCGTCGTCCTTCGTGTAGTAATCGCGGTCGGGCAGTCCGAGGCCGCCTTGGAAAGCCTGAGCGATGACCATCGTGCTGTCCTTGTCATCCTGCCCGGCAGTAAAACCAAAAAGTGCTCCGATCCCAAGACTGTGAAGGCGACCGATTTCCCCGCTTAGGGAGGAGAGGTCGCTCACGGCATCGATCTGTTTCATCTCGCCCTTCAACGGCAGGACGCGCGCGGAATTTATCTGTTCCTCATTCATCCCACTGGCGTAGAAGTTACCCACCTTTTGCACATCGACGGCATCGGCTTTCTCAGTCTCCGGCGGGCTGGAATTTTCCGCGGAGAGCTTGGCGGCCTGCTCGGCGATCTCGTGCAGGGCGTCGTTATTCTTCTCAATCAACTCATTGAAACTGCCCCAGCGCGAATACTCAGGCGGGATCGGGTTATTCTTGAGCCAGTTGCCATTGGCAAACTTGTAGAAGTCGTCCTGCGGCTTGACCGACGTATCCATGTTTTTCGGATCGATCGGCGGCGGATTTTTCTCCAGCGCCGGCTGGCCCTCAACGGCGGCGGCCGGCTGGGGCGTGGACGCGATTGGCGGCGGGCTCTGCTCCGACGGAGGATGAGCGGCATCGGGAACGGTCGGCGGAATCGAAGCCGCGGCGGCCGGTGATTGACCCGGCTCGGATTGCGCGCGCAACGAGGCGGCGCAGAGCAGGCTGAGCGTGGTGCAAAGGACGGTTTTGATCATAAAGGTAAGCTCTTGCAATAGGCTTTGCGGCCCGCGCTGGCAAATCAGCGGGACGAAACGTCAGGCGTTGCGTCGATGGCAGAAAGCCTCACATGAGACGCCGCGATGGCGTCAGACGTTCAGAATTCGCGCGCCGTTCCCGGGACAAAACGACGAAATTAAAACGGTCGCGGCCTAGAGCTGCTCGAGTTTATAACCTCGCTTGGTCAGCAAATCACAAACGCTGTTTGGTCCGATGAAGTGCGCACTTCCGGCCACAATCGAAGTCGGAACGCCCGTCTTAATCGCGCCTTCGATTTTGGGAAGCCAACGAAGATTCCGGTAATCGAGCAGCCGAAGTTCGCCGCCCATGTTGACATCGCGCTCGCGCTTGATGTCAGCCGCGATCGGTTGGAGGTCGCCGTGTTTCCAACCTGCGCGCATCCCGTCGAAATCATCCCTCCGCTTGTCGCCGCGCACCAGCGCGTCGAGCAGCGTCAGCTCAGAATCGATATCTGACATACCGCGCAGGACATCCACATGTGCTTCGTTGCTTTCCAGGCCGGCACACGGTTTGCCGTGGCGCTTGGCATCGAAGGCGATGTGATAATCGACCCCGTACTTACTCGAGATGTCGGTGTAGCCATTGATTCCCCACAGGTAATAGGCGATCGCCCAGGGCCGGATGTTTTGCAGGCCCGGGACATATACGTCCCCGAAATACCATCCGTGACCCAGCAGGTTGGAACGGCGAAACCTTTTTACTAGGAAGTCCCAAGTCTGCGGGTGGATGTGCCGTCGGATGTCATCCCCATTGGGGTAGACCGCGCCCCTGAGAAACCTCTTCGAAAAGTCTGCCTCGCTCTGAATATCGGGATCGATCTCAAAGTAAAACTGCTTTGAGTCCCGCATCGCCTGATCGTAGGCCTTGGGTAACGGATAATCCTTCCCGCTCAGGGCGTGCAGGGTCCCGACGAGATAGAACGGCGCGGGCGCATTCGTCACTCGCCAGACACACGCCGTCCCGCCTTTGGCGAAATTCGCAGGAAGAAAAGACGCTGCCAGAAGAAAGCAGCCCGCGAGAATCCCCCGAGGGGAAACAGTGATTTTCATTGGGCCGTGTTTTATCGAGTAGCCCCTGCCGCGTCAAGCAATTTCGTGGCAAGTTGCTTCCGTGAACCGGAAACAGAGCGCCAGCACCGATGCTACCCCGTCGGCAATCGCCGAAGTGCGGCGAGTTTACGCCGAGCTGGCGACACGCCCGGTCGATCGGCAATGCATCCGACGAACCGAATGCTGCCAGTTCAAGCTTACCGGACTGACGCCTTACCTAACGAAAGGCGAAGCGATCGTCGCCGCGCGCGCCTGGCGGGCGAGCGGGCGGACCAAACTCCCCTCAGCCGCGAATGGCGCCTGCCCGATGCTCGAGCCACAATCCGGCCGATGCTTGATCTATGCCGATCGGCCCTTTGGATGTCGCACCCATTTCTGCGCCGCCGCAGGCGGCCCGCTGGCGCGGCGCGAAGTGCTTGATTTGATCCGGCGGCTGGAAAAGGTCGACACGCAACTCGGCGACGACGGTCCGCGTAAGCTGCCAGACGCGGTCGCGGCGGCGCTGGTGGATTTGGCCTAATTTAGGCCGCTTTTCTCGTTTTCGATTTCGAACTCACTCGCGTCCGCTTCTTTTTCCCCCCACCCTCCGCCTTGGCCAGGCTTTGCTGAAGGATTGAGACCAAGTCAATGACCTTCGACGACGTCCTCTTCGGCTTCGGTTTCTCTTCGATTTCTTTGCCGCCGGACTCGACTTTCTCCTCTATCACGTCCATCAGCGCGTCGCGGTAATCGTCTTTGTACTTCTTCGGGTCCCACTCCGAAGTCATGCTCTCGACGAGCGCCTTCGCCATATCCATTTCACGCTTCCCGGGCTCGGACGATTCCTTCGGCACGTTCAGCTTCTCGGCGTCCGCCAACTCCTCGGCGAAATGCATCAGCTCGAGGACGAGCGCGTGTTTCAGCGGCTTCACTCCCGCGAGATATTGGCGCGTCTTGATGATGACCTTCGCGATTCCGACCTTGCCCGTTTTCTCGAGGGTCTCGCGGAGCAGCACGTAGGCTTTATCGCCACCCTTCTGCGGCTCGAGGTAATAGGGCTTGTAGAAATACATTGGGTCGATCTCTTCGACGTCGACGAAATCCAGGATGTCGACCGTTTGCGTCGCCTCGAGATCAACGCGTTGAAAATCCTTTTCGCCCAAGACGACGAACTTCCCTTTCTCGTATTCGAAGCCTTTGACGATTTTATCCCAAGGGACTTCCTTGCCGTCCTTCTCGGCGACGCGCTTGTAATTTACCGGGCTCAGATCCCCTTCGCGCAGAAGGCGGAACTTGAGATCTTCGCGCCGGGTCGCGGGGTAGAGAGCGATGGGAATGTTAACCAGGCCGAAGCTGATACTGCCTTTCCAAATGGCGCGCATGACATATGGAATTCGTAACGCGACCCCATTGTAGACGCTTCGCTCTGCGAAGCGCGGGCGTGGGTAGCCGTCGTTAGGCCGCTTCCGTGGGCGGGCCGACTCGCTTGCGATAACAATGCTGCGTCTTGACCCGCGCATAGCCCATCCGCTCGTAAAAAGGATGAGATTCGACCCGCGCGGCGTTGGAACGGACGCGAATCGACGGCTGACCACGCTGGCGCGCCCACTCTTCCGCGGCGGCGAGCAATGCCTTTCCGATCCCGGCCCGTCGCATACCCTGCCTAACGACCAGTCCGACGATTTCGATCTCCTCGCCGAGTTCGAGCAGGAGGCTGTATTCCGCGCCGATCCAACCAAGCAGCGAACCGCCGGAGCCTTCCGCTACCGCGACGAAATAATCCGGATCGTCCAAAATTCGATGCAGCCGATCTGAGATTCGACCTCGCCCGCCGGATAGCCAAGTTGGCCGGAAAGCTCCGCGATTTCCGCGGCATCAGACAAACGTGCCGGGCGGATGGGAGAGGAACTCTCGAGGGATCCTTCCACCGCTCGTCAGGCCGCGGCGCTGAGCTGCTCGACTCCGATCCCGCGAAGCTGGAAGAGCCTAACGAGCGTTTCTTCGATGAGGTTGTTCGGGCAGGACGCACCCGCGGTGATCCCGACGACAACCGGGCCTTCCGACAACCAGTTATGGGCCACCACTTCGCGCCGCTCGTGCAGGTTGTAGTGCAGGATTTCTTTGTCGGAGAGGAGGCGGCTGGCATTGAGCACGAAATAGGTGGGCAACTTTTCTTCGCCCATCTCCGCAAGATGCGAGGTGTTCGAGCTGTTGTAGCCGCCGACGACCAGGAGCAGATCCATCTTTACGTCGAGGAGCTCGCGCAGCGCGTCCTGCCGTTCCTGGGTCGCGCCGCAGATTGTGTCGAAAAAACGGAAATTTTTCGTCGCCAACTCCGCTCCATCGCGGTCGGCGATTGCCTTTTGGATGCGGCGTTGCACCTCCTCCGTCTCACCGCGAAGCATGGTCGTCTGGTTAGCCACGCCGATCGTTTGCAGGTGAATGTCGGGGTCGAAACCGAGCGAATAGGCGCCGCGGAATTTGTCGAGAAAAGCCTGCTTGTCGCCGCCGTGCCGGATGTATTCACAAACGTAATCGGTATCGGCCAGCGTGAGCACCACCAGGTAATGACCCTTCCCATCGCCGAGCGCGCGCGAGCTTGTCGCCTTCGTTTCCTCGTGTTCGGCCTTGCCATGAATGATCGAGGTGGCCGATTCGCTGGCGTACTTGCGGACCCGTTTCCAGACGCTCATGACGTCGCCGCAGGTGGTATCGACGATCTGGCAACCGCGATCCTTGATCTGCTGCAAAATGGAAAGCTCCGTCCCGAAGGCGGGGAGGATGACGACGTCGTCGGGCTGCAACTCTGAGATATCGGCCTGCTTGTTGGCACCGGTCAGGTTCTTGATGCCTAACGACGAGATCTGCTCGTTGACCTCGGGGTTGTGAATGATTTCGCCGACGATAAAGAGGCGGCGATCCTTGAAGACCTTGCGCGCCGCGTAGGCGAGATCGATCGCGCGCTCGACGCCGTAACAAAAGCCGAACTGCTTCGCCAGGCGCACCGTCAGGTCGCCGATCGAGATGATGCCGCCGGTTCGGCGTACCTTGTCGACGATGTCGCTCCGGTAATGCGCCTCGACCTGTTGCTGGACGGCGGTCATCACCTCCGGGGTGCGGAGGTTGACTTTGTTGCGCGCGGTCGTGCCGCTGGAGATAAGGTTCGCGCTCACCCGGTTAGTGTCGTCGCCGAATAGCTCTCTCGCAACCCGTTAGCAGGATTTACGAAAGGTGGGAGGGGCCCTTTCGCCCCGATCTGCTTGGCGAAACAGAACGGGAATCGGGGCGCAACAGCCCTCCCACCTTCTTGCTCTAGGAGCGGTCC
>JBPCLI010000077.1:0-32950 GCA_051003415.1 Chthoniobacterales bacterium | reverse complement strand
ACATAATTCTGCACCGCGCGCACCGGTTGCGGGTCAGCATTCTGGGCGCTCCATAAATTCGCCGCCTGCCGCACGATTTCGCCCGTGACGCCGGCCTCGATCGCCCGCTGCGGCGGGCTGCGGAGCGGCGGTTCGTCCTTCTTCATCAGCTCAATCTCGCTTGCCCCTGGAGAGGTTCGGCCATAAAATCCATAAGTGCGGCTGGTATCGTTAGGCGGCTGCGAATTTTACTCTGAGATCTCGCGATGAAAACAGGAATTCCGATGCAAAACAAGGCGGTGGCGGCGCTGCCGAAACACCTCCTCCAATTCGCGGTCGACCAGCGCTACGACGACTACACCCCGGTCGATCACGCGGTCTGGCGTTTCATCATGCGGCAGAACACTTTTTACCTGAAGGAGTATGCCCACAAAGTGTATTTCCAGGGCCTGCTCGAAACCGGCATCTCCTTCGAGCGCATTCCGCGGATCGACGAGATGAACGAGATTCTTGGCAAAATCGGCTGGGGCGCGGTGGCGGTGGATGGATTCATCCCGCCGGCGGCGTTCATGGAATTCCAAGCCTACAAGGTGCTCGTGATCGCCTGCGACATGCGGCAGCTCAATCACATTGAATACACGCCCGCGCCCGATATCGTGCACGAAGCGGCCGGGCACGCGCCGATCATCGTCGATCGCGAATACTCGGATTATCTACAGCGCTTTGGGGAAATCGGCGCGAAGGCGATGTCGTCGAAAAAGGATTTCGAGCTTTACGAAGCGATCCGGCATCTTTCGATCCTGAAGGAGTTGCCCGACTCCGCTCCGAAGGAAGTGGAGGCGGCGACAAAGAAGGTGGAAGATCGCCAGCAGAACCTCGGCGAACCATCGGAGATGGCGCTGATCTCACGTTTGCATTGGTGGACGGTGGAATACGGCCTCATCGGCACCTTGGAAGAGCCGAAGATCTACGGGGCGGGTCTGCTCTCTTCGATCGGCGAATCAGTTAGTTGTCTCGAGTCGCACGTGAAGAAGCTCCCCTACTCGACCGAAGCGGTCGACACCGCCTTCGATATCACGACCAAGCAGCCGCAGCTCTTCGTCTCTCGTGACTTCCAGCATCTGCGCGACGTGCTGGAAAAATTCGCGAGCCGGATGGCCTTCCAAGTCGGCGGTGCGGAAGGAATCCAGAAGGCGATCGAATGCAAAAACATCACGACCTGTGAATACTCGTCGGGTCTGCAGGTCGCGGGGGTTTTCACCGAAGTGCTGACCGATGCGAACCAGCAGCCGATTTATTTGCGCAGCACCGGACCAAGTGCGCTCGCGTATCAACAAAAGGAACTTGCCGGTCACGGACGCGATTATCACAAGGACGGATTCGGGTCGCCAATTGGCGCCTGGAAGGAAACCGAGCTGAGCGAAGGAAAAACCGCGCGTCTGGAATTTGAGAGCGGCGTGACGGTCGAGGGCAAGGTCGAGCAGATCCTCCGTCGTGATGGCAAGCTGCTGCTCGTGTCATTCTCGGATTGCACTGCGAAATTGGGTCATCGGATCCTCTTCGACCCGAGCTGGGGCACCTACGACATGGCGGTGGGCGAGAAGATCGTCTCGGTTTTCAATGGGGCGGCGGACAAGGACGCCTACAACGAAGTCGCGCTCGTCCCGAAAGAGCGCACGATCAAGAATCCTTCGGATGAGAAGCGGAAAAAACTCGAGAGCCTCTACCAGCAGGTGCGCGACATTCGCACGCGCAAGACCGGCTACGAACGCCTCGGCGAGATTTGGGAAACGCAGCAGGCCGAGCACCCTGACGACTGGCTCTTGTCGATGGAGATTTTCGAAATCCTCGACGAAATCGAGGATCAATCCCCGCTGAAAGACAAGGCGCAGAAGTTCCTCGAGGACAAAAAGGAGCGCGACAAGGAACTCGCGACTCTCATCAGCTGGGGCTTCCGTCTCGTGGATTACCACCGCCAGGGCGTCCACGTGCCCGCCTAGCACGCCTCATTCGTTAGGCAAAAAAATGCCGCAGCGCGAGCGATATTTTTTCGTCTGCACCAATCTCCGGGGTGAAGATGACCCGCGCGGATCGTGCGCCGCGCGGGGCTCCGCCGAAGTCAGGCAAGCCTTGAAGGAGCAACTCGCCGCCGCTGGCCTCGCCAGCGGGAAGGCGCGTGTCTGCGCCAGCAGTTGCCTCGATCAATGCTCAAGCGGCGTGACGGTCCTCGTCGAACCGGATCATTTCTTTTACGGCCAAGTGACTGTAACCGACGTGCCCGACATCGTTAGGGCGCTGACCCACGGAGAGCGGGTGGAGCGTTTGGTTCTTGGCCCGGAGGATCTGGCGCGAGGATGAGTTCCGCGACGATTGTCTCCCTGCGCAAAATCGCAGTGGATTGGTCGTCGTTACCGGGCTAGTTACCCGACATTTCATGAAGCGGATTCTGATTCTCCTTTCCCTCGCCCTCGTATTATTGCAAGCCGGCTGTGCCATGGGACCGCCGATCGATCAACAGACTCTCGAACAGGAAAACAAGGCTCAGTCGGTAAAAAAGAGCGATGCCTTCGCCCGCGGTCTCGAGCAGTAATCCGATCGTGCTTCCGGCACGATCAATTTGAAAGTTCCCGCCGGACACTCGATAGAATTCGATGACCAACAATCTGGTTTCCCGCCGCTTGATTCAGCTGGGCGCACTCTTTCTGATCGGTGACGGAGTGATGGGACTGCTCAAGCCGCGCTGGCACTCACTTCTCTGGCACTTTGGCCCTCAGCTGGCACGGGCTGCTACGGAAGAACTCGCTGAGCACCCAAACACCGCCCGGGCTATCTACTTCGCAGAGGCCGCAATCGGCGTGGCATTGGCCTCGTGCCAGACCGCAGAGATCGAATAGTCCGCAACGCCCGCCAGCGATGCCTTAAAAATCCCGAAGGCCGCGCTTCAGTTCCCAGACGCGTATCGCGGCAAGAATCAACCTTCTGGTGCGGGCCATGGTGCCGGCTGCAGGAAAACGAGGCTCAATTCGAGTTTCTTCGACTTTCAGGGGCCTGGTCTGCTTGGCCGGGCGCTTCGAGGCCGATTTGGGCGGACGGCGACGCGTAGCGGATGGAGGCGAAGTGGCGTTATCATCGGGAAAGGGCGAATTCATGTTTAGAATGACGCCTGGGGCGAACCTCCCGCGGGAGTCTCCAGTAAGTATTACGAAGCGCGGATGCTGCCTCTTACAAATGACGTTGACGAGTGTTTGTTACATCCGCGTCACAAGTAAGGAACACTTTCGCAAAATCGGTGGCGGAGAGCGCTTTAAGCGAACGGTGGCCTGCTTCGAGTCGCCGGCAGCGAAGGCTCCGTGCGCAGGGCATAAACCAGATCCGACCCTGGGCAATCCGCGCATAGGCATTTGGCGTGCAGGAGTGGTTAATGAACGCCGTCGGGCTGCCGCTTGCGCTCGCGTCGATGCTTCAGCGGTGACCGATCTCGCAGATGCTGATCCGGTCGCAGCGTTTCACCCGGGCGCGCGCCTCGCCGCGCACTGAGCCGTTCTCCGACGAATTCACCAAAGGGGCTGGCAACTAGACCCGGCTGCAGCAGCCCATTCCATCAATCGAGGAGGGTCGAATCGTTAGGCGATCGTTTGCGACGGCCGGAATCACGCGACCGTCTCGACGCCACTTCGTTTGATTTTTTGCGTTGGGTCGATGGCGAACACTGGTTGTCCGATTCATAATCCCGAGTGCTTTATGATGTGACCATCGTCGGTCTCGGCGGGATGGGAAGTGCCATCCTGGCCCACTGCGCCCGGCGCGGCGCGTCCGTCATTGGTCTGGAACAATTCGCACGCGGCCACGACCTCGGTTCATCCACCGGAAAGAGCCGAATGATTCGCAAAGCCTACTTCGAGGATCCGGCCTACGTGCCATTGCTCCTGCGCGCTTATGACCTGTGGCACAAGCTCGAATCCCGCTCTGGCCAGAATCTTCTCCAGATCACCGGACTGCTGATGGTCGGGCATGAAACCGCGGAGGTTATCACGGGCGCGCAGCTGGCCGCACGAGAACACAACCTTCCCCTCGAATCTCTTACCGCTCGCGCAATCCGAGCCCGCTACCCGACGCTCCGGGTGCAGGACGACGAAATCGGTGTTTTTGAACCCGACGGCGGGGTGCTCGATCCAGAGCGTTCGGTTGAGGCGCATCTACAGGCCGCAACCGCGGCCGGCGCGCAAATGCGTTATGAGACCGCGATGGAAAGCTGGGAAGCGACCGGCGACGGCTTCATCGTTAGGCTGGAAGACGGCACGACCCTGAGAAGTCGCGCCCTCGTCCTCTCGTTAGGCCCGTGGTTCAAGGAGGCCCTCGAAAAACTCGGAGTCGCGACTCGCGTCCAGCGCAATCTCCAGGCCTGGTTTACCCCCGCGACTAACGATTTTGCTGCCGGCCGTTTCCCGCCCTTCCTGCTCGATCGCAAAGGTCTTCCCTCGCCACTCTACGGTTTCCCCGATTTCGGCGACGGCGTGAAAGCCGCCTTTCACGCCCACGGCGATCTGACCGACGCCGCACACCTTGAGCGGGAGATCGATCCGGAGCGCGACATCGAGCCGATCGTCCGCGCGATGGAAGCATGGATGCCCGGCGCCACCGCTACCTTCCGCGCTGCGAAACCCTGTCCCTATACCCTCACCACCGATTCACATTTCGTCGTCGACCATCATCCGGCGCATCCCCGGCTCATCCTCTGCGGCGGATTCTCCGGTCACGGCTTTAAGTTCGCACCCGTCATCGGCGAGATCTGCGCCGACCTCGCGCTCGACAATGAATCGCAACACGAGATCGGTTTTCTTTCTTTGCGCCGATTCGCAGGCTCAGCCGACCACTCGTAGGAGTTCTCATGGCCAGCAAGCCGCAATTCGCCGCCGAACAATCCGACTCCGGAGAATTTCGACGCCAAGAGGACGCCTTCCGCGACTGGGTCTCGAGCGACAGCTCAACTCCCTAAGCTGCTACCTCTTCGGTGATCGCATCGTCGAATCCGACTGGCGCCTTTTCTGCACGCTCATCCGCTTTGACGTCGTCTATTACATCCATTTCAAGTGCAGCCTGCGCCGGATCCTCGATTACCCCAATCTCCAGGGCTACCTGGCCGATCTCTACCAGCAGCCCGGCATCGCCGCAACAGTCACCTTCGACCACATCAAGCGTCACTATTACATGACGCACGAAGCCATCAACCCGACCCGCCTCGTCCCGGTCGGTCCGATCCTGGACCTCACGCAGCCCCATGGCCGCGAGAGGCTTTCGCGAGCCTGACCTTCGGCTCCCTCCCAAATAGCAACTAACCAATAATGAACAACCGCGATCAGCTATCAGCGATCCCCCAGCTTCTTCCGAAAGTAATCCTTCCAGCTCTCCGGCAGAGCGGGTAACTCGGCCGCCCGGCGCAGAAGGTCTTGATTTGGCGAGTCCGAGACATAGAGATTCGTTACATCCAGAATCGTCACACCACTTCTGGACCGCTCGCCGAACTCGATCGCGTCATGAGCCGCGACTTCACCTTCACGCTCGACCGCGAGATAGAAGCCGGTCTTTCTGCTTTGCAGGAATCGCTTCACCAGTTCCGGACGAGCGAACCGAATCCCAAGCTTGAAGCATGGCATACGCGGTTGGGTTACGACGAACTCGGCGGTGCCGATCCGCAGGCGATCTCCGATTTGAACCTGATCCTCAAGCAGACCTTTGCTAGTCAGGTTTTCTCCGAAAGCACCCCAGCCAAGGTCTTCTCCCGGAAACTCGCCCTTCCAAAACGCATAGTGCTCGCTGGGATAGACATAGACTGCCTTATCGACTCCGCCATGCACCGAAAGATCGGATTGCCGATCACCGTCGAGGTTGAGCGTCGCCACATGCACCCGGCCCTGCACAGGATTCTTCCAGATCGATGTTTGCACCACCCGGTCGTGCCAGGTGACTTCTCGCGGCAGACCTACGCTGACAGAAATCAGCTTCATGACCGCTGATCACACGATTGTGCCACGCCGAAAAATTCGTCCGCCTCAAGCCGCGAGCAAGCATAAAGGCGCCCCCTTCTTCGAGCCTTCCCAAGTGTGGAAAACATCGCGCGGCTCGATCAAATGTGTGAAATCGCTCACTTTGCGACGCGTTCTGTCCGGAATCTCTTCCTCTTCTTTTTGCCTTCATATCCGCTGCGCCCGCCCAGAATACGGCGCTGCTTGCGGACGGTAATCCGGGTGCTGCACTGGCCGAGGGTCAACACGTCTATTACACGGCTGGCGGCACATTTTACCGTTAGAAAGAACAGTCTCAATGGAGTTGACTTCGTCTTTTCGAAGGGCACCAAATGTCCCTTTCCAGGGGGCCGACGTACCCCGCGCTCACGACGGCGAGAGTCTTCGTCGAGAATCGATGCCGATTTTCGTTGCGCATGCCGCTTCCGCTTTCCAGATTCGCGACACCGTGGATCTGAAACGCTATCTCACCGCCCGCCAAAAAGAGGTCGATCGCGCGCTTGATCGCTTCCTGCCCAAAGCTTCGACCAAGCCGGCGACGATTTACAAGGCGATGCGCTACTCGCTCTTCGCGGGCGGGAAACGGCTGCGGCCGATTCTCTGCCTGGCGGCGGCCGAAGCCTGCGGTGGCCGCACGAAAAGCGCGCTTCCCCTCGCCTGCGCCCTGGAGTGCATTCACACCTACTCGCTCATTCATGACGATCTCCCAAGCATGGACAACGACGATTTCCGGCGCGGTCGTCCGACCTGCCACAAGGTTTTCGGCGACGGAATCGCAGTCCTGGCGGGCGATGCCCTGCTCACGGCCGCCTTTGAGATTGCGGCCGAGGCGGAAGCATGGCCGCGATACGATCTGCGGGCGATTTTTCGCGAGATTTCCGTCGCCGCCGGCAGCCGCAAGCTGATCGCGGGCCAGGTGGCGGACCTCGAAGGTGAAGGGAAGAAGCGTAACTTGGCGCAACTGCGTTACATTCACGAAAACAAGACTGCCGCCCTGCTCACGACCTCCGTTCGGCTCGGCGCGATGAGCGCCAACGCCACCCCGACCCAGCTCACTGCGATCAGTGATTTCGGGCAGGCGCTCGGGTTGGCCTTCCAGGTAATCGACGACATTCTCGACGTCACCCAGACGAGCGCGAAGCTCGGGAAGAGCGCGGGAAAAGATGTCGCCGCGCACAAGGCGACCTATCCGTCCGTCCTCGGACTCGAAAAATCGCGGGCCGAAGCCGGTCGCCTGACGCGGCGCGCGCATGACGCGCTGGGGCCGTTAGGCGAAAAGGCCGAAACGCTGCGGGCGCTCGCGAACTACCTGCTCGAGCGCGAGTATTAAATCCGGGGAGCACAGGCTGCCAGCCCGTCGCAGCCGGGAGTCTCCCGGCTGCATTTCTGGCGCGACGGGACCCCCGTGAAAATCACGGCACGCCGCGCGAGTTCGGCGCAACCTGCGCCGGAACGACGGGCTGCCAGCCCGTGCTCCCCAGAAAAAAAACGCTGCTAGACCAGCGCAAGATTGGGATCGATCTCGGCCGTTAAGAGCGTGGACTCGCCGCGCTCGAGGTGGAGCTGCGCGGCGAAGCCGATCATGGCCGCGTTGTCGGTGCAGAGGGCCGGCGCGGCGAAACGCAATTCCAACCCCGCCCGCTCACAGCCTAACGACATCTGGCGGCGCAATTCCTGATTGCAGCTCACCCCACCGCTCACGGTAACCAGGTCGCGCCCGGCCTCGCGCGCCGCCGCGATGGTCTTCGCGACTAGCACCTCGACGACCGCGCACTGGAAAGAGGCGCAAAGATCGACCCGGTCCTCGCCGGTAGTTTTCGGCAACAGATAACGGACGGCAGTTTTTAACCCGCTAAAACTGAAATTGGAGTCGCCGGAGTGGAGCATGCTGCGCGGCAAGGCGAACCGCGTGGGATCGCCGCCCCGCGCCCACCGCTCGATCTCCGGCCCACCCGGGTAGGCCAGACCAAGCATCTTGCCGACCTTGTCGAAAGCTTCGCCGGCGGCGTCGTCAACCGTCCGACCGAGCACGCGATATTGGCGGACGCTGTCGACCATGACGAGCAGGGTGTGTCCGCCGCTCACGATCAACGAGACGTTAGGCGCAATCGCGCCGTCTCCGTCGAAGAAGGGCGAAAGCAGATGCCCTTCGAGATGGTTGATCGCGAGGTAAGGCTTACCGAATCCGAGCGCGAGTCCCTTGGCGAGCGAGGCCCCGATCATGAGCGAGCTGGCCAGTCCCGGCCCGCTCGTGGCCGCGAAGGCATCGATTTCGCCTAACGAAACAGTGGCAGCCGCGGCGGCGCGGGCGAGCAACTGGGGCACGCGTTGCAGGTGATGGCGCGAGGCGACCTCGGGAACCACGCCGCCGTAGGGTTGATGGGCCGCGACCTGCGAGGCGACTTCGCTCGAGAGCAGCTCTCGTCCGCGCAGAACGGCGATGGCCGTCTCGTCACACGAGGTTTCAATCGCGAGAACGAGCCGATGCATTCACCACGAAGAGCACAAAGAAGACGAAGGGAAAGCAGGTTCTTTCCGCACCCGGCTTCGTGTCCTTCGTGCACTGCGTGGCGCGGACCTACTTTTTTACCGCCTCGACCTTCGGCGAGGTTTGCTGGGCGTAGATCATGACGCCTTTGAGGGCGTCGATCCCGCGCATCATCTGGGCGTCCTTCGCCTTGATGATGCTGGTCGCTTCCGACGGCTGAATCTTGTCATTGTTGCGCAGCGCCGCGACGGCGCGGTCCTGTTCCGGCGTCAGCGGCACAAGAATATTCGGGACGACGCCGTTGCCCTGGATGACTGCTTTGCTCGGGGTGTAATATTTCGCGGTCGTGAAGCGCAGAGCCGATCCGTCGGGTAACTGCATCACGTTTTGCACGGAGCCTTTCCCAAAAGTGGTTTCGCCGACTACGATCGCGCGCTGCAAATCCTTGAGCGCTCCGGCGACAATCTCGGAACCGCTCGCGCTTCCTTCATTCACGAGCACGACGAGCGGAAAACGCGGGCGCTCTTTCCCACCGCCGGGAGTGGAATATTCGTGCTTCTGCGAAGAGGCGCGGCCTTGCGTAGAGACGACCTTTGTATTTGGCGGCAGAAATTGTCCGAGCACGTCGACGGCGCTGTTGAGCAGGCCACCGGGATTATTGCGCAGGTCGAGCACAAGCGCCTGCATGCCTTGTTTCTGTAAATTGTCGAGCGTCTTGGCGAACTCGTCAGCGGTCGGTTCGTTGAACTGCACGATGCGCACGTAGCCGACCTTGAACGGCCCGGTCAGCTCGGGATCGAGCAGTTGCGCGCCTTTGACGCTCGCGACTTGGATTTCCTTCCGCTCGAGCGCGTAGTCTTTGATTTCCTTGGTCGAGGGGCGCAGGATCGTTAGGGTAATTTTCTGACCGGGCTCGCCGCGCAGGACATTGATCGCATCCTGCAGTCCGAGCTTTTCGGTCGAGGTGCCGTTGATTTTCAGAATCTGATCACCCGCCTGGATCCCGGCCTTGGCCGCGGGCGTGTCTTCCATCGGGGTGACGACGGTGAGGAGGTTGTCTCTGATCGCGACTTCCACCCCGAGGCCGTTGAAACGGCTCCGGGTATCGTCCTGCATATCCTTGAAGTCGTCCGGGTCCATGAACTGGCTGTGCGGATCGAGCGAGGAAAGCATGCCTTTCATCGCGGCGTAGATCAGATCGTGATAGCTGACCTTCTGCCCGTCGACATAATCCTGCCGAATCAGCTCGACGGCTTTCGCAAAGGTCGCGATCTCTGAGTAGCCGCGATCATCCGTAGTGACGGGCGACGGCTCCGGATCGGCCGCGCGCGCAAGATCGGCGCCGCCAACAAGGAAGAGGCTCGCGGCGGCGAGAGAGGTGAGCACGCGAGAAGGCAGAAAACGCTTCATAATTGTCATACTTGGACGCAATCGAAACGATTGTCGTTCATTCCGCCGCTTTTGCCAACCGGCGGCGGCATGACAACTTTCACCTCACCTTCTAAATTGGGCCGATGAATTCGCGCCGTCACTTTCTTCTCCTCGCGTTTTTCTTCGGTCTGGCTCTTCCCGCGCTCGCCAACGGGGCTGCGGGAACGAAAAGCGGCGACGCGGTTTTCGACAAAATGGCGCTCGATTACATCAGCGGCTACCTCTCCGCCCGGCCGCTCCGGGGCGTGGCGCTCGGCTTTCACCAATATGACGGCAAGATCGGCGACTTCAGCCGGCTGGCGATTGACGCCGAAGTGGAGCGCCTGAAGCGTTTCCAGGATCAATTGGCAAAACTCGACGCGAGCAAACTCAGCAAAGCCGACGATATCGACCGCCGCATCCTGCAGGCCTCGATCGCGGGCGAGCTGTTCCAGATCGTCGACATGGGCATCTTCGAAAAAAATCCCATGACCTACGCCGGTGCGTTGAACGTCAACATTTACATCAAGCGCGATTTCAAGCCGCTGGACGACCGGCTACGCGACATCGTCACGATCGAGGACCAGGCCGCCAACATCATGACCGCGGCGAAGACAAATCTCGCGCCGGTGCTGCCCAGGCCGTACGTCGAGCTGGCGATCCAGATCGCCCATGGATCGGCCGATTTCCTGGAGAAGGAACTGGCCGCCGCGCTCAAGGACGTAAAGGACGAAGCGCTCATGGCAGCGTTCCAGGATTCGAACAAAAAGGCGGCGTTTGCGCTGCGTGATTTCGCCGGCTGGTTAACGAAAGAAAAACTGCCGAAGGCAACGGCAGATTTCGCGCTCGGCGCGGCGAAATATCAAACGGCACTCGCCGGCACGGAACTGGTCGATCTGCCGCCGGAGAAGGTGCTTGCCATTGGGCTGCAGCGGCTCAAGGAAGAGCAGCAGATTTTCGCGAATGCGGCCAGGATCATCGACCCGAAAAAGCCGGCAATCGAAGTTTTCAAGCAGATCCAGAACGAACATCCGAAACCGGGTGAGTTGATCGCCGACGTCGCGAAAGACCTCGATCAGATTCGGCAATGGGTGATCGATCATCATATCGTCGCGATCCCGTCCGACGTCCGCGCGACGGTGACGGAAACTCCGCAGTTCGATCGCGCGACGACCTTTGCCGCGATGGACACGCCCGGGCCATTCGAGAAGAAGGCGACGCAGGCATACTACTACGTCACACCGACCGAGGACAGTTGGAGTGAAAAGCAAAAGAACGAATGGCTGACGTCATTCAATTATTACACTGCCGACGTCGTCTCCATCCACGAGGCTTATCCCGGGCATTATGTTCAGTTTCTGCACCTGAGCGCGTCGCCGGCGACACAGGTGGAAAAAATTTTCGGGAGCTACGCGTTTATCGAAGGTTGGGCGCACTACACCGAGAAAATGATGCTCGATGAAGGTTTCGGAAGCGTGCCGAATCCGACGCCCGAACAAAAGATCCGGGCCGCGAAATATAGGATGGCGCAGGCCGACGAAGCGCTTCTCCGCCTCTGTCGGCTCTGTATTTCGATCAAGATGCACACGCAGGGGATGTCGCTCGCCGACGGCGCGAAGTTTTTTCACGACAACTGCTACTACGAAGAGAGGCCGTCGATGTCGGAAGCGATGCGCGGGACCTTCGATCCGGGCTATCTCAATTACACCTTTGGCAAATTGCAGATCCTGAAACTGCGCGACGATTACAAGGCCCAGGAGGGAGCAAACTTCTCGCTCGAGAAATTTCACAACGAAATCCTGAACCACGGCGCGCCACCCATTCGCCTGCTGCGCGAAATCCTGCTCAAGGACCGGACAAAGTGGGGTGCGGTGTTGTAGACGTTTCGCTCTGCGAAACGCGGGAGAAAGCGCCGCAGCTCTCCCGGCATTGCACCCGCGGACCCGCACCCCCCAGAGGGACGCGCTCATTCCTCCTCGTCTTCTTCGAACCCGAGCAATTCCGGTAGCATTGGCTCCGGATGGTTCGGCGACCCTTCCACCTCGCGCAGCTTCCTATTCAGGACACGTGAACGCTGATCGACTTCATCGATTTTGTTCGAAGCTTCCTGCAGCTTCTTTTTCACCCCGTCTAGTGCTCCACCGAATTTCCCAAACTCCGTTTTGACCGATGCCAGTAGGTTCCAGACCTCGCTCGAGCGCTTCTGAATCGCGAGGGTTCGAAAGCCCATTTGCAAACTATTGAGAAGCGCGGCCAGCGTGGTCGGTCCGGCAAAGATAACGCGGCAATCGCGCTGCACCTGCTCGGTCAGTCCGACCCGCCGGATCGCCTCTGCATAAAGGCCCTCGGTCGGGAGGAACATCAGGGCGAAATCAGTCGTGCGCGGCGGGTTGATGTATTTGGCGCAAATATCTTTGGCGCTTTTCCGGAGCGCCATCTCGAGATTCTTCATCGCCTCCTCGGTCGCGATGAGATCGGCGGTTTCCTGCGCTGCGATCAATCGCTGATAATCTTCGATTGGAAATTTCGCATCGATCGGCAACCAGACGGGCGCACCGTTCTCGTCTCCCGGCAACCGAACCGCGAAATCGACCATCTCGCCGCTCCCTTCCCGGGTTTTGACGTTGCGCGCGAATTGCTCGGTTGTCAGCACCTGCTCGAGGAGCGTGCCTAGCTGCACTTCGCCCCAGCCGCCGCGCGTCTTCACGTTCGTCAGGACGCGCTGCAACCCGCCGACATCGCTCGCCAGTTGCTGCATCGCACCGAGACCCTGATGCACGCGCTCGAGTCGTTCACTCACCATTTGAAACGATTCACCGAGACGCTTCTCCAGCGTCCCCTGAAGCTTCTCATCCACCGTGGCACGCATTTTTTCGATCTGACGCGAGTTGTCTTCCTGCAATTGCTGCAGGCGCACATCGACCACTGAGCGCAGACTTTCCAACCGGGCGGCGTTCGATTCCGTTAGCTTGCCGGTTTGGGTGGCGACTGTCTCGAGCTGGCTTTTGAGAATGTTCCCGATCTCCGAGATGGACTTCAGGTTCGTTTCGCCTAACGATCGCAGCGACTCGTTCAATTCCTCCCTTTGCGCCTTGGCCGCCCGGGCCGCCTCTTCCCGGCTGCGCGCCCCTTCCTCGCGCAGAATCCGCTCCTCTCGCTCCTGCGCCCGTTCGAGCGCCTCGAAACGTTGCAGCAACTCCCGCCGCCGGCTGAGCAGGAAAAAGATCCCGACGAGCGCCGCCCCGAGAACGAGACCAAGGAGAGCGGCGAGTAATGGATCCACCTCTAGCGATTAACAGTGGCGCGACAGGCTTTCAAGCCACACCCGCCCGGTCGACAGGGCGAAGCTTAAAAAGAAAGTCGCACCCCGCCGTAGGCCGCCCGCCCAAGCGCCGGAAAACCGAAGACTTCGGAATAATGCTCGTTCGTTAGGTTGTCGACCCGCCCGAAGATCGTGAGATGTAAATTCCAGGCATACTCGGCAGCGAAATTCGCGAAGGAATAATCTTCGATGTCGAAATTCGGCCCGCCAAAATTCAATTCTTCGCGCGCGTTGACGAATTTTGCCTCCGCGGTTGTGCGCAGCTTCCCGCACCAAAGGTAGGAGGCCGAAACGTAGAACTCATTCCGCGGCCGTCGCGGCAAGCGCGCGCCCTGTAGTTGGGTGATGTCGGCGGCGGAAGTTTTCTCCGCGTCGAGATAGGTGTAACTCGCGGAGAAAACTAAATCGCTAACTGGCCGCAGCTCCACCTCCGCTTCCAACCCCTGGGTGCGAGCCGCGCCGAGGTTGAGCGTATCGAACAAGCCATTGAAGCCGATCAGGTTCGTTAGGTCGTTGTGAAAGTAAGTGGCCGCGATTTTCACTCGATCATCCCAAAACCGTTGCTCGACGCCGACTTCCCAACCCAAATCTTTTTCCGGCTCGAGCCCGAAGTTGTTTCCGAAAATCTTATCCTGGCTGCTCGGCGGACTGAATCCGCTCGCGACACTGGCGTGCACGATGGTGTTCGTCGGTGAAATCTTGTAGCTGCCCGCGAAACGATACGTCCAGACGCCGCCGAACTGGTTGAAATGATCGTAACGACCGCCGGCCACGAAATTCAATCCCGGCAGCGGCGCCGCGCTCGCCTGCAGGAAGATCGCCCGCTCTTCGGTGAAGTCGTGGATGAAGGTCGGTTGCGGCCCGAAGAGCTGCGAGATAAAAGGCCGCTCCTGGCGGGCATTCACCTGACTGTAGAAGAAACCGGAGGTAAGCGTGAGCCATTTCCACGGACGAAAATCGTTCTGATAGTCGATCGTTAGGCGAGTGAAGAGCGCGCGGGTTGGGCCGACAAAGCCGTCCTCGTTCGGATCGTTCACTTGCCGCTCCTCGTCGTAGGCGACGATCAACTTGTGTTCCCAGTCTTCGGATGGTTTCCAATCGAGATGCGGCGCGATCAGCCAGCGTTCGGTCAGGAAATTATCAACCGGCTTGGGATCGAAAATCGTGTTTGGGTTCCCCGTATCGGCGAGCGAGTACGTAAACAGACTGCTAATGCGCAGTTCTTCGTTAGGCGACCAGCCAACGTTGCCAACGAAATTCCAAAGGCGGTATTGGTTATTCGCCCGGGCGTTGTCGGTATCGAGTCGGCTCCCGCCTAACGAGTAGTCGACTTGCCCGACTTTCCCCGAAGTGGCGAGTGATTCGCGGAAGCTATTGTAGCTTCCAGCTTCCACCGTCGCGCTCGTCTCCGGTGTCTCGCTCCCCTGTTTGGTGAAAATTTGGATCACGCCCGCGAGCGCGCGCGGTCCATAAACTGTGCTTTGCGGTCCGCGAACGATCTCGATGCGGCCGATGTTATCAATCGTCAGGTCGGCAAAATTGAAAAGACCGGCCAGACCCTGGTTGATCGGCACGCCGTCGATCAGCACCTGGGTGTGTTCGCTCCGCAGACCTCGGGTGAAGACGGAGGTGAGTTGGCCCGCGGTGCCACTCTGCACGACCGAGAGGCCGGGCACCTCGCGCAAGGCATCGGCCACGCGCTGGATCTGCATGTCTTCGAAATCCTGCGCGGTCAGCACAGTCACGCTCGCCGGCGTTTCTTCTTCCGGGGTCGGAAGGCGCGTCGCGCTAATCACGAGTTCGACCGGCGACGGCGGCGCGATGGCATCCTGGGCACGTGCCGCGCCTAACGAAAGTATCAATATTAGGAAAGCAACGCGCCAGACATCCGGGGAGCACGGGCTGACAGCCCGTCGGCCGGTGCAGTCTGCACCGGCGAATTTTGGAAACGCCGCACTCTGTGTAAAAGCGCAAGCTTCCCGTTGAATCGATCTGTTGCGCTGCGCGCAAACCCATCTTGCTGGCAGCAAGACGGGAACGGGCTGACAGCCCGTGCTCCCCAGAACTCGCGGCGACCCCGCGCCTGACTTCCAAATTCCCTTCATGACAAGTTACCTCCATAAATTGAGAGGCGGACTCGTCACCTGCCGGCGGCTCCTCCACGACTCTCATTCTTCTTTTTGCGAAGAAGTTTTGTCGTGCCGAATTCTGTTGTAGCCGGAGTCGGTGACTCCGGCCGCCGGGATGACTGATCCTGGCTCCAGCGGCACGAATGAGGTGGAGCGGGCAAATATTCTGGCTCCTGGTTTTTAGCGTTCGCCTAACGAATCACGCACACCTTCTTCCCGCCTTCACCGCCGGTCGTGGTCCAAACCACAGCCTAACGATTGGCTCATGGGAAGTCGTCTCCAGTTACAGCAGCGCAACTGCTCCCGGTTCACACGGGATTTCTCGCGCCGATCCACTGATCAAACTCGCAAAGAACTGAGCGACAAGTAGCGGCTTGCGCTTCCGCGCCCAAGATTTGTCTGTCACCTTCCTCCAAACCACACGTCGTGAACTCAAAACACACCAACTTCCTCGTCACCGGTGGAGCCGGATTCATCGGCTCCAACCTCACCCTCGCTCTGCAGGAAAAATATCCGGCGGCGCGGTTGACGGTGGTCGACGATTTTCGCTCGGGCGAGTTCAAGAACTTGCGCGGTTATCGCGGCGATTTCGTGGCGGCCGATCTCTCCGCGCTCGATTGGGACTCGCAGTTTGGCGCGGAAAAGTTCGACGGCATTTTCCATCTCGCATCGATTACTGACACTACGGTGCACGACCAATTCCCGCAGGTGCACGACAACGTCGAGAGTTTCCGCCGGCTGCTTCGTTACGCGCGGCCAACGAAGACGCGCATCGTTTACGCCTCCTCCGCCGCAACTTACGGCGCGGCCAATGGGGTGAACCTGGAGACTCACGAAGCCGCTCCGGCCAACGTTTATGCTTTTTCGAAGGTGATTATGGACAACCTCGCCCGCCGCGCCACCTCGGACAATCCGGAATGGACGATCGTCGGCCTGCGTTATTTCAACGTTTACGGTCCGCGCGAAGCGCACAAGGGCGTGCCCGCGAGCATGATTTTGCATCTCTCGCGGCAAATGCGGGACGGAAAAAAGCCGCGCATTTTCAAGCACGGCGAACAAAAACGCGATTTCGTCTACGTGAAGGACATCGCGCAGGGAACGCTCCGCGCGATGGAGGCAAAGGAGAGCGGGATCTACAACCTCGGATCCGGGCAGGCGCGGTCCTTCAACGAGTTGATTGCGATCCTCAACGAGACGTTAGGCACGCACTTCGAGCCGGAATATTTCGACAACCCGCACGCCCATTATCAGAACCACACCGAAGCCGATCTCACGAACGTGCGGAATTCGTTAGGCTACGAGCCGCAGTTCTCGCTCGAGGCCGGGGTCGCGGATTACATGCGCTGGCTTTATCCCGCCTGACCAAAGTTGCCCTTGCAATGAAAGCCAAACGAAGCTCAAAAAGCCCAGAAGAGATCAATGCCGCGCTCGCGGCCAAAAAAGGTCAGATCTCGAAGTTCATCGCGCGGAATTATCGCCACTTCAACGCCGCCGCGTTGCTCGACGCGGCGAAGGGGTATGAGACGCATCTCGCCGCCGGCGGGAAGATGCTGGTAACGCTTGCGGGCGCGATGTCTACGGCAGAGCTCGGCATTTCGTTGGCGGAGATGATCCGTCGAGACAAGGTGCACCTGATCGTCTGCACCGGTGCGAACCTCGAAGAGGATATTTTCAATCTCGTCGCGCACGACCACTACGAGCGAGTACCGCACTACCGGGAACTCACACCGCAGAACGAAGAGCAATTGCTTTCCAAACACATGAACCGCGTGACCGACACGTGCATCCCGGAGATGGAAGCGATGAGGCGGATCGAGAAGGCGGTGCTCGAGGAGTGGACCGCGGCCGATCGCGCGGGAGAACACTATTTTCCGCACGAGTTCATGTATAAAATTCTTCGTGGCGGGAAGATGAAGAAGAGCTTTCAGATCGATCCGAAGCATTCCTGGATGATGGCGGCCTGCGAAAAAAATCTGCCCATCGTCGTGCCCGGCTGGGAGGATGCGACCCTCGGCAACATGTATGCGGCGGCGGTGATCCGTGGCGACGTGAAGAACGTGCATACCGTGCGCACCGGCATCGAATACATGACCTGGCTCGCGAATTACTACACGAAGAACGCGAAGAAGCTGCGCAACCGGGAGGGCTCGATTGGCTTCTTCCAGATCGGCGGTGGCATTGCCGGCGATTTCCCGATCTGCGTCGTCCCGATGTTGCACCAGGATCTGGAGCGCACCTCGGTACCGCTGTGGGGTTACTTCTGCCAGATCAGCGATTCGACGACGAGCTACGGCAGCTATTCTGGCGCGGTGCCAAACGAAAAAATCACCTGGGGCAAGCTCGCGGCCTCAACTCCGAAGTTCGTCGTCGAAAGCGACGCCACGATTTGTGCGCCGTTGATCTTCGCCTGGGTGCTCGGGCAGTAGTAATACTGCCTGCCGCGACGTTAGCCTTCCCAGAAAAACTCGGTCGGTCGTTCCATCTCCGCTGCGAGACTGCGGTGAACCGGACAACTTAACGCCGTTTTCTCGAGCAGTTCGCGCTGCGGATGATCGGCCGGCAGCGGGACATGCACGTCGATCGTTAGGCGAGCAATTCGCCTCGGGGCGTCGGCCATTTCCTTGCGCACCTGGACGGTCATTCCCTTCAATTCCACTTGGTTCCGTTCGGCCACGATCGCCATCGTGGTGGCGATGCAGGTCCCGAGCGCGGTTGCGACCAGGTCGGTCGGGGAAAACGACTCGCCTTTCCCCTGGTTATCGAGCGGCGCGTCAGTCGCGAGAGTCGTGCCGGAAGGCCCGTGTATCGCGCCGCAATGCAGCCTTCCAGTGTAATCGATCGAAACCTGAACCATCCGAAATCATCGGACGCTCGCCACAAATTAGCAAAGGCTGCCCGCCTAACGTTGCCCTTCGATCAACGGACTTTCCTGCAGGCGCTCGCCGTTTTTTTGCAGTTCATCTCGAAAGACCGCGGTTAGGGCCGGGTCGTGCAGGACATTGAGGTCGGAATTGTGCGCCGCAACGTCGTCATTTTCCCAGCTCTCGTTCCACCAGCAGAAGCCAACGATCGCCGGCCAGCGCCCGACAAAAAGATCCTCTAGCGCTGCGCGCGCCCAACGCGGCGCGGTCACCCCGTGATGATGAATGTCGCACCCGAATTCCGCCACGATGATCGGCTTGCCCGGCGCGAGTTTCGTTAGGCGCGGGTAAGCGTGATCGATCTCCTCGCGAAAACTCTGCACTTCATGAGTGCGCGAAGTGAGCGGTCCGTAAGCGCTCAGCGCCAGCCAGGCACAGTAGTCAGAGCCCGGAAAATAATTCTCCAGCCGGTTCCAACGCGTCTCGGGATCATCATCCCAGTTCACGTGCCAGACCCACTGCAGGTTGCCGGCGCCCGCCGCGCGCATCGTATCGACGATATGCCGATAAGCCTGCACGTGGAGGGCCGGACCCGCCGCGTGACCATGCCATTTTCCATTCCAGGAAAACCAGTCACCGTTAGGCTCGGTGCCCCACTCGACCAGCAGAGGATGGCGAAAAGTCTTGGCACTTTCGGCCCAGTGCCTCAAATCATCGTCAAAAGCCCCGGCACAGATTTTTGCGAGGGTAAATTCCTTCTCGGCCTTTTTCTGGTCGAGATCGGAGCGCAGCATCAGGCGAAGATAAGGAACCTTACCTAACGAGCGAATCCAGGTGCACATTTCCGTTGGAAAAGCGCGTGATTCAAACCAATTGTCCGAAAAATAAATCCAGGCGGTCTTCTTCCCGATCGCCTCTTCAAACTGCGCCACATCGGCGGCGCTGACGTTGTGCTCATTGGCGTCATCGCTTCCCGGCGTCGGAGCGCTGAAGAAGAAACCTTGGTAAAGCTTCCCTGCGGGCGGCGGAGCGACAGATGCCGCCGCGGCAAAAGGCGCGCTCGCGCAAGAGACAGCCGCCAGCAACGTCAGGACCCGATTTCGGTTCAAGTTTGTCCCAGCCAAATGAGGCCCGCGATCACGACCAGAAAATAAGGCACGAGCGACGCTGCTCCGGGATATTCCTTGGCCATTCGCTGACCAAAAAAAAGCGCCAGCAGCGTCAGCCCGGCGAGGACGACTCCATAAAATGCAATCATGGAATCGTGGCGTATCAGGACCAAAACGCACCCCACCGCGCTCAATGCTCCGGTGGCCAGCTCCATGGCCGTGATGACGCCGAGGAGGAGCGGGACAGCTCCCGCGAGCGGGCTTTTCGCAAAGTGGCCTGTGAGCCAACTTAGGTTTCCCTTCCGGTCGATAATTTTGTCGATACCCGATTGAAGGAAAAGGATGGCGAAGAACGCCGAGATGATCGCCTGGAGGACAAAGACAGCGCCGGTCGAAGAATGGAAAGTCAGCATGGGGCGATTCTAGCGGTCAAACCCGCGTTCGCAAAGCGCCCTGTGCGCACCTCGGAAGCGTGGTCCAAATAGACCTTGCGCGCCCGGGGCCACTGGACATTATTGCTGTCCGCCAAATTCGGCGGGCTGCGGGTATAGCTCAGTGGTAGAGCACCTCCTTGCCAAGGAGTTTGGATCAAATATTCCCATTTTCTCCCAATTGATCTAACGAGCTTTTACAAGGGAAAACGGAAACCCACGGAGAGTCCTAAGTTGCCTCAAATGCTCCGAAAATTTTCCGCCGGTGGACAAAATGGTGGATAAAGACGGAGTAGATCGACGCGGCCCCTGAGGGAGGGGGCAATGCCGTATTCTTCGATGAGCGTTTCACTTCTCTGCCGCAGGATGAGGCTACGGACGCCCACCACTGGCATCGGGTCCACCTCGGGAACCGAACCGTCGTTTACCTATTTTGGCGTTGGGTGGATTGTCATGAACTCTGTGCCCTGATCCACAAAACGGCTCCCTCGGTTCGGGCGGTCTTTTTTGGGAGAGCCGATCCTCGACTTCTGACCACAATCGCGGATGAGAGAAAAAGTCCGCATCCGGAAAGTATCTCTACGACGTCGACAACTTGCAGGTGCTGCGCGAGCATACCGCGAAGGACGGTCGATCTGATTTACCTCGATCCGCCGTTTAATTCGATGCGCGATTCCAACCTTCTCTTCAAGACGCCGAACTCGTGCTTGATCGTCTTGTCTATTTATTCGAGCCTCTGTCCGCCTTACCACTCGTCACGATCTTGTCTGCAATCATTTTCCCTCGTGGTGTGATGCCATATCGCAACGTCACCTTTTGTCCCACTTTCATTTTGGACGCCAAGTTGTTTCCCAATCCGATATAGAAGGGGTTTCCGGGCCCCTTCCCCGTGTCGAGGACTGCATCTCCAGGATTTAACTCCAAAACCGTGCCGGTAACCTGGTGATCTTCATCCGTAGCGCCGGCTGTGACCGCGGTCCCACTTAGCGCCACGCTGACCAACGCTGCCAAAATACACCCGAATATTTTCATAATTGAGTGACCATGACTGCTGGTGAAATTGCACTCAAGGATTTTCGGTGAGGAACGCTTTTGACCGCATTGCTCCCGCCATCCAAACCGCAGGGGGACGGGGACCGGGTTCCGCTTGCCGAGTGTCGATGCACCGAGTAGAACCGTCTCTGCCAAGTGGCCGCGAACGAAAACGCCCGGCGAACCTCGGTGAATCTCCAACAATTTCTGACCGAACTCAAGCGGCGAAAAGTCTACAGCGTCGCGGTTGCCTACGCGGTCGTGAGCTGGCTCTTGATTCAGATTGTCACTCAGACCTTTCCATTCTTCGAGATCCCGAACTGGGCTATTCGTTGGGTCCTTCTCATTCTGATTGTTGGCTTTCCTCTGGCTTTGGTTTTGTCCTGGGCCTTTGAACTCACCCCGGAAGGAATCAAGCCCACCGGAAGCAAGGCTGACGGTAAGCCCGTGACGCGCCGTACGGGCAGAAAATTTGTCGCCGTCATCGCTATTCTAGCCTCTCTCGCGGTTGGCATGTCGCTCTTTCGCGCGGCCCGGCCCAAGCCTACCCCGCCGGTCGTGGATTCGCCCTTAGCGGTGGCGACCATTCCCGCGAAGTCGATTGCCGTCCTCCCGTTCCAGAGTCTGAGTGCGAATCCCGAAAACGCGTTCTTTGCCGACGGTGTCCAGGATGAGATTCTGACGGACCTCGCGCGGGTGGCGGACTTGAAAGTGATCAGCCGCACCTCGGTCATGCAATATAAGGGGGAAGGCGCGCGCAACGTGCGGGCGATTGGCCAGGCTCTGGGGGTGGCGCATTTGCTCGAGGGCACCGTGCAGCGTTCTGGCAGCAAGGTGCGGGTAAACGCTCAGCTCATCGACGCGCGAACCGATGCGCATCTCTGGGCCCATTCTTACGACCGCGACGTAAGCGATTTGCTCGCTATCCAGAGCGAAATTGCCGAGACCATAGCCGACCAGTTGCGAGCCAAGCTTTCACCGGAAGTGAAGGCAGAAAACGACCGGCAGCCGACGACTGACCTGGATGCATTTGGGCTTTACACGCAAGCCAGAAAAATCGTGTGGAGTGCCTCAGCGGAGAGCGCGCAAGAAGGCGACTGGAGGCGCGCCATTTCGCTTCTTGAGCAGGCGGTGGCCCGCGACCCAAATTTCTTTCTCGCCTATTGCCAGTTAGCCGCCGCGCATGGCCAACTCTACTTTTTTGGCTACGACCATACTCCTGCTCGATGTTCGCTCTTTGGATCGGCTGTAGATAGCGCCGCGCGCTTGCGACCTGACGCTGGCGAGACACACCTGGTTCGAGCCGAGTACTTATACCGCTGTCATCTCGATTACAGCGGCGCGTTGGCAGAATTGGAAACTGCGACCGCCCTCCTCCCGAACAGCTCCGAGGCGCTCGCACTGACTGCGGCTGTTGCGCGTCGGCAAGGGCATTGGGAGGAATCGATTCGCCACTATGAAAGAGCCTTACAGCTAGACCCCCGAAACGTCGGTCTCCTACAGCAGAGCGGCGTCACCTACGATTTCCTCCGCCGCTATGCCGACGAGGCCGGCGCATTTGATCGGGCTCTGGAGCTAGCCCCGGGTAACGCGGAAATGCCCATTATCCGCGGCTTCGTTGAAGTGCAATGGCGCGGGGACTTGCGAAAGTATCATGAAGCCATCCACGCCTTTCTATCCAAAAATCCACAGTCGGCCGAAGATATTGCCACCGATTGGTTTCAGCTTGCCCTCTTCGAGCGTGACCCAGCGGAAGCGAGGCTAGCCCTGGCTTCTGTCTCGAAGGATGGTGGCGGCAGTAACGCGATGGTATTTCGACATGCGTGGTTTGAAGCGTTGGCCGCGCGTGTTCGCGGAGATGATGACGCAGCCCGCGAAGCCTTGACTCAGGCTCGAGCGGAACAAGAACTGGCAGTCCACAAGCAACCCGATTTCGGCCCGCCTCTTGCCATTCTCGGGTTGATCGATGCCGGTCTCGGCCGCGAGGAAGACGCGATGCGCGAGGGTCGCCGCGCGATCGAGTTACTCCCGATGGCGAAGGATTCGGTTAATGGCTCCATGTTGATGACTAATCTCGCCGCTATCTATACTTGGTGCGGAGAGAAAGATCTCGCCATCCAGCAATTGAAACGGATTCTCAGTAAACCGGGCGACGGAAGCTACGGCGATTTTCGCCTCAACCCCCTGTGGGATCCGCTCCGCGGCGATCCGCGCTTCGAACAAATCGTCACTTCCCTCGCGCCAAAGGCCTGATTCAGATCAAAGGAGAAACACAAGATCATGATATCCATTTGCAAGACACTTCACTCGCAATTGCTAAGAACCACTCTGGCGGCTGCGGCTCTGGCGCCGGCCAACCCTTTAAACTCTCAGATTGGGAAGCCCGCGTTCGCCAATGAATACAGCGTGAAATCTCAGGACATACAGTCCGTCTACGGAGCATTTGAGAAGACCCTCCCCGATGGCCGAATGATTCTAGAGGGAGATGCGTCTATCTCAAAGAGTCATCAGCCCGCAGGAGTGTCACCTTCCGGGTCGCAGTCAAAGACTGGCCATACCAGGGTGCACGCGAGAGAAATTCTGCGAGCGCTTCAGCAAATGTCTCCGTACGTTCCACCCCCAGCTTGGATGGCATGTATCAACCCCGACGGCTCCGTGCTCTGGTCCGTGCGCGCGCCGGAGGAGCCCGACGCAGGTTCGCTCTTTCCGCTCACCACCGATGGCAATTCCGTTTGGCTGGGTGGCTTGCGAAAGGATGGTACATTTCGGGTTGGCAAATTTGATCCCCTGACTCTGCGCAAAAAAGAATCCATCCAATTCGCTGCTGCTCCTTCGACGCGCAATATGCCCTGCGTACAATGGCACTCCGACGCGGGGAAGGATTTCGATCTCCAAATCTCCCTCGTGCAGTCCGACCGCAATAGCGTCCACGTCTTCCTCATTTCGGGCGACCTCCAGCTGCTTTGGGACAAAACTTACACCTTTCCATTCATCGACGAGGAGCAAGGGTCTCTGATACTCGACAGCGCCTATCTTACCCGCCTGGCTGACCACAGCGGATACTACCTGTTCCTGCGTCGCCCATTGCGAGCCACCACAGCCTCGGTTTCGGGCGTGGCAATAGTGCGGCTCAATAACGACGGGAAGGTGAAGTGGGCGAATAGTTATGCAATTGGCTATTCTGATTTTGAGGTCGAACCTCATTTCGCTGCTGACGGAGCTATTATCTTTAACGCAGGTTATGTTCCGAATGCCAAGGCCGGTCTACTCGTCAAGGTTGACAAAGAGGGAGAGGTAAAATGGGCGACGAGTATTGCCGGCCTGCAGAGCCTGGGGGTGCACAATGCGAGTTCCGGCTGGGCGCCCCTTCAATTCACCAGACCTTATCTGATGGCGTACGGAGGAAACTATCTTTCAGGTAAACCTACCTCTTATCTTTTAGCGCTAAACTATCAAACCGGAGATATCGAGAGACAAGTGAGAGTGAACGGTGACGGTAGTCCCATATACGCAGAGGAGTCCGATTCCTCGTTCTACGTATCATTCCTAAAACCTGGCCCTTCGCTTCGATCCGGGGACTCGAGGGCCAGTCTCATCCGTCTCGATTTCGATTTAAACGTCAAAGCCGCCTGCAACATTACAGGCGCCGAGCCCCACTGGCCGATCTTCCGCGCCCTGCCTTCTAGAGACTTCTTGCTCTCCTACAGCTACAGCGACCGAAAAACCGTCGTGCTCGAGAAAACCAATGAGGCCTTCGAATCCACAAGCAACTGCGGAGTCCTCCAGAAGGAAACCGTTTCTGTGACCAGAACGAATTTCAAATCCCAGCCATCCGAGGTCCAAATAACAAAGCTCCCGGAAATCACGGTCTCGGATGGAAAGACAAAGACCCGCGAAGCCGAAATTGCATTGCTGCCGCTTGCCCTTGAGGAAACTCCGTGCGCGGCGCATCCTTAGAGCGCATTTGACAATCGTTGCGTCCCACCTCACGTCACCCGACCGACAGGAATGTCGACTAAAACTGCGGTGATCGGCTAGATCGGGTGCCTTATGACGCGCAATATTCGTTCTGTTAGAGGTCAATGTGGCTTTGAGCGGCGTCTTGCGAGTCGGCATTCATGCCGGTGAAGTCTTCTTCGCCTGGGCTAGGTCCATGCTATTTTAGACCTCCACCAATGCCAATTCTTATGAGCTAATTCTTCCTCGGACTTCATTCTGTCGGACATGTAATATAACTCTCCGCCTCGCTCCCAAGCTGCGGCGGCACAATGCGCGTCAGCTTGGGAGCGAATTGGCGCACTGTATCCCGGAGCAAGAGCAGCTGCCGCCTCAAAATGTTCAAGGGCAGCATCAAATTCAAAGAGTCTGAAATAGCAACCTCCGAGAAAAAGCCGACTCCACGGATCTGACGGATGTTCAACGATGTCGCGCTGTAGCAGTGCTATCGCGTCGGTCCAGGCGTGGCGTTCCATGTATGCCTTGGCTTCGTCTTGTAGTGGCTGCGACTCGGGCTGCTTCATAGACCTGGCATTACTTATGGCCAATTGTGACTGAGATCCTTTTGTATGACGAAAGAGTCGGAGAAAGAATGTCAAACGGGAAACGGGTGTGCCATTAATCTCAAACTTGTTCACTTATAGATCCAACCGTTTCCATTACATCTATCGCATTTTCGGGATATTTGGTTGTAGCGTGACTCTTCAAAGTTTTGGTAAGACGAGCCGGGCAGGTATGAGTACGAGTTAGGATTATCTGCACGGTTAATAAGCCCCCAATCTACAAATTGTCCTTTTCCGTGACATTTCGGACATTCCATTTTCCTCCCCTCGCTCTCCGCGATTATTTTATTGACGCCTTCCCGCTGGGTCTTGGCATCGCCGGCCACTTGAGCGTCGTGCATCACTGCGGCACCAACAGCGATCGTTCCTACCGCGACCGCGCCTTTCGTGAACGCGTCCAACATTTCGTCCACAGTCATTTGTCGCTTAAAAGGAGCGACCGGGTGCCTGGCGGCATCGGCATACTTTTGGTTCGTTGGCTCTAACTCGGCAGCGATCCGAAAATTCGCATTCGCGTCCTCGGAATCCTGATCCATGAGATAGAGAGTTGCCTGACGATAATACAAAGTGGCATTTTTCGGCTCAAAAGCGGTAAGTTTTTGCAGGTCGTCAATGGCTGCGTAACACAAACGCGTTTTTTCTTTTGCAAGACTATCCTCAAGCAGTTTCTTCGCCTCTGGTGAGGCATCAATCGCCTGGTCGTAAGCGCGCTGAGCGGCTTCGTAATCCTGAAGCGCGGCACAACAATCGCCAACACGGATTAGCGCCCCCGTTTTTGAGCGATCGAGCTCCATCGATCGCCTGTAATCCTTGATGGCAGCTAGGTATAACTCATCTGAGGGTTTCGTTTCCGCTTTCTTGTTTTCTACCGTGGCACGCCCGTAGTAAGCACTCGCATTACCGGGATCCGCAGCCAGCGCTCGACTGGCACGAGTGAGCGCCGCATCCAACGCGTCAAGGTTGTACTTTCTCTCGGTCATTATCTGTACCCTCGATGCGACATTGATCCTAGGACCGCCCGCGTCAACAACGGTACCAGATATCGAGACTATTTGGTTGATCAGTTTGCCAGCGGGAAACTTTGCCGCCGCCTCGTCCTCTTTCAGACCAACGCGAAACGATGGTGGTCCCGACTCAGAATGGGCACCAAACAAAAAAACGTAGAGAGTACGGTAGTCATCAACCCAAAGCACTCTGCCGCTAATGATCGCTTCCTCGCCGATGTGATCTTTTGCTTCCCAAGCAGTGTATTCGGGCAACTCCTCGGCAGCGGCCGTCCCACTCTCCAAGTTCGCGGTGCCGATGGAGGCGTGATGCACGCTTTCGGCGGGATCTTGGCTCGCGAATGATAACGAGGAAGCGCTAGAACTTAGTACGAGTACTAGCGCAGCGACCGAGCGAGCTATTCTGAGTTGTGGGGTATTGTATACGATCAAGTATTTTCTCATAAAGGAGCTAAGGGGGTGCCGATTAGAGGCTCCGACAAGTCGAATAATGTCAAACAAATTATTCATCGGTGTCTTTGTATTTTCCCGCCAAGGTGTTCACCGCTCCGTCGGACGTTATTGTGCGAATGAGGGCGGCATTCGAGTCGGCCACATAAATATTGCCAGCCTTATCTAGCGCTATGCCAGATACCCATTCAAAACCTCCTTTGTTGTACGCGCCAAGTGTTGGCTTACCGGCCACAGTACTTACTACCCCGTCGGGTGTGATCTTGCGGACAGTTCTTTTGTCCGCCACATAGAGATCGTCTGTTCCATCAAAAGTGAGATTCGTAGGATCGTAAAAGCGCGCTGCGCTTCCGGTTGCATCGACATAGCCGCTTTTGCCGCTTGCGCCGGCGACAGTGGATATCTCACCTGAAGGAGTTACCTTGCGAATCGTATAACCATCTGTGACAAAGACATTGCCCGCGCTATCGATCGCCACACCACCGAGATGTTGGAATGGCGAAACACTCCCGGGTGCTGGACCGGACTCTTCGGGTTGCGGGGCACCGACTATTGTTTTTAGTTTCCCCTCCGGGGAAACCTTACGAACGCAGTTCTCGTCTACGAAGTAGAGGCTTCCTGCGTGGTCAATGGCAATTCCATGTAGCTCACGAGGTTTCGCTGCTAGAGTGGTGACAACCCCAGCCGGAGTGATTTTGCGAATCCTATCGCCGAACAGCTTGCCCGTGTAGAGATTGTCGGCGCCGTCGATGGCAAGGTAGGTCGGAGAATCGAATGTCGCCTGATTACCGGTTCCGTCAGGGTAGTTGCCACGATCCCGATCCCTCCCCGCGAGTGTGCTCACCTCTCCGGCAGGCGTGATCTTCCGGATGATCCCGTGGGTGCTGTCCGCCACATACAGATTACCCTTCCTGTCCAGAGCCAAGCCAGTGGGATTGGCAAACCGCGCTGTTTTGACGGTTTGAGTGATGTCGCCGCTCCCCGCCCTAGAGGTGCAAACTATCGCGGACATGACGAAAATTGCCTTAGCGAGACGCAGGGTGTTGTTGAATGTCCTGGCGTAGGTGGGGGGGCGGTGTGTAGACGATCGGCCCGAGCTAGGACGGGAGCGGTACGGAACGGAGAGTTGACATACTAGTGGACGGTGTGAAGTCGGTTCAAGAGTGTAAATTCCGGCGTGTATGTTAGATTTCATTGTGTTTTATTGATTTCGGGAAATAGGCAAACCGGGAAGGTGAGTATAAGACGATAGGATTTGTTTATTAGCTTCCATGATGATATAAGATAAAGCGTGGCGTAAGAGTATTTTATCATACATACGTTAGTTTGTTATCTTTGGCGCAGCGGCCATGAGAAAGTGTCGAGCCTGCATCCGCTGCGAGAGGGAGGTGTTAGCAGCGAAGCAGGCGATGGTAACCATAAGAATCGTTTTCATTGGTATCGTTCGGATCTATCTTGCAGCAACGACACCTGTGCCGCCACACATGTCGCAATTCGTCATGTCGGTGCTGCTCCGGCCACTCTCGTAAAGACTATGTTCATACGAGCCGTGCTCGTAGGGGTTCCAGCTAGAATTATAAGTGTTCTGCCAAATCTTTTTAGAGCCATGGCATTTGGGGCACAGCATCTTGTAGCCACCGCTGCCCGCGACCATGCGTTGAGAATCCGCCTGATTGGCGGCTTCCGCTTCCGCCATCGCCTTAAATATGTTGCCCGCAAATTCGGTCACAATATCTTTTGCAGATCGGCGACGCTCTGGAGGCGTGATTCGGGCAGCGATTTCGTTTGCCTTATGCCTTTCCTGTTCCGAAGGGGCAAAGTTATCGGAAGGATCGAATTGAAAGAAAACGCCTCCGCCTTCCTCGCCGCCGCGCGCGGTCAAGCCGTAGAGTCGGCCATCTGCGCCTGGCACGAGAGCGCTGACAGGCAGTAGAGGATCTTCGAAGGGGAACCATCCAGACCGACCGCCGTTCCAAAGCGCGGTGCTGGTGATACGTCCGCCGCCTTCGACTTTTAGGATCGCCGTGCCGGTCGTTATACCGTAGAGATTGTGATCAGTTGACATGATGAGGCCTCCGATGACGGGGCCAAACTCATCGAAGGCGAAGAGCACCTTTAAGGCGCCCTGTTCTGTCATCTTGAAGAGGGTGCCGTGACCGTTCTTGCCTCCCGTTGAGGTCGCGCCATACAAGTTGCCTTCGGTATCCTGGGCCAACCGACCCGCAGGGCGACCGCCTTCTTCAGAATTGTAGCTTCCCCAAGCTCGCTGATTAAATCGGTGCACAATCGATAACTCCCCGGTAGTGGTTATTCTGTAGACCGTCCCGTCATTGATCGTGCCTTCGCTCTCCTCCGAGCCGTAGCGCGTGCCAGATTTTGTGGTCATCGTGATTCGTTTCCCATGGGTTCCGCCTGTGGAAGTGGTTCCGTAGAAGCTTCCATTCTGCGCCTGCAGTAGACCTCCTTCCGGTGTATGCCCGTCATCCGTGCCCGGGGTGAAATTGTGCAGAGTCGTAAATGTCCCCGCTGGCGTAATTCTGAAAAGAGTGCCCCCGTCAGCCGTTCCACCCGAGCGGGTGACGCCGTAGAAATTGCCATCTCGCCCTCGGCATAGTCCGCCTTGGGGATCTTTGCCTTCACGGCCGCTAAAACGGTGGATAACCGTGTAAATGCCTGTTGGCTGTACTCGGTAAATCCCTCCGTTGTTTGGCCCGTAACTCGTTGTCCCGTAAAGGTTCCCGTCATCGTCGACGACGAGTCCCGCCGAGCGGTCGGGATCTCCTCGATCTGCCAAGCCGCCAGATTGCCAGGCAAAGACGGTCGTTACCGTGCCGTCACTATCGATTTTGAATACTTGGCGATTGGTGAAGGCGTCAGCGGCAAACCCATACAAACTGCCATTTCTGCCTCTGCAGAGATTGCCTTCTTGACCCATTCGTCGCGGCATGCTGCAAACAACTTTTAGGCGCGCTTTTGTTAATAGCATTTCTTTCACTCGCTCGCGAAAGGCCGTCAGTTCACGCTTGGCTTTCTCCTCCTCCGCGCGCTTTTTGTCTTCGGCCTCGGCTGCGACCCGGTCGTCCTCTTTCTTTTTCTCTTCTGCTAGCTGCTCACGGCTTCGCGCTTCGCGCTCAACTCGTTCGCGTTCTACTTTAGCTTGTTCCGCTTCCCGATTTTTCTTCTCTGCTTCGCTACGCGCGATTTCGGCGTCCTCACGTTCTCGCTCAAGTTGCGCCTCATGATCTCGTTTGGCTCTCTCTCCGCTCTCCTTCTCAGCAGCAACCCGCTCATCTTCTATGCGTTTTTCGTCGGCGGCCTTTCGCAGTTCAGTCTCTTTCGCTTTCCTAACGCGATCGGCTTCCTCACGTTCCCGTAAGAGTCTCTCTTGCTCGACCCCTTGGCGATCAGTTTGCTCCTTGTAAGTGCGTTGAGCGGCAGCGATTCGCTGCCGCGTGGCCTCGTCTTCCTTGGCATGCATTTCCGTCCCCATCTTTTTCATTCGCTCGGAAAACTCCCGTGATTGCGCTTCAACTCCGTTGAGATGTTTATCCGAAAAATAATCGGCCTTCGAAGGGGCCTGATAATTTTGAGCACTCAACCATGCCAGACCGAGCGCAGGAAGGAGAACGAGCAGGCTGGCCAGCAACAGCGGCCGCCGCGCCCACGGATAGGTGCGCGAAGCCAGAGCTTTAATGTCTGTCTCCACCGTCCGGATTTGTTCTGCAACCTTACGGGCGGCCTGTTGTTCCTCCTCTAAAGAAGTAGTGCTACCGCCCTGCCGAATGTTGGCGCCGAGCCGATTTATAGCGCGGCGATGAGATATTTGGAAAGCTCCGATTTGCGTTGCATCAATCAACGCCTTACCCCATGATCTGGCCTTGTCAGCAAAGGAAGTCGCCGGTAGCGTTTTTCTTTGACGCAGTTCGGCTAGTCGGGCGCAAAGACGATCCAGCTCTGAAACAAGCTGAGTCTGGCCAGAAACCAGGCCGCCGTCGTAGGCCTTCTTGCCGGTCCGGTAATCAGCCTGCCGCAGGTCAAACCATTTCAATTTCTCCCGATAAACTTCTTTTCCCAAGATGTGGGCCGCGATTCTCAGTTTTGTGAGAAGCATTCTCCGATTTGGGGACGAAGGTTCCGAAGTTTTAGTGTCTAGCACTGGAATTGGTTGAGCGGACGTTGAGTTCTCTCTTTCCTTAGCGCCATCCTCTGGATGCGGATTCATGACTCAGATGCTTCGTCCGGCAGAAGGCTCTGGAGAAAGGGATGCCAAACACGGCCAGGCGTTGAGGTTACTTGCGTGGCCTTTCACAAACTGTCTCAGCGGCCCTTCGAAACCAGCGCATCGCTTCCGACTCGCGGTCCTCAGGTTCGTTGCCTCCGGCCTCATTTATTGCTCCGAAAGTCTTCGCTATTGATTCTGTCGCAGAGCCTCTTCCTCAACGTGTTTAATCTTGTCTCTCCAAAACGCAGAGATGTGAGGACTATTTTTAGTCATGGCTTGGTAGTCTTTGAGCGCCGAAATGAAATCGCCCTTCGCCTCCTCCGCCTCAGCGCGAGCGGAATAAGCTTGAACGCGCATCATGTTATCGCAATCGTCACTCCACGCAGTTGGCCGCCATCGAAATCCGGCTCAGCGGACGTCGTTGGGCACGGCAACCAGAAGAAGTGTCTTCGGCAGGCAGCCGCCAATCTCGAGGTCGATGTGCCGGCGCCCGTGCTCGATGCAGTCAACTTTGCCGACAACAGTGGCCGTTTCGCCAATGTGGTTTTCGCTTCTGCAGCGCCGTATTCGGTAAGCCCTCTCGCGTTCGCATCGGACATCTTTTCGCTGGCGATTGCCGCCAGGCTGGTTCTCAGAATAAAAAGACTAACCAGACGGAGGTTTGTCTTCATGACTTTATTTGTCGAGCTTCTCAATCTTATCGGCACAAACATCCACCTTCCCACAAAGATGATAACGCACCTTCACTTTATCGCCCACTTTTGGTTGATAAAGGTGATCCTCCGCGTGGATCCTAATTTGTCCAAAACTGGGAATATCTATGTAGCCGTTTCTGACATGCACCACCGTACCGATGACAACGTTTTCGCCAGGAACCTGGACAGTTTTCTCTAATGGCTTGGTGACTCCGACAGCTTTTGCTGTAACTTCGATCTTGCTCGCCACATACTCGGGGTCCGCGATGGCGACGTGATGCCATCCCGTGTAATACACCGTTACGGTATCTCCGACTTTCGGCACCCCGGCGTATTTGGTATCCTGAGAGTTTATCTCCAATCGTTTCTTCCCACTCTGGACAACGATCGCTACGTCATCTAGCTCAACGACCCGCCCGGTGATCACTTGAGTTTTCGCATCAGCCCATGCGAGGCTGCCGGACGCCAGACTGATTGTCGTTGCCAAGCTGCACAATAACGCTTTCATAGTTGGGTGGTCATCGGTGCGGAACTGCCGGAGATGCTTCTGAATTGCGGGAGAAAGTGCAAGGAAAATCTTCTCGGCGGTTCCCGTCGGCGTCGCGTAAACAAACCAGTCGTGCCCACCGCTTCGCAAATAGACGCGGGCAGTTTGATGTCCCGACCGCCTTTTCAAACTGCGCCACATCGGCGGCGCTGACGTTGTGCTCATTGGCGTCATCGCTTCCCGGTCGGAGCGCTGAAGAAGAAACCTTGGTAAAGCTTCCCTTCGGGCGGCGGAGCGACAGATGCCGCCGCGGCAAAAGGCGCGCTCGCGCAAGAGACAGCCGCCAGCAACGTCAGGACCCGATTTCGCTTCAAGTTTGTCCCAGCCAAATGAGGCCCGCGATCACGACCAGAAAATAAGGCACGAGCATTCCTTGGCCATGCGCTGACCAAAAAAAAGCGCCAGCAGCGTCAGCCCGGCGAGGGCGACTCCATAAAATGCAATCGTGGAATCGCGGCGTATCAGGACCAAAACGCACCCCACCGCGCTCAAGGCTCCGGTGGCCAGCTCCATGACCGTGATGACGCCGAGGAGGAGCGGGACAGTTCCCGCGAGCGGGCTTTTCGCGAAGTGGCCTGTGAGCCAACTTAGGTTTCCCTTCCGGTCGATAATTTTGTCGATACCCGATTGAAGGAAAAGGATGGCGAAGAACGCCGAGATGATCGCCTGGAGGACAAAGACAGCGCCGG
>JBPCLI010000076.1:0-62034 GCA_051003415.1 Chthoniobacterales bacterium | reverse complement strand
CTAGTGGCCGGGACGGGTTACGGCGAGTTAAGGGCGCGACGCGAAGCCACCCTCTGGCAACAGATGACCCATATCCTGCGCGTGCTGCTTTTCATCGCCGTCTGGCTGCTCATCATCAGTTTCTTCCTGCCGCCCTATAAGAGGCTGCAGCAAAACCGCGCGGAGATGGAGCAACTTCAGGCGCAGTTGAACGAGCAACAGACGCTGCTCGTCCGGCAGACGAAACAGGTCGCGCTTTTGAAAACCGATCCGACTTGCCTGGAAACGATCGCGCGCGATAACCTCGAGTTGATGAAGGAATGCGAAACCATCTTCCGCCTCGAGTCGCGGCGGCCGGCACCGGTCGCGCGATCGCAGCCTTAGGGTAGCGCAAGCTTCCAGCTTGCGGTTCGTTAGGCTGCAAGCTGGAAGCTCGCGCTACCTTCCGGGCGATGGCTGCGGCGCAGGTGGAGGCGGATTCAGCTCCTGCTCCATCTTGCGCAGCAGCCCGATAGCCGGCGCATCCGGCGCGGGTGGCGACACGTTTCGGATCAGCTTGAGGGCCGCCTTCTTGTTTCCGGCCTCGGTTAGCGTGTCTGCTTGCTCCACAATCGTGCGCAAAATGTCGTCAGGCTCTTTGTAAAGCGAGCGCGCCTGTTGCAGATCGCTGAGCGCGGACGAAAAACGCCGATCCTCTTTTTCTTGTAAGGCAAGATCTTCCATCATCGGCCCGTTCCGCGCGCGAGCCGCCGCCTTGTGTGCTGCAGACAGATAGTTAGCTCCTCCGCCGTTCTTTACTGCGAAATCATGATAGCTCCGCCAGTCGCTCTGCGGTGCTTTCTCGCGCTTTATGTCGATTTGGAGCCAGGAAGCGTAGGGCCGGTAAAGCGGGTCGCCGACGGCGACAGTCATCCAGGAAATAGCGCGCTGCGACATATAGGCGCTCTCCGCGAAAGTGAAACCGTGCAGCAGCCGGTCGTTGAAAATGTCGAGATGGGCGGTGAACTGGAGATACGGCTCGTAAACGTTGCCTAACGACGCGGCCGCCCCTTTGCTCAGGAGAGGCGCCACCCAGTTGGCGGTGGGCGAGCGCAGGGTGTTGGCGCTGAAGGAATGAATGTGGACCGCGACCGCGCCGGGGATGAAGGCAAATCCCTGCTCGGTGAACGGACCCGTCACATCCCCGGCGTACCAACCGTAGTAGAGAGCGCAATCGTTCATCGGAAATCCGGCCGGAAAGAGAGCGGAATCAGTATTGTAAACCGTCGGTATACCCACCTGCCGCAGGTCCTTGACCACGCTCTTTAGCCATTGATCGCCGTCGGCCAGGCCGCCTGCCGTGTTGTTTGCGCCATCCACGTAGGCCCGTCCCCAGAGTCCCGATTTTTCCGCCGCGATACCGTCACTGATCATTCGCCTAACGATCTCCGGAGTCGGTGCGTCGAGCCGGCAGACGAGCATGATCGGCATCCCCTCGAGCTCGAGAATCGGGCGGAAGCTCTGGAAATAGGGATTGTTTGCCGGGCCAGAGATTTGACGCGAGAAAAATGCCAGCGTCGCCAGTTCCGAATCGACTGACGCGTTGTTTTGATCGGTCTGTTTGTTGGGCTCTTTTTCGTCGCCAGGATACTCGGTCGTCGCGCGGATTTTCAACGGCACGCCGCGAATCAGGGCGACGAAGCGAATACCGTTCGAGCGGACCGCTGGAGGGTCTTTCTGGTCGGGCCGCAGCGTCCACCAATTGCGATCGCTGAAGGTCTTGCGGAGTGGTTCCGCAATCGCCGTGTCGTATTCCTCGCGGCTGATTTCTTCTTCTGTCGAGCACTCGAGGCCGACGAGGTGATCGTCGGGGATCTGTCGCGCCTTGGCGTAGAAATAGGCGAGCGCGATCGCGTCGGGCGCGCTGCGATTGTAGACCACGATGGTCGCCTTCGCGGGATCGGCTGCGCCCTCCGTCGGGCGGACATTTCCGCCTAACGACAAAACAATAAGCAGGGCAAGCAACCGCTTCATGCGGTGAGATCGATTTTGAGGCCGTCGTAGGCGAGCCCGACATTCTCCGGCAAACTGCTCTCTGCGCTTTGCGGCAGCTCGTGACAGATGTGGGTGAAAAGGGTCCGGCCCGATTGAACGCGGTCCGCCACCTCGAGAGCCTGCGCGATACTGAGATGCGTGGGATGCGGTTTTTCGCGCAGGGCATCGATCACGAGCAACTGTACGCCCTTGATCATGCGTGCGATTTCATCTGGGACAGCGCTGCAGTCGCTCAGGTAGGCGAGTAGTTTCACACCGTGACGGACGAAGAGATAGCCATAAGTTTCGGAGCTGCCATGCGGCACGGGGAGGGGGGTCACGTTGGTCGCCCCTAACGAAAAGGGCCCACTCACGATGTGCGGCTCCGGTTTCAAATAGCCGGGCCAGGGGCTCGGATTTTTGAATGCAAATTCATAAACGCGTGCCAGGTCAGCCATCGTTTCGGCCGAGGCGTAGACCGGCATGACGCCGCCGCGCGGGGCGGCGAACCGCCGCAGATCATCAAAGCCCATGACATGGTCGGTGTGGGAATGCGTCATGATGACGGCGTCCACCTGCCAGATATTTTCGCGGAGGCATTGGGTGCGGAAATCAGTTCCGGTGTCGACGACATACGAGCCCTCGGCCGTTTCGAGGTAAATCGAGGCGCGGGTGCGATTGTCGCGCGGATCGGTCGAACGACAGACGGCGCAGTCGCAGCGGATCATCGGCACGCCCTGCGATGTGCCGGTGCCGAGAAAGGTCAGGCGCAGCGCTCTAGGCGGGAGCGCGGACGCTGGGGATTGAGAATTTTCGGACTTCAGAGTGCGCAAGTTTCATCTGGCAAACCTTCGCTCTCAACTGTCAACTTCTCCCGATGCCGGTGGTGCTCAGTTTGCTCCGAATCAAAAACCTCGCGCTGGTCGAGGATCTGGAATGGGAATTGGCCCTTGGCTTTACCGCTATCACCGGCGAGACGGGGGCTGGGAAATCGATCATCATCGGCGCGCTCAAGCTCCTCCTCGGGGAGCGGGCGGAAAAATCGCTCATTCGCACCGGCACCGAGACCTGCACGGTGGAGGCCGTTTTCGCGGGGGCCGATTTCGCGGAACTGAATGCCCGGCTCGAGGAATCGGGCGTGGAACCCTGCGAAGGCGAGCTGATTGTAAAACGCACGTTTTCGTTAGGCGGAAACAGCCGCCACTTCGTCAACGGTTCCCCGGCCACGCTCGCCCTCCTCAAGGCAATCGGTGACGAGCTGGTCGACCTGCACGGCCCGCACGACCACCAATCGCTCCTCGCCCCGGAACGGCAGCTCGCCCTGCTCGACGGTTTTGCCCAGGCAGAGGCCACCCTGAATCGGTATCAAGAAGCTTTTCGCCGCTGGCAGTCGTTGCTGGCGGAGGAGGAAACCCTGAGCGGCGCGGAGGCGGTGCGGGAACAGGAGATCGAGCTGCTGCGCCACCAGGTCCAGGAAATTGTGGCGGCGCGTCTCGAACCTAACGAGAAAGAGGAAATTTACGAACGTTATCGCCGGGCGAGCAATGGCCAGCGCTTGATCGAGCTTGCGACGTCGATTTCGCGGCAACTGTCCGAGGTCGACAACTCGGTTCTCAATCAGCTTGCCGAAACACAGCGGCTCCTGCGCGAGCTGGAAAAAATCGATCCCAGCCTAACGGAAAGCGCGGGCGCGCACGCCGCCGCCGTCATCGAGCTGACCGAGATCGCGCGCACCCTCGATCGTTATGCGGAAAATCTCGATCTTGATCCGGAACAGCTCGACCAGCTCGAGCAGCGGGTGACCCTGCTCGAGACGTTGAAACGAAAATACGGAGGCTCGATTTCGGAAGTGATCGCGTTCGGTGAGAGGGCGGCGGAGCGAATGCGCAGAATCGAAGGGCGCGATGTCGAACTGGAACGACTGGCGAAGGAAATCGTGGAAACCCGCAAAACAATTGAGTGCACCGCCGGCGCGTTGCGCAAGGCCCGCCGGACCGCCGCGCCCAAGCTGGCGAAAAACATTCGGCAGCAGTTGAGCGACCTGGGGTTTCGCCAATCTGAATTCCAGGTCCAGCTTTCTCCATTCGATTCGCCGCGCCTGAGCGGAACGGAGTCGGCCGAGCTGCTCTTTTCACCCAATCCGGGCGAGCCGTTGAAACCGTTGCGGACCGTCGCTTCGAGCGGCGAGATCTCGCGCGTCATGCTCGCGATCAAGTCCGCCCTGGCCTTGCAGGATGCGATCCCGCTTCTGGTTTTCGACGAGATCGACGCCAATGTCGGAGGCGAGATTGCCAACGCCGTCGGGGCGAAGATGCGCACCCTGGCAGACCGGCATCAGGTGCTCTGCATCACGCACCTACCGCAGGTAGCAGCCGCCGCCGCGAATCATTTTGTGGTTACGAAAGAGGTGATGGGCGGCCGTACATTTTCCGAGTTGCGGGAAGTGAAAGGCAAAGCGCGGCAAGAGGAAATCGCGCGCATGCTGGGCGGAAAAAGCGATTCCGCTCTCAAACACGCGGCCACCTTATTGCGCTAGGGAAGAGACCACCGCCAGACGGGACGAAAACGTTCTTGCCTAACGAGCACCTCAATTACAGAACACAAATCGCTTTTCGACCGCCGGTGACCGCTGTTAGAGAACAGGCGTGCTAAACTACATCTGGCTCGCGCTCGTCCTGCTTGCGGTCACGATCGGAGGCTGGAACGGTCACCTAAAGGAAGTGACCGAGGGAGCGTTCGAAGGTGCCAGGACCGCGGTCACAATCGCGCTTGGCCTGATCGGGATCATGGCCCTTTGGCTCGGGGTAATGCGCCTCGCGGAACGAGCCGGCCTCGTGCAAAAGCTGGCGCTGCTCTTGCGGCCGGTCATGAGCCGGCTTTTTCCGGGCGTCCCTAACGATCACCCGGCGATGGGCTCTATGCTCATGAACATGGCGGCCAACATGCTTGGCCTCGGAAACGCCGCCACGCCACTCGGCCTGCGCGCGATGCGCGACCTCGAACGTCTCAATCCGCATCCAGGCACGGCGACCAATGCGATGTGCACTTTCCTCGCGATCAACACCAGCTCCGTCCAGCTCATTCCGACGACCGCGATCGCGATTCTTGTCGCCGCCGGTTCGACCAATCCAACCCGTATCGTCGGCACCTCGCTGCTGGCGACTCTGTGCGCCGCGACCGTGGCGATTACGATGGTCAAATTACTCGAAAAAGTGCCGTTCTTTCGCGTCCGACCGATCGTTATAGCCGGGGCCGCTGACTCCAGCCGGGTTGGAAAAATCGAGAGCATCTTGCCGGCCAATGAGCCGACCGGGGTCGGCGCCCCTGGCGACCGCGCCTCCAGCGTGCCGTTCTGGGGGAAGGGGATTCTACTCCTCCTCGCGTTATTCTTCATCGGGCTTTTCGTTAGGCAGGTGTTTCCCGAAACCCTTGGCCTTCCGCCCAGTCCGGGCGCACTAGCGTCAAGTTATTTTGTGCGCAGCGTGAGCGCGCTTTCGCTTCTCGCCATCCCCATGCTGCTCTCCTTTTTCATTCTCTACGCCGCACTCTGCGGGCTGAAGGTGTATGACGAATTTGTCGAGGGAGCGAAGGAAGGTTTCAGCGTCATTCTCAAGATCATTCCATTTCTCGTGACGATGCTCGTCGCGATCAACATGTTCAAAGGCGCGGGCGGGATCGATCTCCTTGCGCGCGCCCTTTCACCCATCCTCACGCCGCTCCATTTCCCAACGGATCTGCTGCCGATCGCGCTCATGCGGCCCCTGAGCGGCGGCGCGACCCTTGCACTCTTTACCGACGTGGTCCATCGGCTCGGTCCGGACAACATCGTGAGCCTGATGGCCGCCACGATCTACGGCAGCACCGAGACGACGTTCTATGTCGCGGCCGTCTATTTCGGCTCGGTCGGAATCAAGCAAACGCGCCACGCGATACCCGCGGGGCTGCTGGCAGATTTCGCCGGAGTCGTGGCCTCGGTTATCATTTGCCGGGCGGTGCTATGAGCGGAAGCGAGACTAGCGGCTAAAATGGGCGAAGGCGGCGATGCTTTGCCGACGCTGGATCGAACAATTGACAATTCCTAACTTTTCCCTCGCCATCGTGTCGCAATATTCTCTATCGTCCAGTTTTCCTAAATGATTCAACGTGACTATTTGATTATCGGCGGCGGCATCGGGAGCGCGAGTGTCTGCGAAGGGATTCGCAAGTACGACAAAAAGGGGAGCGTCACGCTGGTCAGTGGCGAGACGTTTTTACCCTACCAGCGCTGGATGTTGTCGAAGCAGTTCCTGCGGGAAAAAACCGCGCCCGTGAAGAAGCTGCCGCACGTCGACGACCGTTGGTATCAGTCGCACAAAATCGAAACGCGCCTCGGCACGGTCGTCACCCAATTCAACATCGATCGGCGCCTCGCCGTGCTTGGAAACGGAGAGACGATTGAATTCAATAAAGCGTGCCTCGCGATGGGAAGTCGCCCGGTCCGCCCGCAAGTTGCCGGCATCGGTCTTGGAAACGTTATTTATCTGCGGACGACACGAGACGCGCTCGCCCTGCGCGAGATGTCGCTCTCGGAAAAAATGATCGTCGTGGTCGGGGGCGGTCTCCTGGCCTGCGAAGTGGCGTCCAGTTTGCGCCAGAGTAAATTAAAAGTGGCCATCATGCATCGCCATGACGCGGTCCTGAATCGCTACCTTGATCCGGAAACCGCGGCCTGGGTGACGGAGCAATTTGCCAAGCACGGCGTGACCTTGCTCATGGGTTCGAGCTTGAACGGCTTCGAGGGCAAGACTGTTCTGCGCAACATTCAAACCAAGAGCGGCGAAAGAGTCGCGGCCGGTGTGGCGGTCGTTTGCTGCGGGTCTGAACCAAACCTCGAGATCGTCCGCAATACGCCGCTCTCCGGCCCGCATGGTTCGCCGGTGACTGATTATCTCGAGACGGAAGAGAAAGGGATTTATGCGGTGGGCGACCTGGCTTTTTACCCCGATCGCCTGATGGGCGGGATGCGCCGCCAGACGCATTGGGAAAACGCGCGCGAGCAAGGCTTGATTGTCGGTGCGAACATCACGGGCAAGAAGCGCCAGCGCTACGAGCAGATTCCCTATTTCTGGACCGAAATGTTCGACCTGAAGTTTGATTTTGTCGGTGACTTCAACGTTCCGGCAACTCGTGTCGATCTCAACGGTTCCTACGCCAAAGGACGCTTCGCCCTGCGCTATTTCCAAGGGGAAAGACTACGCGGGATTGTGCTTTGTCATCATGGCGCGAGCGACGTCGAATCGGCGAAAAACGAACTGCGCCAGGCGCTCGGGAAGTGAATTTGCCCTAACGACGAAGGCCGGGGCGCGTTAAAATCTGGAGTTCGGAATGTCGAGACCAGGATTGCTTACTCGAACGAGTTTCCAATCCCACGGACGCCAGCTTTCCCGGCGCCAGTGAAGCACGAACGGCTCCGTCACGCCGTTCACCCGGTCGACGATTTCCGGCGCAAACTCCGAGCCACTGCCCGCGATCTGCACCTTCGCGCTCCACCAGCCGGCGGGCGGATTCGCGCTCACTTGCGGGTTGGCGGGGTTGATCGTTAGGGAGGTAAAAAAGCGCAGGACGAGATGGAGCCGATTCAAGATCTCATTCCGGTCGTGGCCCCAGTCGTCGTGATAATCGGCAGAAATAAAATCACCCGCTCCGGACCAATCCCGAGCCGCGATTTGCGCGAGGAAATGCTCGCTATGCAGCCGAACTTGTTTGTCCGCCTGCCAAAGCTGCGCCAGCCAAAGCCCGAGGATCACGGCGCCGAGCGCTCCAGCGTAGAAACTGACTTTGAGGGTTGAGGACAAGGGCTATCTCCGAAAATTTGACGGGTTCCGCGATGAAGGGAAGCAAATCAACGTTCGGCGCCACGAAATTCTCGTTCGCCGGCTCTCGTCGCGCGCGATTTCGGGATAGCCCTGCTCGGAGAATCACTCCGCCGCTTGCCTGAACCGGGCTACCGCTCTTACAAAAAGCAATGTCCCCGACGCAAAATTTTTATACCCGAAATTCAACGGAATCCTGACCCCGTCGATACGCCGCTTCTCGCGGCCTTCATTATCCTCAGGGGGACGCTAACGAATGATCCCGCGCTCGGTCTCCTCGATAAAGCGCACGATCGACTGCACTTCCTCGCTCGCCCCGAACTTTTCGCGTAGCGCCTGCACCGCCTGGGCAGTGTTCATTTTTCCGCGATAAATTACTCGAAACGCCTCCTTGACCGGCTTGATCTTTTCGGGCGCAAATCCCGCCCGTTCCAGTCCGACCTGGTTGATCCCGCGGACCTCGGCCGGATTGCCATCGGCGATCATGAAGGGCGGCACGTCCTGCACGATTTTGGAACATCCGCCGGTGATGGCGAAACGCCCGATCCGACAAAATTGGTGCACCGCCGTGAGCCCGCCGATCACGGCGTGATCGCCCACCTGCACATGACCGGCGAGGGTGCCGTTGTTTGAGAAAATCACCGCGTCGCCGACCGAGCAATCGTGTCCGATATGCGAATAAGCGAGGAAATTTCCGCTGCTTCCGACCCGCGTCGTCCCAGTCTCGGCAGTGCTGCGATTGATTGTCACGAACTCGCGGAAGACGTTTTCGTCGCCGATCTCGAGATAAGTAGGCTCGCCCCGGTATTTCAAGTCCTGCGTCTGCTGCCCAATCGAACAATAGGCGTAAAATTTGTTCGCCTTTCCCGCGGTCAGCGGCCCCTCGAGCGTGACATGATGCTGGAGCCAGCAATTTGCGCCTAACGAAACTCCGGCAGCCACCATGCAGTAGGGGCCCACCATCGTCCCCGGACCGAGTTCAGCTGCGGGATCAACAATCGCGGTCGGATGGACCGTGACCGCGCTCATTTATCGAGGAAGGTGAACATCAATTCGCCTTCCGAGACGACAGCGTCGTTCACGACGCAGCGACACATCGCCTTGGCCAGTTTGTTGCCACGGGATTTCGTCAGCTCGGCGTGAATAAAGAGGGTGTCGCCGGGGAAAACCGGTTTGCGGAATTTCACTCCGTCCGCGCTCATGAAATAACCGACCCGGCTCGCGCTTTTGCTAATCCGCATCATGAGAACGCTCGCCACCTGTGCCATCGCCTCAACCTGCAACACCCCCGGCATCACCGGGTGCCCGGGGAAATGTCCCTGGAAAAAAGGCTCGTTGATCGTGACCGACTTGATCCCGAGGCATTTGGTTTCACCCTCGAACGAAAGGATGCGGTCGACCATCAGGAAAGGATAACGATGCGGCAAAATATCCATCACCGCGTTGATATCGAGCCCGCCTTCGCCAGCCGGGAAGTTGCGTTTCGGCAACATCGCCTCGGTCGCGGCGAGCGCCTTCGCCACCGCGCGCGCGAGTTCCGTGTTGGCGCCGTGACCCGGCCTCACCGCCACGACGTGGCCGCGAATCGCGCGCCCGACGAGCGCGAGGTCGCCGATGATATCGAGAATCTTGTGCCGGACAAATTCGTCGGGAAACCGAAGCGGTTCCTTGCTCAAAACTGATTCGCCCCTAACGACGATCGCGTTTTCCAGGCTCCCGCCCTTGATCAGGTTTTTCTCCATCAACGCCTGGACGTCCTCGTAATAGACAAAGGTGCGGGCAGGCGCGATTTCCTTCTCGAAAATGGCGGGAACGATGGTGGTCGACATGAACTGCGTAAACCGACCTTCCGGTCCGGCCTGCGTACAGGAGATGCGAAACTCATCATCCGGCAGCAGCACCAGGAGCGAACCGCTCTTCGTCTCGATCGAGATCGGCTCCCTGACGTCAAAGAAAAGCCGCGGCGCTTCCAGCGGAACGATCCCCGCCTTGCGGATCGCCTCGACGTATAGTGTCGCGCTGCCGTCGCCGATCGGCGGTTCGTTGGCGTCCATCTCGATCACTGCATTGTCGACCCCAAGCGCAGAGAGCGCGGCGAGGACATGCTCGACGGTGTGCACCCGCATGGAGCCTTCGCCAATCGTGGTCGCGCGCTCGACCGTCTTTACGTTCGCGATCGTGGCGTCGATTGTGGGCTCATCGGCAAGGTCTTTCCGCTTGAATTTGATCCCGGAATTCGCCGGCGCGGGCTGGATCTTGAGCGAGACCTTGGCGCCGGTATGGAGCGAAGTGCCGCTGAGCGAAGCGGCTTTGGCGAGAGTACGTTGGAACTCGGCGGCGGAAGGCATGGCCCGCTACCTAACAGAATTTTCCACCGCTGGCCAGTGACGCTTTGACTCCCGGTTTGCGGTTGACCCTCTCAAAGCCGGCTATCTCCGGTGCGGTGATGAAGAAGCTTTCTGCGGCGCCGCGATGATCGCGACTCTCGCCACCTCCGCTCTTGCCGGCGACGCTGTGATTCATGCCGGTGTGCTTCTCGATGGCGTTAACGAAGCGCCGCGCGACAAGGTTTCCATCCTTATCCACGACGATCGCATCAGCGCGATCGAGTCTGGATTCATCACGCCAGCGGGTGCGGAGGTGATCGATCTCTCGAGCGAAACCGTCATGCCGGGCTTCATCGATTGCCACGTCCATATCGCCAGCAAGTTGCCGAGCCAGGTGAACACGACGGAGGATTGGCTCACGCATACCGATCTCGATCGGGCCTTTGATGGGGCGGTTTTCGCACAGGCCATTTGCAGCAGGGCTTCACCGGGGCGCGCGATGTCGGCGGCGGCGACGACACAGTCGCGCTGCGCAACGCTATCAATGCCGGCAAAGTCGCCGGTCGAGGTCGTAATCCGCATCTGCTGCGGCTGCATTTCGACATCACCGGCGTGATGCATGGCCATGATCAGCCCGACCTGGTCGATTGCCACTCCGACCGTAGAGGAGAAAAATCCGCAGCCGCAACCCGGCGTTCCGAAACATCCCGGCGGCCGCGCCGAGGTGTCGACTAGTAGTCTGCCAAGTCGCGCCATGATCGTGCGAGCTCACAATATGATCTCGGCCGGGGAGGCCGGCCCGAATTCGAATATGTCGTCCCCCGACGGTCGGTAAGGTGAGTAGAACCGAGAACTAAAGTTGTCGTCCGCCGAGATCGTTTGTCTTACCTGACGACGAGCAAGTAGAGCGGGCCGTGCGGGTTGAGCAGTTCGGTCTTCTGGTGAGAGACGGCGAGATAAACCTGGAGGAACCAGAGGACGACGAATCCGGCAGCGAACGCGGCTGCGGAGCGTCGTGTCAGGCGCGGGCGGGGAAGCCGGCTCAGGAAATCGCGGCCCGTGGAAAGTTCGATCAAATTCAGGACATAGAGCGCGGCGGCTCCGGCGAGGAGAGGGAACGAGAGCCAGTTGTAGTAAAGGGCGCGGGCCAGCTCTCCATGCAGGAGATGATAAATGGCGCGGGTGGTTCCGCAGAAGATGCAGGGTAGGCCGGTGATTGCGCCGCAGGAGGCGGCAAACGGAAACCAGGCCGGCAGCGAGCCCGGGCGGACGTTTGCCAGCGCGAACAAGACGCCCGGGAGAATCACGAGGTGCAGGGCGCGCCAACGTCTGCTGAGCGGTGAGAGGGATGGCACGGAAAACGTCCTCATACGGTGGTCGGCGGAGGTTCTTGGATCGGCGGAATCGGCGGGGCCGGCGGCGCTAACAAATCGGCGGCTGGAAGGTCAACCGGCCTAACGACGGCCCAAACATCGTAGGGATCGCCAAATTGGCGGATGAAACACAGCGGGAAGGTGTAGAGAAACATCACCACCGGCAGAAGAATGACCGTGCCGATGTAGGGCAGCGCGGCGAGGCAACAGGTCAGACAGGCAGCAAGACAGGCGATCATGGCCGCGGCGATGCAGAGCAGGATGTAGAAGAGACCGAAAAGAATGAAAACCCCCGGAGAGCCGGCCACAACCCGCCAGACCTCACCAAAGGCCCCCGTCGCGCTGCAACGTTGGCGATACATCACCGGCACGACGAATTTCATGATGAGGCCCACCACGAGGGCGACGAGCAAGAAGGTGACTCCGAGCAAAATGATAAGAGGCAAGGGAAGGAGCGAATTCTTCCAATGCCACCCGAGGAGGAAGACGAGGGCCAGCCCACCGAAAACGATCATGCTGAGAAAGGTGATGACGAGCTGGAGAATAAAATAGCGGTTCCCTTCCTTGTGGAACTCGCGCCAGGGCTCGGTGACCGCGCCGCGATTGCGCACGATGCAGTCGGTAAACATGAAACGGCCGCGCGAGTTCAGCCAAAGGAAAAGGACAATCAGGGCGAGGACGAAGAGAGTGCCGCCGATAATGAGCGGGATGACCCAGGGTGGCGCGTCGTGCAGCCCGAAGGAGTTGCCCTGGGTGTGCGCTTTCCAATTCCAATCGCCGCTGCTGTAACTGCGACGGTAGTTGTAGCCGCTGCTGAACATCGTCGCCAGCCAGGCGGGGAGGCCAATTACGAACCACTTCGTTAGGTCGAATGGCTGGAAGAGAATTTTCTTTGTCGTCTCAAAGGCTTCGCCGAATGGGGCGAAGATTTCGATGCGAGGTTCGCTGGGCTCCATGGGAGATCGTGATCAGGTTTGAGGCGGCGAGGCAAGCGTCGATCGTTTCCTTTCCCGCTCGGTCTCGTGATCGGAGGTTTTCGAGGATGACGACGAGAACGAGTGGGGAAATAGACTAACCGGTGCCGAAGTAGCGATCGCCGGCGTCGCCCAGGCCCGGGACGATGTAGCCAATGTCATTCAATTCCGGATCGAGCGCGGCGGCGATGATCGGGACATCGGGATGCGCGCTCTGCAATGTCGCGACCCCAGGCGGGCAGGCGAGCACGCAAATGAACTGCAGTCGCGTCGCGCCGCCAGCTTTCACGATCGAGACGGCCTCGACCGCGCTGTGCCCGGTAGCGAGCATCGGATCGAGAACGAGCACTTCTGCCTCGGCGAGATTTTCCGGAAGGCGGCAATAATATTTTACGGGCATCAGCGTCTGCGAATCGCGATAAAGGCCAACGTGTCCGGTGTTGGCTTCCGGGATTAACGGCATCATTCCCTCCTGCAATCCGAGGCCGGCGCGCAGGATTGGAATGAGGATGATCGGTCGCGGAAGGACGCGGCCTTGGAAAGATCGAAGCGGACTTTCCATGGCCGCAGCCTTTGTTTCCCAGCGGCGCGCTGCCTCGACCAGGAGGAGGACGGCAACCTTGTGCATCGCGCGCCGAAAGTCGTTAGGCGGGGTCGCCTTGGCGCGCAGGATGGAAAGCTCTGCCGCGGCGAGGGGATGATCGAGCAGGTGAAACTCGGAGGCGGTTGGCCGGGACGCGCTCATGCTCCGGATGATGGCGTGGCCGCGCGCTTTGTCATCCGAAAACGTCTTTGCCCCCAGCCCAACGACCGAAACACCTCCGTGGGAGCCTTGACCCGCCCAGCATGGAACCCGACACTCTTTCCTCTTATGCGCTTTCAAACCCTGTTCGAAGCACGCTGGATCTTTGCTGTGCTCCTCGTCCTCACGGTGTTGGGGCTGCTCGTTTCGCCCTGGCTGGCGCTGCTTTTTCTCGCTTTGATTGGTTACACCTTCGCTTTCTTTCGCGATCCGGAGCGGGTCGTGCCGCCTGATCCGGACGTGGTGGTGGCCGCGGCGGACGGAGTAGTGGCGGAGATCGATGAGCTCGAGGAAAGCGAAGTCGTCAGGGGAAAAATGCGGCGGGTGGCGATTTTCCTTTCCGTTTTTGACGTGCACACGAACCGCGCCCCGATCGAGGGCCGCATCATCTACCGTGAGCATCACGAGGGCCTTTGCCTCGACGCGCGCAACCCGGAGTGTTCGAAGAAGAACGAGGCGATGACCTGGGCTTTCGAAAATCCGCGCGCCACTCTGGTCGTCAGGCAAATCACCGGGGCGATCGCGCGCCGGATTGTCGGCTGGTCGCGGGTAGGGGATACCTTGCAAAAGGGAGAGCGCTTCGGCATGATCCGTTTCGGCTCGCGGACGGAAGTTTATCTGCCGCTCAGCGCGACGGTGCTGGTGAAGGTGGGCGACCGCGTCGCCGGCGGATCGAGCGTGCTCGCGCGCCTTTCCTGAATCATGGACGCACGCCAGCCGAAAATCTATCTGCTGCCGAACCTGATGACGGCGGGCAACCTTTTCTGCGGGTTTGCCGCTGTCCTGCGCATCTACGACGGCGCCCAGGAGACGGATTTCCTCAAGGCCGCCTCCGATTTTCACGACGCGATCTGGTTCATCCTCGCGGCCTGCATCTTCGACCTGCTCGACGGCCGTCTGGCGCGGCTCGGCGGGCATGAGAGCCCGTTTGGGAGAGAATTTGATTCGTTAGCCGACATCGTTTCCTTCGGGATGGCGCCGGCGCTTCTCGTTTACCAGATCGTGCTCGGCGAGTTTCAGAATCTCGGCTGGATGATCGCGTTTGTTTACCTGGCTTGCGGGGCGCTTCGCCTCGCGCGGTTCAACTGCGTCGCGGCGGCCGGCCCGCCAAACAGCCCGGACAAGAATTTTACCGGGTTTCCGATTCCCGCGGCTGCCGGGGTAATTGCCTCGCTCACCTTGTTCATGCTCTGGCTCGATGAAGGCCAGCGCACGATCGGGCGCTGGAAATATGCGCTGCCGGTCCTGATGCTTTTTCTCTCCTTTATGATGTTCAGCAAGTTCCGCTACCCAAGCTTCAAGGCGGTGAACTGGCGAACAACGCAATCGATCCCGCGCTTCCTTTTCCTCATCGCGCTCCTCGCCCTGACCGTGAAGTTCTATCACTGGATGGCGGCGGTGATTTTCCTGAGCTATCTGCTTTACGGATTTCTCCGCCCGTTCCTTTCCCCGAAACGGCGACGCGTGATCGAGGAGGAAATCGGCGAGGAAGCGCCCGAGGACGACACGGCCGACGAGATTACCTAACGATTTAGTTGGGCGAGAATCTCCGGGTCGCGCACGTCGGCCCAATCGCCGCTGAGCTCGATCGCCTGCACTTTTTTGCCCGATTGGGCGAGGTCGCGGATGGCATCGGTGAGCTCAAACTCGCCGCGGGGCGAATGCTCGAGGCGGGCGGTGAAATCGAAAATGCTCGGGCGAAAAGCGTAGATCCCGGCGTTATACCACGGGCTGGTTGGCTCGCCCGACTGCGGCTTTTCGCGCAGATCGATGAGCTCGAAACGCTCGTTCACGAAAACCGCGCCGCCTTTGCTCACATCTTCGCTGTGCTTGACCGTGACGATGGCCTCAGTGCCGTCTTCTAGACTCGTTAGGCGCGAATAATTCGAGGGCTCGACGATGATGTCGCCGTAGCTCAGGACGAAGGGATCGCTCCCGACAAAGTCGCGTGCCAGTTCCACTACTCTGCCTGTTCCATCCTGCACGACCTGAGTGGCGTATTCAATCGTAACGCCGAAGCTCGCGCCGTCGCGGAACGTTTCCCTAACGACCTCTGCCCGCCAACCGACGAGGATAAAAAACTGCGTCACGCCCGCGCCGCGCAGGCCCTCGATGATGTGTTGCAGGATCGGTTTGCCGCGGACGGCGATCATCGGCTTGGGAAGTTCGTTTGTCAGGTTACGCATGCGGGTGCCGCGGCCGGCGGCGAGCAGGACGGCCTTGGTGATGGGGACGCTCACTTGTGCGCGTGCTCCTCGGGGGCGTGCACCTCGTGTTCGGTCGGGCAATCTTCGCCGACGCAAAGCTCGAACTGGATCGTGGTGTGCTCGATCCCGAAACGTTCGTGCAACTCGTGCGCGATCGTCTTGAGCAATTTGTCGTCGAGCTGCGGTTCCTGTTTCACCACATGCGCGGTGCAGGCCGTCTCGGTCGTGCTCAAGCCCCAGACGTGGAGATGATGAATGGCCGTGACGCCCGGGAGTTGCTCGAGAAATTCTTTCACCGCCCCGGGATCGATCCCGCGCGGGACGGCGTCGAGCACGAGGTTGATCGAGTCGCGCAACAAGCCCCAGGTGCCGATGAGAATAATGACGACAATGACGAGACTGCTGATCGGATCGATCAGCGACCAGCCCGTCTGCAGAATAACCACGCCCGCGACGGCTACGCCGGCCGAGACCCCCGCGTCCGCTGTCATGTGAAGGAATGCGCCACGGATGTTGAGATCGCCTTTCCGGCCGCGGGCAAACATCCAGGCGGTAATGCCGTTGATGACCACGCCGGCGGCGGCGACCCAGATCATGGTTTGACCGAGGACCGGCTCTGGTTGACGAATGCGGCGGATCGCCTCCCAGGCGATGGCGCCGATGCTGACGAGCAACAGGATGGCGTTAAAGAGCGCCGCGAGGACGGAAGTGCGGCGGAGGCCGTAGGTGAAACGCTCGGTCGGGCTGCGCCGGGCGAGATTGCTCGCGGCCCAGGCCATGAGCAGGCCCATGACGTCGCTCAGGTTGTGACCCGCATCGGCGAGGAGCGAGAGGGAATGACTGAAGAGACCGAAGACGACTTCGGCGATGATGAAGCCGGTGTTGAGTACAACGCCGATGGCAAAGGCGCGGCCGAAATCGGTCTCGTGGTTGTGGCTCTGGCTCATCGCAAAAACTGGATGCTGTTGCTGGATGATCGCATGAAGAAGACAAAGGCCGCAAAGTGCATTTCGAAGATCATCTTCGCAGCGGCGGCGGGAGGGGGCCGCGTTCGGTCGCTCCTCCGATGGCGACCCCGACGTCACGGGGGTCGCCTCCACGTCTCTCCGCGGAGACGAAACTTTTCCGGCGATTCGTTAGGCTAACGCGGCGGACTCGCGGCCGGCATGGCCGGCGGCTTCGATTCGTTAGGCAGGATCGGGATGGTCGGTGTCGGGGACGCCATGGCGGCCGGTGCTGGCGAAGGCTTGACCGCTTCGGCGACAGTCAATGCGGGCAGGTCGGCCTGCTTGATCAAGCCATTCACTTTCGTCACCTCTTCGCGCTTGATCTGAGCCCAGGCTTTCAATTGCTCCTCGAGCCGGCCATCCAGCATCTTGAAGACTTCGAGCTGCGGCTCGGTCGGAGCCGCGTCCGCTTCAACCACCTTGCTGAAAGTGTAGAACTCTTCGTTCAACTGGTTCGGGTAAACGAGATTGCCCTCCGAGCTCTTCATACTCACCTGGAGAAGCCTCTCTTCCACGGCCGACATCTTCTTTTCCACCTCGTTCGCGGCGTCGAGCGCGAGTTTGAGGCGCGCGTCGTCGGTCGCACGCTTCTGGAAGGAATCGATCTGCGACTTCGTTTCGCGAATTTCGTTGATTGCCTGATGCAGTTGCGAGAAGCGCTCGTTCACCTTGACCGAAAGCTCGAACGATTTCCGGATCCCATCCTCGGCACCCTTCAGCCGCGGATCGATCGCGAGATGGAGCGGCGCGGTTTCGCTTTTACCGTTAGCCGTTAGGCGCACCTGGTAGTCACCAGGAAGGGCGAGCGCGCCGACCGGTCCGCTTCCATAATAGAACGTGCCGACCGTGAGGACGGGGTGATCGTAGCGCAGGTCCCACGGAAAACGATTCATCCCTTCCTTGGCGGGGATGGTCTTTGGCGTTTCCACCTGGTCAGGCCACTCGGGCGGTTGCTTTTCGTCCTCGTTCTCCTTGCTCGAGAGATGCCGGAGCGTCTTGCCCTGCGCGTCGAGAATTTCCAGAGTGACCTCGCCCTTCGGCGCGTCCTTGAAATAGTAATCGATGATCGCGCCGGAAGGCGGATTGGTTCCGGCCGGCTGACGGCTGTCGATCTCTTCGGGGTAATGGAGACGCACCGCGGTCTGCGGCGCGTAGAGTTTCATATCGGCTTGCGCAACCTGGTCGTTGACCTGGCGGAGCGGAGTCAGGTCGTCGAGCACCCAGAACGAGCGCCCGTGCGTCGCGACGACGAGGTCGTCATCTTTCACGACGAGATCGCGAATCGGCGAAGTCGGCAGATTCAATTGCAACGACTGCCAATGCCCGCCGCCGTCAAACGAAACGTAAACGCCCTGCTCAGTGCCGGCGTAGAGAAGTCCGCGCCGCTTTGGGTCTTCGCGCACCGCGCGCACATAAGCGCCTTCCGGGATTCCGTTCGTGATCGCGGTCCAGTTCCGGCCGGTGTCGGTCGTCTTGAAAATGTAAGGCTTAAAATCATCCAGCCGATGCCGATCGACCGCGACGTAGGCGATGCCCGCGTCGAAGTGCGACGGATCAATCAGGCTCACCTGACTCCATTCCGGCATGTTCGGCGTCACGCGCTGCCATGTCGCACCGTCGTCCGTCGTCACGTGAACCAGGCCATCATCCGTGCCCGCCCAGAGCATTCCTTTTTTCAAAGGCGATTCCGCGAGTGCGAAAACGGTGTCGTAATACTCTACGCTCGTGATGTCGTTCTGGATCGGACCGCCGCTCGGCTTCTGTTTGTTCTTGTCGTTGCGGGTCAGGTCTTCGCTGATCGCCGTCCAGCTATGCCCCTGGTCGGTCGAGCGGAAAACGGCTTCGCCGCCGGTGTAGAGTGTGTTCGGATCATGCGCCGAAATGAGGAGCGGTGAAACCCATTGGAAGCGATGTTTTAAGTCACTCGCGCCGTGGCCCGAGTTATCGATCGGCCAGACGCTCACGTCCTGGTATTGCTCCTTGGATTTATCGTAGCGGGTAATAAAGCCCTCGTTATTCGAATAGATGATGTGCCAGTCGCGCGGATCGGGAATGACGAAACCGCATTCCCCGCCGCCGGCCTGGAACCAATCTTCGCGACCGATCACGCCGCTCGAGCTGCGGCTCGAGATGCCGACGTTCGAGTTGTCCTGTTGCGCCCCGTAGATGTGATACGGGAACGCGTTATCGACCGCGACGTGATAGAACTGCGCCGTCGGCTGGTTGTTTAATGTCGACCACGTTTCGCCACCGTCGATCGAGACGCTCGCGCCGCCATCGTTCGCGTTGCCGAGGCGGTTGGGATTTTTCGGATCGATCCAGAGCCCGTGATGATCGCCGTGGCGCGCGGGGAGGAGTTTGAAAGTCTTACCGCCATCGACCGAGCGGAAAAGCCCGGTGTTCAGGACATACAGAGTATCGACCGAGCGCGGGTCCGCATAGACTTTGCTAAAATACCAGGCGCGCTGCCGGAAGCGCAGGTCGTCATTGATCTTCTCCCAGGTATCGCCGCCGTCTTCCGAACGAAAGATGCCACCTTCCTTCGCCTCGATGATCGCGTAAATCCGATCCGAATCCGCGCCCGAAACCGTCACCCCGATGCGACCAAGAATGCCCTCAGGCAAACCGTGTCCCTTGAGCTGTTGCCAAGTCGTGCCGCCGTCGGTCGAGCGATAGAGCCCGCTCCCTTCTCCGCCGCTGGAGAGAAACCACGGCTGCCGCCGCACCTGATACATCGCGGCGAAAAGCGTGTTCGGATTATGCGGATCGAAGACGATATCGATGGCGCCAGTGTTCTCGTCCTTGAACAAAACTTTCGTCCAACTCTTGCCGCCGTCCGTCGTGCGGAAAACGCCGCGCTCCGCATTCGGTCCGTAGGCATGACCGACCGCCGCGACGAAAACGATCTCGGGATTATCGGGGTGAACGATGAGCGCACCGATATGGCGAGTGTCCTTCAGCCCGACATTGCGCCAGTTGCGTCCGCCATCGACCGATTTATAAACGCCGTCGCCATAAGTGATGTTGCCGCGCAGAGCCGCTTCGCCGCCGCCGGCGTCAATCGTGTTGTGATCGCTCGGCGCAACCGCGATGGCGCCGATCGACGAGTTCGCGTGCTGCTTGTCGAACATCGGCTTCCAGTTCGCGCCGCCGTCGGTCGTTTTCCAAACGCCACCCGCCACGCCGCCAAAGTAATAGGTGCTCGGTTCACCCGGCACTCCCTCGATCGCGATCGCCCGCCCGCCGCGAAAGGGCCCGACTTCGCGCCACTTCATTCCGCTCCAGAGTTTCTCATTGAACTGGCCCTTCTTCTCCGGTGCCGCGCTCGGCGAAGGCGAGGGGTTGGCATTGGAAAAGACGGCCGACGCCGGGGTCGCTTCCGGTTTCTTCGGTTTCGCCTTCGAGGATTGCGATTTCGCCACGGTCGTTAGGCCAAGAACGAGGCTGCCAGCGAGCAGCCCCCCGAACAGCACGCGTGAGACGTGCCTAGAATATGAAAACATCCGCGTAGTTTGGAACGGTTCCGCTTCCCTTCAACTGGAATGATCGAGCGGGTCTCAGCGCAGGCGGCGCCCGGCGGCCGATTCCGCGACCAACTTTTCCAGCCGTTTGCGCCGCGTTTCGTCCTGCTTCGCGCTTACCACCCACCAGCCGATCGTCTGGCGGTAGGAAGGCGGCTGCGCCTGAAAAAATTCCCACGCCTTTTTGTTCCCGCGCAACCGCCCGGCAAACGGCTCCGGCAACTGCTCGGCCCGTTGTTCGTAGGAGTAAATACCCGACCTGTTTTCGCGCCGGTCGGCAAACGCGTTCAGGCCCGCCGGCTGCATCCGCTTCTCGTTCGTCAACGCGGCCACCCGCTTCATGTTTACCGTGCTCCAGATGCTCCCACGCCGGCGCGGCGTGAACCGGATTTGGTAGCTTTCCTCGTCGATCGTCTTGCGGATCCCATCGATCCAGCCCACACAAAGCGCTTCATCGACCGACTCCTGCCAGGTGAGGCCGGCCCTGCCGGTGTGCTTCTTGTAAAATCCGACCCAGAGTTCGGGCGCGATCGCGTGATTCTTGCGCAGCCAAGCGCGCAGGACTTTGGGTGTTGCGAAGAAAGTCGCCTGCACCAGCAACGCCTAACGATCGACTGAAACTACGACTTGTAGCGCAGACGCTTCTTGTGGCGGTTTTCTTTCATCCGCTTGCGGCGCTTGTGCTTGGAGATTTTTGCTTTTCGTCGTTTTTTCAGCGAGCCCATAGAGGAGATTTCAAGTCTGCCGATTTCGGAGTGCCGATCTTCAGCATCTGAAACCAAAATTGCGACCGAACCCGGTCACAGCGGAGCGAAGGTAAATTAATTGCCGCGCTTGGCAACTCATTTTGCGCCCCCGCTCAATCCTTCTCCTGCTCTTGCTCCTAATCCTGCTTCCATTCGCGGAGCTAAATCGGAAGATTAGGAGCAAGAGCAGGAGCAAGATTAGGAGGAGAGCGCCGCCGCTAACTGCTCCACGTGCTCGGCTGGTTTCACCTTCCGCAGGATGGCGGAGATCTTTCCGGTGCCGTCGATGACGAACGTCGTCCGCTCGGTGCCCATGTATTTCTTGCCGTACATGCTTTTCTCAACCCAGACGCCGTAGGCATTGACGATTTTTTTCTCGGTATCGGAAAGGAGCGGGAAGGGGAGATCGTACTTGGCGATGAATTTTTCGTGGCTGGTCGCGGAATCGACGCTGACGCCGAAGATTTCCGCGCGGCCCTCGAGGTCGCTCCACGAATCTCTCAGACCGCAGGCCTGGGCGGTGCATCCCGGCGTGTCGTCTTTCGGATAGAAATAAAGGACCACCGGTGCGCCGCGAAAATCTTTTAGGCTAACGACTTGGCCGGTGCCGTATTTTCCGCCGACCGCAGTGGCCGCGAAATCGGGCGCCGGATATCCTGTTTTTAGCTCCGCAGATTCGGTCGTCATTTCTCGAAGAGAATAATCAGCACCCCGACCGCGCACAACAGGACGCCCATCACCCCGGCTTCGTATTTTTCGAAGGAGCGCAACTTCACCTGCTCGATGCCGACAAGCGCGAGAGTGGTAAAGGCGACCATGCCCGCGATCGTGCCGAGCGTGAGAATAATCGTGAGCAGGGCAAAGCCGTGCCACCCGTATCGAACTCCAGAGACGTAAACCGGCACAAACGCTTCGCACGGCGAAAAGGTGAGAAGCGCGAGCAGACTGGAGATGGCGGCAAGATCGGATTTCGAAAACGAGAGCCGGTGCTCGCCGTGGTCGTGCCCGTGCGAATGGCCCGCATGTCCGATATGAAGATGCGTGTGAGTGTGGCCGGTCAGTTGCCGGAAAATATAAAAGAGTCCAAACGCGATCAGGGCCCCGCCGGCAATCCACGGAAAGAGCGCGCCGATGCGCGCGCTAAGCGCGATCCCGAGCCAGGCGACAATCAGGCCAAGCGTCGCGGTAAAACAGGCATGCCCGGTCGCCGCCAGTGCGGTGATGAGCAGCGTCTTCGAGCGATTCCAATGCTGGACCCGGGCGGCGAGAACGAACGGCAGCCAATGCGTCGGGATGGCCGCGTGGAAAAACGCGATCGTGAATCCCGTGATCGCGATCGTGGTGAGAACGGAATCATTCATCGATTTCAACCAAGGATAAACGCGGATTTACAAAGACAAATTTCAGCCAGTCTTTCCGATCAGTGATTATCCGTGTCGATCAGTGGCTTAGATAGACCACGCTCGCACCGGACGGGGAAAACGTCGGGCTGCAGGGATTTGAACCCTGGACCTCCTGCACCCGAGACAGGCGCTCTACCAAGCTGAGCCACAGCCCGAAAAATCCGCCGCGCCGTTATCGGGTCGAACCCGTCGTCTGCGCAGCGTCCCTACTTTGCCCACTTCGCTCCGGCTGGCAAGTGAATCAATCGCGGCAAGAAAATCCATTGACAACAGGGTGGTGCACGCATTACCAAATCCGCTTGCCCCTACGATGCTTGCTTCGATCTCCACCGCTTCAGCCCTAACGAATGGCTCCCCTACCATCCTGCAATTTCCTTCTGAGCCCAGCCGTTCCGTCCGTTCCTTGAGAAATATGACCGCTCAACTCCTGCAAGAAGCAGCCAAAGTGATTCCGAACCAGCAGTTGCTGATCAACGTCGTTTCCAAGCGCGTTCGGCAACTCGGGGCCGGCCATCGTCCGCTCGTCGAAGCCACTCCCAAATCCTCCCTCACCGACATCGCCTTAAAGGAAATCATCGCCGGCAAGCTCACCTTCGAGGAATTGAAGGACGAAGCCGCCGCCGAGGCTTAGACCTGTCTCGCGTGCCGGTCTGCTCCGACCATGCCCGCTGAGACGATTCTCAATCGCAAGGCGCTGCGCGATTTCCATATCCTTGAGCGTTTCGAGGCTGGGGTGGAGCTAAAGGGAAGCGAGGTCAAATCGATCCGCGCCGGCAAAGCCAACATCGGCGACGCCTTTGCCCGGATCGAGAAAGGCGAAGCGTTTCTCTACGGGGCCGACATCCAGCCCTACCTTCAGGCCAGCCACGAAGTGCCGGCCTCGAAGCGCGTGCGCAAGCTTCTCCTGCACCGCCGCGAGATCGACAAGCTCTATGGCCTGACGAACATCGCCGGCCGGACCCTCGTCATCCTGAAGCTTTACTGGAAGAACGGGCGGATCAAAGCCGAGGTCGGCGTGGCCACTGGCAAGGAAGCGCGCGACAAACGGCTCGACCTGAAAAAGCGCGCAACCGATCGCGAGACCGCACGCGAAGTGGCGCGTTTTAATCGCAAACACGGGTGACGATTTTCTTTTTTATCCTTTTGCCTTCATCCTTCTTACTTTCCCGAGATGTCTCCGCTTTTTCTCATCTTCCTCACCGTCTTCATCGACATGGTGGGCTTCGGCATCATCATCCCGGTGCTGCCGCTTTACGCGCAGCATTACCATGCCTCCCCGGTCCAGATCGGCTGGCTCACCGGCATTTATTCCGGGATGCAGATCATCTTCACGCCATTGTTAGGCCGGCTCTCCGACCGCGTCGGGCGGCGTCCGGTCCTGATCGTTAGTCTGGCGGGAACGGCACTTGGTTTCCTGGTCATGGGCTGGGCGACTTCGCTCACGCTTCTTTTTGTCGCGCGCATCATCGATGGCGCAACCGGCGGCAACATTTCCACCGCCCAGGCTTACATCGCCGATATCAGCACACCGGAAAATCGTTCGCGCTCGATGGGCATCATCGGCGCGGCCTTTGGCCTCGGGTTCACTTTTGGTCCGATGATCGGTGGCGTCATGAGCCACATCTCCTACAGTGCGCCGTTCTATTTCGCGGCCGGGCTCGCCGCGCTCAATGTCGTGCTCCTCTACTTCATTCTCCCGGAAAGTCTCTCTGCCGAGCACCGCGCGCATCCGCGTGAGCGAACGCGGATGGCAGCTGTCTTTCAGCACGGCAACGCGCGCATGTTTGGCACCATCGTGGCCACGTATTTTTTCACGATCACCGGCTTCGCCATCATGACCACGCTCTTCGCGCTCTTTACCGAAAAGCATTTCGGTTTCGACGCGCGCAAGACCGGTTACATCTTCGGCTTCATCGGCATCATCAGCGTGATCCTGCAGGGCGGATTGATCGGCCGGTTGGTGAAAACATTCGGTGAAACCGCGCTCGCTCGGACCGGCCTTTTCCTCCTCGCAGCCACGCTCGCGGCGTTGCCGTTCGTGCCGACAATCCCGATGCTGCTGGTGGTCTGCGGTGCAATGGCCATCGCCAACGGCCTTGTGAACCCAACCCTGAATGGCCTCGCCTCGCAGATGATCGATCGCAGTTGGCAGGGTCGCGCTCTCGGGCTTATGCAATCAGCTGGCAGCGTTGGTCGCCTGATCGGTCCGCTCCTCGGCGGATGGCTCCTCATGTTCGATCTCGGGAAGCCGCTTCCCTTGTATGCGCGCACGCCTTTCCTCGCCGGTGCCGCGATTCTGCTGGTGGCTTTTGCTCTCGCGCTTAGCGTCCGCAAATCGACCGCCGATCAAATCCCCGTCGCCGTCCCCGTAGAGACGGACGTTTAGACTCCGGGGAGCGCACGCGCCTGGCGTGCCCTTTGCGTCGTGTCGCCGCAAAGAATTCCGCGCGCCGGTCGCCTCTTCTTCGTTCGTGGTTAGAGTGGGCGGATGAAGCGTTCCACTCTCCTCACTCTTGGCGGACTCGGTCTCGCCTCCTGGGCCATTTCGCGCGCGTTGCGCCGCGATGTTTCCTTCGCCGGCAAAGTCGTCATCATCACCGGCGGCTCGCGCGGCCTCGGCCTGACGATTGCGCGCCGCCTCGCAGCCGAGGGCGCACGTCTCGCCTTGTTTGCGCGCGACGAAGACGAGCTGGCCCGCGCCTGTGCGCAGCTCCGCGAGCTCGGTGGCGAAGCGCTCCCGGTCCCTTGCGATTTGCTTGATCGCGACCAGTCGTTAGGCGCGATTCAGACGGTGGTTGATCATTTCGGAACGATCGACGTCCTGATCAACAACGCCGGCATCATCGAAGTCGGCCCGCTCGAAAACATGCGCCGCCCGGATTTCGAGAAATCGATGCAACTCCATTTCTGGGCGCCTTTCAATTTGATCCAGCAGGTCCTTCCGCAGATGCGTCGGGCCGGCGGTGGGCGGATCGTCAACATTTCCTCGCTCGGCGGCAAAGTCGCCGTGCCGCACATGGCTCCTTACAGCATGAGCAAGTTTGCGCTCGTCGGGCTCTCCGACGCCTTCCGCGCCGAGCTCGCGCGGGATAACATCCAGGTTACCACCGTCACGCCCGGCATGATGCGGACCGGTTCGCAGGTGCACGCGAAGTTCAAGGGAAACCACGGGGCCGAGTACACTTGGTTTTCATTTTCGACCGCGCTGCCGTTCGCTGCGGTCGATGCCGAGCGCGCCGCGGCCAAAATCGTCGAGGCCTGCCGCAACGGTCAGGCCTCGCTTATCATCGGATTCCCGGCGCGGCTCGCGATCATCGGCAGTGCCATCTTCCCCAGCCTGACGGGGCAGGTGATGAAACTGGTCAACCGCGTTCTGCCCGGCCCGGTCGGAGTGGAAGGCGATGAAATCAAATCCGGCCAGGAAGCTCGGCAGGAAAGGAAGCTGCCGGGCTGGCTCTCGCGTCTCGGCGCCGGCGCGATGGCACGCTACAAGGAAGCGTGAGCGGCGACGCCGATGTGCCCCCGCGACTCGCTTCGCGTTACCACCACTGTTATCTGCCATAAGGTTATTTGCCTCCTACGGGCAGTTATTCGTTTCGGTCGACGGGTCTGACTTTCGTCTCTGAATAACAAATCCGACCGCAGCTGGTTGCCTGGGATCGGCCAGACCGGACCGACCGCCGATGGCACTTCCGCTTGCCAATCGTTCGCTCCCTTCCTATACCCGCACAATGAAACGCTTTTTTGTCGTCGGCGCGTTCAGCGCTCTTCTCGGCCTAACGAACCTGTTCGCCGCCGACGCGCCCCCGGCGGTCATCGCGCTCAAGGCCGCCCGCCTCTTTGACGGCAAATCGAAAGCGCTCCTGCCTAACGGCGTCGTCATCGTGGAGGGCAACACCATCACCGCCGCCGGGAGCAACGTCGCCATCCCGGAAAACGCGCAGATCATCGATCTCGGGGACGCCACCCTTTCGCCTGGCTTCATGGATGCGCACACTCACCTTACGTTCGATTTTTCCGGCAACTACAACGAACTCCGCCTGCGCATGCTGGACGAAAATATTTCCCAGCTTGCGCTCGAGATGATCCCGAACGCGAAGGCGACCATCGAGGCCGGCTTCACCAGCGTGCGCGATGTCGGGAGCGGCTTTCCTAACTCGCATGATTTCCCCGACGTCTCGCTCCGCAACGCCATTAACAAAGGCGTAATCCCCGGGCCGCGCATGCTCGTCGCAACTCACGGCATCGGCGCGACGGGCGGTCATTTTGATCGCACGAATGGTTTTCGCGACATGCTTTTCGGGGCCGAGCCGGATCTGACTTCCGGTATCGCCGACGGCCCGGACGCGATCCGCAAAGCCGTCCGGTTCGAAGTGAAAAACGGCGCCGACGTGATCAAGGCGGCAGTCTCGGGCGGCGTCCTCTCGTTAGCCGACGAAGTCGATGTCCCGCAATTCACGCCCGCCGAGATGGCCGCCTTGGTCGACGAATCGCATCGGCTGCGCAAAAAAGTCGCGGTCCATTGCCACGGCGACTCCGCGGCCAAGGAAGCGATCAACGCCGGGGTCGACTCAATCGAGCATGGCTCTTTCTTGAAACCGGACACACTGCAATTGATGAAGCAAAAAGGCACCTATCTCACGCCGACCCTGATGGCCTCGGAGTGGGTCATGCAAAAGATCAGCCAGTATCCGCCGTCGGTGCAGGCGAAAGGCAAAGCCGCGACCGAGGCGCGCTCCGAGATGTTTCGCAACGCCTTGAAGATCGGAGTCAAGATTTCCTTCGGCACCGACGCGGCGGTCTTCCCGCACGGGATGAATGCGAAAGAATTCGGCCTCATGGTCGGCCTCGGAATGAAACCGATCGATGCCCTGCTCAGCGCGACCTCGGTCGACGCCGACCTCCTCGGCGTGGCGAACAAACTCGGCACCCTCGAAAAAGGAAAGCTGGCCGACATTGTCGCGATGCCTGGCGATCCCACGGCCGATGTCACCGCGACCGAGCGCGTCTTTTTCGTGATGAAAGACGGCAAGATCGTGAAGAACGAGCCGAAGTTGTAGCCGCCTCTCTCTTGGGAGGCGCGGGAGTTGTCCTCGCAGGAGCGATTTCTTCCTACGATCCACATTTGCGCCCGCGCTTCGCAGAGCGAAGCGTCTACATATGAGACTCGAGAATCAGGTCGCAATCGTTACCGGAGCAGGGCGGGGGATCGGGCACGCCATCGCCGTTAGGCTGGCGAAAGAGGGCGCGCGCGTCGCCTCCGTCAGCCGGAGCGAAGCTAATGCCCAGCGCACTTCCGACGAGATCAACGCCAACCGGGCCGATGCCGCCCGACCTTACGCTGTCGATGTCTCCGATCCCACCGCGGTCCAGCAAACCGGCGCGAAAATTCTCGCGGATTTCGGCCGCATCGACATCCTGGTCAACAACGCCGGCGTCACCCGCGACGGCCTCAGCATGCGGATGTCGATCGACGACTGGGACACCGTCCTGGACACGAACCTGAAAGGCGCTTTCGTATTCTGCCAGGCCGTCATGCGTTCCATGATCAAGCAGCGCAGCGGCCGCATCATCAATATCGCCTCCATTGCCGGCCTCACCGGCAACGCCGGGCAGGCGAATTATTCCGCGAGCAAGGCCGGCCTCATTGGCCTAACCAAAACTCTCGCGCGCGAGCTGGCCAGCCGCGCCATCACCGTGAACGCGGTCGCTCCCGGTTTCATCGTCACCGACATGACCGATGTTCTTTCCGACCAGATCAAGGCGGCGATCCTGCCCCGGATACCGCTTGGCAAATTCGGCGAAGGCGAAGACATCGCCGCGGCGGTCGCGTTTCTCGCGGCCCCCGAAGCCAAATACATTCCCGGCCAGGTGCTCACGGTGGACGGCGGGATGGTGATTTAAACCTGCGGCGCGCGCGATAGGTTCGTTAGGTCGGGGTCCCCGGCTGCAAATTTCGCGGGGCTGTCATCTCTCTCCCCATAATCACCGCTGGCCCGCTTTCCTCGCGCACCGGCGGCAGGTAAGTTTTCAGGTCCCGCCTGGATTGCGCGCGCCCGTCGCCCATAGCTGGCGGCTATCGCGCGATGCAAACAAGGTATCTCCCGGCTCATTGTTTCCGTAGATAATTCAGACCGTGAAGACGGACGACCGCAGCAAAGTCACCCGCCAAAAAGCATTCAAAACGAAGGAACAAAGGAGAAGTATTATGAAAGCAATTCTTTTACGGACGGTTCTGCAGAATGGCGCAACTCATTTGGTTAGGAACGTTCTCCTCACGTGGCGGCCAGGTCGGAGTGGCTTAATCGCGATCTCCCTCCTCTTTTGCAGCGTCCTGGCGGCAAGTGCGGTGTCACAACCACAGACTCTCTATGTCGCCACGGGCACCCTGGGGGTGCAAGGTATTCTCTATACCATCGATGCAACCAACGGCAACGTGCTCACGACGGTCGGGCCATTGCATGATGTGGCGGGCGCTAACTACGGTATGGCTGGGATGAAATACGATCCGGTCAACGGTATATTTTACGGTGCGACGTCGGGTAAGTCTCCGACCGCTCCCAGTTCTCTCATCATCATCGACCCGAGAACTGCCCTGGTTACCCCGATCGGCCCCTTTAATGCTGTCCTAACGGATGTAGCCATCGACCCGACGACTGGGATCATGTATGGAGTCTCCGGCTTCAATCAGAAGTTCTACACCATCGATCTCCAGACTGGCCTGGCAACTCAGACCGGCTCGACCGGGCTCGGTTTCCAGAATGGGGGGGCCCTCGCTGCTGACAGCACGGGCGCACTTTTCGGCGTCGATAATTTTTCCTTCTACGGTTATGACAAGACCAACGGATCGCCCACGTTAATCGGACCGACACTGCTTGCGAATCTGGTGAGGGCGGCCGATTTCGACTCCAGCAATACTTTTTACGGAGTGGAAGGTGGTGGGGGGACCGACAATGTGCACGTTCGTTTTCTGGTCACGATAAACCGCAGCACCGGGCTCGGCACTCGATGCGGACAGATTTTCATCGATGACCTGGACGGGTTGGCTTTCCTTCCGGCATCGCTGCAGCTGTCCGGCATCGTCTCGGAATTGAGTCATGGCACCGCCGGCACGTTTGATATTGACCTCACCAGTGGAACGGCCGTCGAATGCAGGAACAATCCTGGCGGCAATTACACGGTCATCTTCACCTTCTCGAATAACGTGGCCAGCGTCGGAAGCACCGCCGTGTCCTGTGGCTCCGTTAGCAGCAGTGCACTCGGCCCGAACCCGAAACAATACACAGTAAATCTGACCGGCCAGGACGCCTGCAACGCGCAATATAATACGGTGACCCTGAGCAACGTGGATGACACCTTGGGTAACCACATCGTCACACTTCTCAGTCCGCGCTGGGGTCTGCTCGTCGGCGACACCAACGGCGACGCGAGTGTGAATGCCGGCGACATCGGCCAGACCCTATCCCAGTCGGGCCAGGCGGTGACCGGTTCCAACTTCCGGGAAGACCTAACCGTCGATGGCATCATCAACGCCGGCGACATCGGGTTGGTGAAATCAAAATCCGGCACCGCCCTGCCTTAGCTTAGTTCAGAGATGACCGGAGAAGGCAACGATAACGCGCCGTCTTGAACGACTTCAAACCGGCCGTTCTTCACGATCGCCTTGTTATCACGGCCATCGGTGAAGCTGATGTCCGGCATGCCGGCAAGTGGCCAACCACCCAGCGTCTAACCAAATCTACTTCACACCATTCTCAGGATTCCAAGAGCCTTGTAGCTTTCGCACGTAAAGGATCTGGCCGGTGTGATAGGCCTTATGGGTGCTGATGTGTGAGATGGTGGGCGCGACCTGGGCCAGCTTCTCTTCGGGCATCTTTTCGACTTCGGTTTCGAGCGCTTTCATGACGCGATCAAGCCGATGGACGATGTCGGTCCAATGGGCGGCATCAAAGTCGTTGAAAGTCCCGTCGTTGGTAGTGGGGGCCTTTGGCTTTTCGCCGTGCATACGGGCGAGGGCGTTCTCATTCCAGAAGATGAGGTGATAGGCCAGCATGCCGACAGAATGGTTGGCGTTCGCGTCGTGTTATAGCCGCCACCAGTTCTCTGGTGACGATTGATACGCTCCAGTCTGGCATGGCCTGTTGCGGTAAGGCGATAGGTGTCCTCTAAGAACGGGTTACGATCAGCTTTGCCGCCGCAACGGCCGGGTGAGGCAGGTAGGGCCTCCACCGCCCTTCAGACTGATCTCGCTTCCTTCGTATTCCGAGACTTCGGCGCCAACGGCTTCGAGGCGGGAGCGGGTAATCGGATTTCCGGCGAGCAGGACGCAGTGTCGCGGGGCGAGCGCGAGGACGTTTGCTCCCATACTTTCGAACTCTTCATCGGGAACCTCGACGAAGGTGAAACCGCGCTCGAGCAGTTGCTCGCGGAAAGGGACGGGCGTGCGCGGCGAATAGACGACGGCCAGGTCGCGATCGACCGGGCTGAGGATGGACATGAGATGGAAAACGTCGCCCGGGCCTCGATGATGGGGCAGGGGGACAGCGATGAGTTCGTCGATGCCGTCGCCGAGGAACTCGCGCAACTGGGCGATGCCAGAGTCGTTAGTCCGATAGCCGCGACCGACGGCGAGGGTGCGTTCGTCGAGCCAGACGACGTCGCCGCCTTCGAGTTTACCGGGAGGTTGGATGGCGCCGAGAATCGTTAGGCCGAGCGCGCGGAAGGCGGTCTCCTGCGCAGCGGGCTCGCCAGTGCGTAATGCTTTGCCCATTCGGCAGAGGACGACTCCGCGATCGCTCACGACGGCGGCGTCGCGCACGTAGATGGAATCCATCCCGGTGCCGTCGGCCGGCGGCAGGAAAGCGATCTCGCGATTCTTGTGGCGGAGGAGTGCGACGAAGTTTTCGTATTGACCGACGGCGCGAGCGAAATCGGGAGCGCCGGTGAAGTTTAGCGCCTGCCACTGAGCCGCGATCGCGGCCTGGCTTTGAAAAGCGTGGCGCGGCTCCTTCACGATGAGTCGCGTGATCCATCCGACTTCCGACTGGCTGGTGTCGTTAGGCATTCGACCTCATTCGAAATTCGGCCGGAGCTTTTCGTATCTCTTTTGGCCGATGCCTTTAACGCGGCGGAGGCCGTCGGCGCTTTTGTAAGGGCGGGCTTCGATGATCCGGCCGGCGAGGACGTTTCCGATGCCGGGGATATTCTGCAGCGCTTCCATGGTGGCGGTGTTGACGTCGAGCTTGGCGCCGGGATTTCCGGTGGCGGCTTTTGTCACCGCGCTTTTCGGATGGAAGAAGTTCTCGAAGGTGTCGTTGCTCGAGCCGGGCTGTTCGTGGGCGCGGATGTGGAGCCGGACGTAGCCGACGCCCCAGCCGCCGACCGATTGTAGTTTCGCCTTGCGCTCAAACTCCTGGAGCTTGCGCCACTCGACCGCGGCCCGGTTCATCTCGGGCGGATCGGAGGCTGCGCCGTAAACCCGGGCGAGGCCGTTCGCGACTAACGACTCGCCAAGGTCGGCGCCGTCGGCCTGGACGAAGGCGAAGTAGCGCGGCAAATGGCTGCGCCCGCGCGCATCCTGCAGGCAGGTGAGGACAGTGAAAGGATGAGTGAGCTTTTGCCTAGTGAAGCGCTCGGCTTCGTGGCCGATGAGGAGGGTCTCGGCGGTAGTGGCGTGGAAAGATTTCGCCTGCTCCGCGACTCGCGCGGCGATGCGGGTGTCGGTCTCCGGGGTATCGACGAAGTAGAGGCGGAAGATGTATTCCTTCCCGGCGGCCCGGACATGGAAACTGTCGCCGTCGTTAGCGGCGTTAGGCAAATAGCGGCAATCCTTGAAGGTCTTCCAGTCGGCGGCGCAGGCAGCGCGGACGAGGAAGAGACTAACGAAAAGGATGAAGAGGAGCCGGGTTTCCGCCATCGCGCTATTCGTAGCGCAGAGCTTTTACCGGATCAACGCGCGCCGCGAAGTAGGCCGGGATGAGCGCGGCTAACGAGCAGATGATGAAGGCGGCAATGCAGATCCTGATTACGTCGCCGGGGATGACTTCGGCCGGGATCTCGGAGAATTGGTAGACGGAGCGCGGAAAGATCTCGATGTGCAGGGTGCCAGCGAGCCAGCGGCTGAATTCATTCCGGAAACGAATGAGCGTCATGCCCAACCCGAGGCCGGTGAGTGTGCCGAAAACACCTACGACAATTCCCTGGAAGAGAAAGACGCCCATGATCTGGCCGATCGTGGCGCCGACGGCTTTCATGATGCCGATCTCGCGCCGCTTCTGCACGGTGACGGTGATAAGGGTGTTCATGATCCCGAAGGCCGCCACGATGACGATGAAGAAGAGCAGGAACGCCATAACCGTTCGCTCCAAGCTGACGGCGTCGAAGTATTGCTTGTTCATCTCGATCCAGGTCTGCGCGTATTCGGTTGGTTGAAGATATTTCTCGATCGCCTCCTTCACCTGCGCGGCGTTGTCGGGATTCGTGGTCTTTACAGTCAAACCGTGGAGCGCGTCGCCGAGCCCATAGAGTTCCTGGCCGACGAAGATCGGGACGAGGAGAAACTCGGAGTCGTGCAGGTATTGGCCGGTCTCGAAAATGCCGGTCACCGTCAGTTCTTTCGGGAGCACGACTTCGCGCAAATCGTCGACCGCTTTCTGTTTCTCTTCGCCTTGTTTTTTGTCGAGCGACTTCAGCTTGTCGAGGATCTCGCCGAGGTTGCCTGGCGAATAAACGGTTAGCTTGTCGCCCACGGTGAGCCCGAGCTTTTGCGCTAGCTCGACCCCAAGAACAGTCTTGTCGCCGGCGAGATCGAGCTTGCCCAGCTTGATAAATTTGCGCAGCGGGATGACTTTTTCTTCCTCGGCTGGATCGATCCCGCGGATCATCGGGGCGAGTCGGCGGTTTTGGAATTCCACGATCACCGGCCCTTGGATGTAGGGCGCGGTCGCGACCACGCCGGGTGTCTTACGGATTTTCACCGTCAGGTCGCGCCAGTTAGTCATCACGCTGTCGGTCGTGACGAGAATGTGCGCGTCGAAGTCGACGACCTTTTGCCGCAGCTCGCGATCGAAGCCGGTCATGACCGAGATGACGAGAATGAGCACCATCACGCCTAACGTGACCCCGAAGACGGAGACGAGCGTGATAATGGAAACGAACGTGCGCTTCGGTTTGAGATAACGAAGCGCTAGGAAAAGGCTGAACGGGAGTTTCAAAACAGCGATACGTTTGCCGAAAACGTCGCTTTTCCAACGGGAATCGCTTCTTTTGAGAGATCACAGCCGATTTTCCCGGCCAAGATGCCGACTGGCGCCGAAGGATAGGTATGCTTTGGACAATCGCGGTTATTCTCCTGGTTCTCTGGTTAATCGGCTGGCTGGGTTTCCATCTTCTGGGAGGGTTCATTCACATTCTTGTGATTCTCGCGGTCATCGCGATCGTGGTGCAGCTCGTTAGGGGCGTTTAGGTGCGCCCGGCGGCTGGCACCGCTCAGGCGCGCTGCCCGGTTTGGCATTTCTTCCGTAGGTCACCCGCTTCTGAAAGAGTCGGGTGGAACCTGTTTCCGCTTCTTCTCCTCGCGGCCGCAGACCAGTCGCCGCTCGGCGAATCCTAAAAGCTTTTCGGCACTAAGTTTGCCGGGGCTGGCTGCCACCGATTCGTGTGGTAACGGAGAACGCTCCCTCTTAGTTGGGGGCAATTGAGTTAACCGAGAGAGCGAAGAGTTCGCGGAGATGGGGAGCAAATCGCCCTTTCTACTTTCCCCTTTTTACCTTCTACTTTCCCATGATCGTCGGCATCGACCTTGGCACCACCAACTCGCTCATCGGCGTGATGGAAGCGGGCTTCCCGATCCTGCTCGCCGATGCCAACGGAGCGCGGCTCACGCCATCGGTCGTGCATTTTCCGGAAACGGGAGAACCGCTCGTTGGCACGGCCGCCAGCCGGATGCGCGCGGTGGCCCCCGCAACAACGGTCTATTCGGCCAAGCGTTTGATTGGTCTGCGGGGGGACGACGTCGCGGCCGGGGAATTGGCGGTCGATTACCAGGTCGTTAGGCAGACCGGGCGGCCTCTCCGGGTTCGCGTCCGAGAGAGGGAGTACGCGCCGGAGGAAATCTCCGCGCTTGTTCTGGGAAAATTGAAACACGACGTCGAAGCCGCGCTCGAGCGACCGGTCTCGCGTGCCGTCATCACGGTGCCCGCTTATTTCAACGACGCCCAGCGCAACGCCACTAAAGCAGCCGGCGAAGCGGCTGGATTCACGGTCGAGCGGATCATTAATGAGCCGACCGCAGCCGCGCTTGCCTACGGCCTCGATAAGCTGGGCGAGAAATCGAAGATCGCCGTCTACGATCTCGGCGGCGGCACCTTCGACATCTCCATCCTGGAATTGGACAGCGGCGTCTTTCAAGTGCTTGCGACGAGCGGCAATACTCATCTCGGCGGTGACGATGTAGATGAAGCGCTCATCGCCAATTGCCAATTGCCGATCGCGAACTGGCAGAAGCGCGAACTCGTGATCGAGGCGAAGCATCGTCTTTCCACGGAGGCGAATGTGCGAATCGACGCGCCGTTCGTGGCCGGCGAAAATCTCACTTACGAGTTGAGCCGCGAAGAGCTGGAGAAAATTGCGCGACCGATCATTCGGCGCACGCGTGCCCATTGTCTGCGCGCGTTGACCGATGCAAAACTGGCGGCGGCCGACCTCGACGAAATCATTCTCGTCGGAGGCATGACGCGGATGCCACTCGTTAGGTGGTTTGTCGCTGAACTATTCGGACGGGAGCCGAACAGTTCGCAAAATCCCGACGAAGCGGTCGCGCTCGGCGCTACCATCCAGGCCGGCATTCTCTCCGGCGCGGTGCGCGACGTCGTTCTGCTCGATGTCACACCGTTGTCGTTAGGCATTGAAACTTTTGGCGGGCTCATGAACGTGATCATTCCGCGCAACTCGACCATTCCGGTGAAGGCCGGCGAGATGTTCACCACTGCGGTCAATCGGCAGCGCGCGATGAAAATCAAAGTTCTGCAGGGCGAGCGCGAGATGGCGGCGGACAACTGGGCCTTGGGCGAGTTTGAGATCGAGTTCTTGCCCGCGCCCAAAGGCGTCGCCCGAGTCGGGGTGCAATTCGAGATCGACGCGGACGGAATCCTTCGAGTCCTGGCTCGCGACACGGCAACCGGTAGCGAAAAGATTGTTGCTCTAACGAGTGCGGTGGATGTCTCTGACGAAGCGGTCGAAGCAATGATTGCCGACTCGCTCGAACATGCGTTCGAGGACATGAGCGAACGCGTCTGGACGGAGACTCGCTTAAAAGCCGAAGAGATGCTGTCCGCCGTCGAGAAAGGCCTGCAACTCACCGGCGATCGTTTGCCCGTCGAACAAAAGAACAATATCGCCGACCTAACGAGCGCGGTCCGCGCCGCCCTCGCGAGCCACGAAACCCCGCGCCTGAAATCCGCCAACGCCGCGCTCGATGACGCGACCCAGGAGTTGGCCGCGCTCATCGTCGAGCAGGCGATGGCCGGCTCCTCGGCGGACAGCTAGCTGTTAACCGCAGATAGACTAGCGAGGAGCGAGAGAAGGTGAGGGAGTGGGTTCGTTAGGCAGAGCGCCCGCGTTTTGGCGACGGGTCGCAATTTCTTCCAGCAGCTGCTTTTCTTCCGGGTAGATGTTCCCGGCGCGGGCGAGGGCGATGTATTTGTTCGCGAGGTCGACCTGGCCGGCGTCGTCGTACAAGAGGGCGGCGTAGGTCGCCGCGTGCGGGTCGTTGAGTTGCTCGGGCGGAAGTTTCTTCAGAATCTCCACCGCTTCGGCGGTGCGACCCGTGCCGTAAAGGGCGAAGGCGTAGGTGACCGCGGCTGCCGGATCGTTAGGCGCTTTCTCGTAAGCTTGCTGGGCGAGGGTGCGGCCCTCGGCGGTGTTGCGATCGAGGAGGAGGGCGAAACGCGCCGCATTGGCGGCTAATTTGATTTCCTCGGGTGAACTCTCGTGCAGACGCTGGGCGGTCAGGCGTAGATTTGGCAGGTCGTTTGTTCCCCGGTAAAGCGCATAAAGCGAATCGAGCGCCTCCCGCCGCGTGGCCGGGACCTTGGCAATGCGCAGCCAAAGCTGCTCCGCTTCCCGGGTCAGATCCCAGACGGAAGCGAGCCGGGCCAGGGCGACTTCGCGGTCCGGATGTTCCCGGGCGGCGTCCTCGGCTGAGTCCCAAAGGGTGACGAACTCGGCTTCCGCTTCTCCGGCAGTGCGACGGGAACGCCGGGCCGCGTAGGCCTGGTAGGCGAGACGCAGGTATTCGTCGTCGCCCCACGAGCCGCTGCGCGTCCCGCGTTTAAGGCGCGACCAGTTTTTTGTGCGGGCGAGAGATTCCGCGACCGCGCTCGCGACTGGCGGCCGACTCGTTAGGTCGGCGGGCAGCTTGTCGCTCCATTTCAGGGCGGCACTGGCGAGGTTGTTATCGTTCATCCAACGAAGCAATTCTGCGAGGTCGCGACTGTCGCGCGCGGCGACCGGTTTCACCTTATCGAGCAGGGCGTCGAATTTCTTCGGGCTGAGTTTTCGGTAGAGTTCGAGGCAGAGAAGGTAATCGCTGAAGGTGACCTCCGGACTCATCTGCAACGCCTGCGCGAGTTCGTTAGCCGCGTCGGTTTGGTTTTGCTGCAGGGCGTGGTCGAGCAGCGCGCGCAACGCTTCAGTGCGGAACTGCGCCACTTTGCTGAGGCGCTCGAGCTGGTTGCGCGCGGCGCTGCTTTTCTCCGGATCAGGGGAATGAATTTGCAGAACGGCGAGGTTGAATTGGTAGACGTCGTTCTTCGGTTCTTGGGCGACGGCGGCGGCGAAGTGCCGTTCTTCCTCGGCGATATTTCCCTGGGCGCGCGAAAGCCAGCCCGCGACGACGTGGTAGGGGGCTTTGTCGCGATCCCCGGGCGCGACCCGGGCGAGCGCATCGCGCGCGATATCGAGTTGGCCGAAACGGAGGGCTGCCGAGGCGAGGTTCAATTGGTTGTCGAGGCTGGGATCAAGCCGCGCGATCTGCGCCCGCCAGCCAACGGTCTCAGCGCGATTTTGTTTCTCGGTCGCCTCGGCCAGAATGCGCGCGGCGACGAGAGAATTGGCATCGATCGCGAGGGCCTGGCGCGCGCTGGACTCGGCTTCCGTCAGTTTGTCGTGTTCCAGGCAATCGGTTGCATTCGTGAGAAGGCGCGCCTGATGCCAGTGCACCCAACCTTTGCGGACGGCAGAAAAGGAGAAGAGTCCCACGCCAAAACCGAGGACCACGAAAAGCGAAATGACCAGTCCGCCCCGCAATTGCAGGTTGCGCAGCCAGGAGACCTGGCGACGGCGTTTTCGCCGGACGCGTTTCGGTTCAATCGGCATCGCGGTGTGTTCCCTAGATTGCCCGGGGCCGCTTGGCAACCGTCGAAGCCAGCACAACCAAAGCGAGCGGCAGCCCGGAAGGGCGGCTCTTTGCCTAACGAGCAGGCTCGGTCTCGGCCTCCTGAACGGCCGGCACTTCCTCAATATTCTCCATCACTTCCTCGCGCAGCCGTGGTCCCCAGACATAGCGCGCGAGAAGCACCTTGATTGTGGCGGTGAGAGGGATAGCGAGCAGGGGACCGAGCAGACCGCCGATGAGCAGCCCCCAGATGAAGATAGAGACGATCACCGTCATCGGATGGAGGCCGACGGAGTTGCCGACGATGCGCGGAGCGTAGAAAAGGCCTTCGAGATTCTGCACAGCGAGAAAAATCATCGTCACCCAAAACGGGTGCCACCAGTCGCCCCATTGCGCCGCGGCGATGATGACGGCCGGGATCCAGCAGATGATAATCCCCAGGTAGGGGATCATCGTTAAGGGAATAACGATCAGGCCAATGAGCGGGGCGAAGTTCAATCCAAAGAAGGTCAAAGCCGTCCCGATGAGGAGCCCGTCGACCAGACAGACGAGCAACTGGCCGCGGAAGTAGGCGATGACATAACTGTTGATCTGCAAAAGAGTGTCTGCGACTTCGTCTTTCAACGGAGAATTGCGCAGGGGCAGATATTCGCGCCAGCGCGCCTGAATGGCGGGTCGTTCCTTAAGCAGGAAAAAGGAATAAATCGGAACCATCACGAGGCTGAGCAGAAATCCAGTCACGCCTAGAAAACCGCCGACGCTTGTCTTGACCAACAACCAAAGCTTAGCCGTGAGGTTGGGCAGCTGTTTCTCGATCGCTGGTAGCTGTTTTTGCACCCAATCCTGGATCCGTTGCCGATCGGCCGAAGTGAGTTTCGTTGGTGCGGGTGAAATGACTTCGCCACTGATCGATGGGGGGCTGGGAGCGGGCGTGGGGGAAAGGCTCGGTGCCGGGCTGGGTGTTGGACCGGCGAGGAGCCAATTGATCAAACCAGTCGCGGCGCCGCTTTCTCCTTTCCGGGAAGTGAGCCCGAAGGTGTGTTCGTAGCGATAAATCATATCGACGACGCGATCGCGGGTTCGTTCGGTAAGGGCGGGCAGCTGCCGCGCCAGACTCGCGCTCTGCACCGAAATGAGCGGTACGACCCAGGCGCACAAGGCTGCAAAGGAAAGGAAGGCGATGAGGAAAATGCTGAGAACGGCTTTGGTGCGGCCAAGGCCGCGATTCGCGAGATGAGTCACGACCGGGTCGAGCAGATAAGCGATGATGGCCGAGATCGCGACCGGGATGAGGATTGGCTGGAGGAACGCGACCAGATTGGCGCCGAGATAAACGACCGTACCGACGATCAGAAAGAGGACGACCACAAAGATCGCGGTGAGCGAAGCCCACATCGTCTTGTGTTGCCAGGGCGTGGGATATTTTTTCACTTGATCGGAGTGGCGCCGGCCGCTTCGCCTTTGCTCAGCTTGGTTTTAGCGGCCGCAATTTTTCCCCCCAGCCTTTTGTTATCCTTGTCGAGAGCGAGCGACTTTTGCCAGAACTCCAGCGCCTTGTCTGTCTGCTCGAGGGCCGCGTAGGTGTCGCCGATATGCTCGAAGACAACTGGATCGCCTTCCTTGAGTTCCGAGACCGCGCTCAGAAGCTCGGCCAAAGCCTGGTCGTATTTGCCCTGACGAAAGTGAAGCCAGCCGAGGCTGTCGAGATAGGCGCCGTTTTCCGGTTCGGCGGCGAGGGCGCGCTTGATGTAATCCTCGGCTTCGGCGAGGTGCCTGTTTTGGTCGGCCCACATGAAGCCAAGGTAGTTGTAGGCCTGGGCGGCGTCTGCCGGGTCAAGGTCGATGGCGCGTTTAAAAAGCTCGGCCGCCTTGTCGTAAAGCCCAGCCTGCTCGGCGGCCGCCCCGTATTCGAAGTAGAAGCGGTCGTTCACGATCTCCTGTCCACTGGCTTCACTCTCGTGCATGGCTTCCTCAAAAGTCGCGACCGCCGCCTGGCTCTGTTTTGCCTCGCGCAGGGCGACGCCAAGCAGGTAAGTGATCTGCGGCGCCGAAGGGTAATGGCGACGTGCCTCCTGCAGGACTCGCACGGCACGGTCATTTTCCCGCAGACGCCCGAGTAGCAGCTCCGCGAGATGAAGATAGTTATCAGGCTGGGCGGCGTTGATAAGCAGACTCTGTTCGAAGTTAACCGCCGCCTTCGAATACTCGGCCTTGGCTTCTTCCGGCTTGTTCGCCTGCGCAAGCGCCTTGGCATCCTCTTCCAGGACACGTCCCAGTAGCTCGTAGGGCTGATATTTTTCCGGATGCTGCTGGATGATTTCCTGAAGCATCTCGATGGCCTTGCCGCGCTGATTGGTGAGCATGAAGCCGGTAGCCAGTTTTTCGCGTGCGTTAGAGTCGTTAGGCTGAAGCTCGAGCACACGCAAGTAGAGCGGGATGGCTTCTTTCACCTGCTGAGAGGCGGCGAAATAATCGGCCGCGTCCGTGAGGACAGACGCATCGCTCGGGGCGAGGGCGAGCGCCTTGCGGAAAACGCCGTTCACCTTCCTCAGTTCATCCGGCTTGGGAATCTTGTCGCCCTGGCTAAGGAGCGCGAGATAGAGCTTGCCGAGCTGGGTCCAGAAGGCGGGCACGTTGGCCGACACTTTGGCGGCGCGATCGAGTGTTTGAAGTGCGCCTTTGCGATCGTGCGCGGTCAGCTGGACCTCTGCCAATCGTTGGTAGCTTTCAATATCGTTAGGCGCGAGTTTGACCGCCTCCTCCGCGTAACGAATCGCCGGATCCATCTTCTTCAGATACTTGGCATAGATGTAAGCCAGTTGGAGATACGGCCCAGGTTGTTTCGGTTCGGCCTTGACCGCGTCCTTCAAAATGTCGATCGCGCGCGGGTAATCGCCCTGCTGGGTAAGTAGCGAGGCGACCCTGGTGGCGAGATCTATCTCACCGGGATCAATCGCTAGCACGCGTTCGAAGGCATCCAGCGCCTTCTGGCTTTCACCATCGTCCTGTAGATCCAGGGCGAGTACATAATCGACCATCGCCCGCGCCTTGCGCTCTCCTTCCGGTCGCAGCGCGAGATCCTTCGGCGGGTGAAGGGTCAGCGAGTCATCCTGACGGGATACCTTGCCGCCACTGGCCGATGGAGGCGGCGTTGGGCGTTTTTCCTCGGTCGGCCGGGCGCCCATCGCCGGGAGACAAAGGCAGCAAGCGACGCCAATCCAGCAGGCAGCCAGCAGGAAATTTCGAAGCCGTCGTGTCATTCACTGGAGGGTACAGGCGGCCCAGAGACGACGCAAACGGGGACAGGTTCCGGCGTTAGCGGCCCGCCGCCGAGCCGACGACAAACGATTGCGGCGGGATCGTCGTCTTGTCCGCGCCCTGGTAGGGCCGGGGACCAAAATTGACGATAACTCTCTGGCCGCCCTCCCAATCGGTGTATTGCACGCTGCGGTCGGGAGTCAGCCAGCCGTGTCCGGTCATGCGGGCAAAACCGATCTGGGACCGAACCGAAGCAACCGCGCGATAGCTGGCGACATACTCGGCCTTATGATTTTCCCAGAGCTGCCGATCGATGTGCCACATCGGCATCGTGCCGTAGAGAATGTTAAACAAGTCCTTCTTCCAGGCGAAAGGGCGGCTCTGGAAATTGGTGTCGCGCCAAACCCATGTGCCGGCGACATAGTCGTGAAAGGCAAGTTGATAGAGTGGGATTCTGCGTTTTTCATCAAGGATGATCGCGGCGTCCGAAGCATACTTATCATCGAGGTCGGTGTCGTAACCGCCGGACGGGATTTTGAGCTTAGGATCGGCGTAAGTGCGCAAGGACATAAGTCCCTCAAAGAAATCGACCCCTGGGAGCGCCCAGGTAGGCGAGACGCCTTCACCCGAGCCGACAACCGTGCCTAACGTCTGTGTCTCCTGGGCAAGTTCCAGCCGGGCCTGCTGGTTCTCCTCGATCGTGGAAGGATGCGCCGGGCTTAGGCAGGGAGCCAGCTGCACGACGAGCGTGTCGAAATAAAAAAGCTGAACGCCGTAAGTGGCAATAGGGCCTTTTGCCTTTTCCAGCCAACGCGGAAGCTGGAACTTGGCGCAAATCCGATCCCATCCTTTCGGGTTACTTTCCCCCCTAAGTTGATCGGCCGACATGCGCCCGGTCAGAATGGCGTTTGGCCAGCCGTGCCGGCCGACTTTGAAAAGATTGCCGGTCGGCATGTGGTAGGAACCGGGCACCCAGCCGAGCCGTTTGATCGCGTCAAAGAGCGCCCGGTCTATCCGGTGCTTGCCGTAAAAGACCGCGAAGCCTCGATCGATGCCCGCCGTTTTCATGTCTGTGACCAGTTGGAGATCGTCCGTCGGGTTGGCGCCCCAGAAATAAACGTAGACGCCATCTTTTAACATGCCGACCGGCGGCCGTTGGGCGACGCGATCGCTTAGCGGTTTCATCTCCCGGTGTGCAGCGAGGAAATAGTCCCGATATAGCTTCGCGAGAGCGACGTAGCCCCCTTTAGTAACAATGTCATAGTGCAGCCGCATCGGAAAGGCATAGACGGTCGAGTCGTTTGGGCCGGAGCGCGTATCCGGATTGCGAAAGGTGTCGAGGCGCACAGCCAAACCGCGCTGAAGGTCGGTCAGTCCCCACCAAGGCTGGCTCCCGCTCCACCCGTAGGCCTTGTTGATTTCGCGCGGTCGATCCAACGGCATGAGGAGTCCCTCCCCACTGGTGTTCTGGACATAGAACCAGCCTTTTTCCGGAGCGATAAAATGGAACGGATAAGCGGGGAGGGCTCCGTAATTCTCGTTAGGGATAGCGGCCGTTAAATCGAAACCAAAGGCCGTCGCGTCTTTCAACTCGATCGTCAGGTCGCAGGTTTCGCCCGGGCCGGTAACGCGACAGGAAATAGAAGTGGTTGTGACAAGCAATGAGTCGGCCTCCACCTTGAACCCGAGCTCGACCTGCTGTCGCCAGGTCAGATTGTCGCGTTTGTCGAGCACGGTGATCGAACCGCCTCCGATCGAGAGATCGATGCGCAGGACTGCGTTCTCCAAGCGCGCCGATTCGGCGGCGAACGCGCTGGCGACCGCGAAGGTCCAGCCACAGAAGAGCAGCAGCGAAACTTTCATGTTCAGGAACCTGACATAAAATTCAACTCGCGCACAACGGTTGCGCGTTGAGCAGAGAACCCAGACTAAGCGTCCGCCGGCTCGGCGGTGCAGCGGACCCGGCGGGCTGCAAAATAGGAGCCGATGACCACGATCGCCGCGATCAATTGCGCCGCCAGCGTTTCGTATGTCGGGAAGACTGCGAACCAAAGCCCAACCCAATCGGGCGTCAGACTAACGAGTCCGGGCACCGGAGTGGTCGAGATCCAATGCGCCAACTGCATTTCCTGGGCCTGTTCGCCAACCATGACCAGAAGGACCCCGCCGAGCAGGATGCCAGTCGTGACGAGCATATTCCGATAAGGCAGCCGCTGCTGCATGACAAAGGTCAGGATGGCAACAAGACCCGAAAGCCCGAGGCCCAGCAGGGTGCCTTTCAACACGACCGCCCCGCCGAGACGCAAGTGATAGGTCTGGAGGAAAAGGACAACCTCGAAGCCTTCGCGGTAGAGCGAAGTGAAGCCGAGCAGGATCAAGCCCCAGATGAGGCGCGACTGCGAAGCGGTCACTACCCCGCTACTCGTGAGGAGCGTTTTCCGCCGGCGATTATGAGCCCGGATCCAGCCGCCCCAATAAATCTTGTGAAAAAACCAGTTCATGATCACGAGCAAAACAACGACGGCGAGGAGTCCGGTCGCGGCCTGCAAGTTCAGCGCGGAGACGTTATCGGCCAGCGTGCTCACGATGCGAACGGCGACCATCCAAGTGACAAGTGTGGCGAGAAAAGCCATCCCGGCGCCCCATGCCACAGGCCGTCGGCAATAACTGCGCGGACCGGTCATGCTGGCGGTGATGGCGGCCAGAACCAGGATGCACTCGAGCCCTTCGCGGAAAACGAGAATGCCGATGTCGAGCACGGCAACCGCGGGGCTGGCGTTCGCCCTTGTGGGATCGGGCGATCCGCCGGTCGTGAGCCCCTGCCAGGTCATCGCCCCGAGAACTCCGAGAGCGGCGACGAGGAGAAGAATCTTATGGATCGGGCGAAGCCGCAAACGTGGCGTCGCGACAGCGACAGGGGTAGTGGGCGGCTCGATAGCGGACGCAATCACTCAGCGATTTTATCACACTGAGGCGGGAATGCTGTCGGCGGATTGCTATTCTCTAGCGGTGAATTGCGTACTGCGCACCCGGTGTGCAGCCGGACCTCAGTCGCGGTTGTGATTTTCATCCGCCGTCGTAAAATTCGCCCATGCAGCGCCGCGCGGGTTTCACCCTGATCGAGATCGCCATTGCGGTCTTCATCCTTATGCTCCTGCTTTTGCTCGCCATTCCGAGTGTGACGGGCGTTCTTGCCAATCGTCGCCTGCAACGCTCGCTGGATGCTATGAACCAGATCGTGCGCCTGGCGCAGGAACACAGCGTACAGGAGCGCCGTCCATATTTGATCGAGTGGCAAAAACAATCCGTCATTTTGCGGCCGGAATCCGCTGCCGAAGGGGACCCGGAACGGCCGACAGCGTCCCTCCTTCTGGATCAGGGGCACGCCTACGTTCTCCGCCTTCCGGCCGCGCTGGAGAAGGATCCGCTCGCGCAGTGGATCTTCTGGCCCTCGGGCGCCTGCGAGCCGGCCAATGTCCGCTTTAAGGGTCCCGACGGTGCGTGGGAAGTGAATTATGCGCCGCTTAACGCGCGCCCGGAGATTGTTCGTTATGCGGCGAGATAGAAGCCGCCGCGGGTTTGCGCTCTACGAAGTGCTCCTGGGCCTGACGATCTTCGTCGTCGGGGTTCTGGCGCTCGGCCGGGCGGTGGAGAATTGCATGAACGCCAGCGCGCTGAGCGAGGAAGAGAATCGCGTCCGCCAACTGCTCGCCAACCGCATGGCGGAATTGCAGGCCAGTCCCGGGCGGCCCGATGCCTCCAAGGAACTGAACGTCGACACGGGCTACGGTGTCGTAAAGCTGATCCAAAAGAGCGTGCCAGAAGAGCTAGTCGATAAGGACAACACAATCATCAGCGGCATCAGCCGGGTGACACTGCGCGCGGAATGGTCGCGCGAAGGTACGAACCAAAACAAGCAACTCGTCTTCTATGTTTATCGTGCGGGCTGACCGGCGCAGGGCGCTGGCTTTCACCCTACTCGAGGTCACGCTGGCGGTTGCGATTCTCGGGATGATGGCGCTGGCGATTTATCGTTTTGTGAGCACCAACCTAACGGCGGTTCGCCTTTCCACCGAGCTGAACGAGAGCGATGCGCGCTACCAGGGTTTAGCCAATCTTCTGACCGAACAGTTGCAGGATCTGCCGCCGGGGCAGGGGGCGCTGGCGGGTGAACCTTTGAAATTCAGCGGGCGCTCGCGAGACGAAATGACGTGGACCTGTTCGGCCGGGCCCGGTCTTCTGACTCGTTACGCGACAGGCGATTACTCAGTTACGTTACGTTTGCGTCCGATGCAGCACGGCAATGCCATGGAGCTGGGCATCGTGCGGGAAGCCGCGGATGACGAGGAAAATCCCGTGCCGGACAACAAGGCGTGGGTCAGTCTACTGAGCGGCGTGAACAGCATGGAGATCCGCTATTTCGATCCACGGCTCAACGCCTGGGTTGACCGCTGGACTGATCGCAGCACACTCCCACACCTCGTTCGCCTAACGATCGATCGCATGGGCGGCTCGGTGCCCTGGGAGGCAATCCTCGCGCTGCGACGCTCGCCGCTTTGATGCTCATGCGACGCTCTGCCAAGATCAGGCGCTCTGGCGCCGCACTCATGCTCGCGCTCTGGGCACTTTTTTTGCTCAGTGCGATGGTCATCGCCTGGGCCCTTGATATTAATTCGCAACTCACCCTTTCGGGTAACGCCAGCCGGGTGGTGGAAGCGGAAGCGATGGCCTCTTCCGGCGCGGAGGTCGCGCTGAGCCCGAATGTCGAGGCGCGCTCGAGCGTTCTGCATGGTTCGTTAGGGCGAAACCAGAGCTACGACGCCCGGATCACGGGCGAAGGCGGGCGCCTGAACCTGACCTGGATCCTGGCGGGCGAAAATCCGCAGCGCCTCGCGCTCCTCCGCCAATACCTCGAGGTGAAAGGCGTCGATCTGAACGAACGCGACCGGATGATCGATTGCCTGCTCGATTATGTCGACCCGGACGATCTGCCGCGGTTGAACGGCGCGGAGGCGGAGCCCGGCTATCAACCAAGAAACTCTCTCCTCCAACGCGTCGAGGATCTGAAGGAAGTGAAGGGCTGGGAGAAATTCACCGAAACGCCGAATTGGGACGCGGATTTTACCCTCTTCAGCACCGGGCCGGTCGATCTCACCTGGGCGTCGCGCGACGTTCTGCTCTCGCTCCCGGGATTCAACGAACAAATTGCGGATCGATTCGTGGAATATCGCCGCGGTCCGGACGGGATCGATGGAACGGAGGACGATCCGCCCTTTGAATCGCTCGATCAGGTTAGGCTTGCGCTCGGATTCACACCGGAGCAATTTGCGCAGCTTTCCGGCTTAATCGGATTCAAAGACCAGGTTGTGCGTGTCATCAGTGTAGGAAAATCCGGCAGCGTGACACGGACGGTGGAGATGATTATACGGAAGACAGCGCAGCCCCAGATGATTCGTTGGAAGGAATATTAATATCGAACCCGCATCCGCACCTGTTTATATCGCGCCCTCCGGCGGGGGATGGAATGTGGTCCGCTCCCGCGCTGGCAACGGCACCTGGGATGTGCGGAGCGTTTCCGACTTGAATGAAGCCACCGGCTTGCTCGTTGAAGGCGACGACATCATTTTCGCCCTCCCGATCAACGCCGTCCTCGCGCAGCGTTTGCGGCTGCCGACGAGCGATCCCTCAGAGTTCGGCGGGATGGTCAGGCTGCAGGTGGAGAAGGCGTTCCCTTATCCACCCGAGGAAGTAACGAGCGACTTCGAACTCATCGAGCAGGGCGAAAACGAAAGTGTCGTGTCGTCAGTCGCCGTCCACAACGCCAAGCTCGCTGAAATCGCCGCGCCGCTTTTAAAGCGCGGCTTTATTCCCCGCCAGGTGACGGTCTATGCGGCGCAGCGCGCAGCTTCGCGTGCGGCCTCGGGCCGGGCGCTGATCATTTACCGGGAAGGAGAAAAACTCGTCTCGGCGATTACTGAGAACGGCAAGCTCAGCCTCACTCGCACCCTCGACGCGTCCGGTCCCGAGCAATTGCAGCGCGACCTGCCGCAGATGGCCTTGAGCGCAGAGCTGCAGGGCATCGACACCGCTTTTCCGACGATCCTGCTGGACGAAAATTCCATGACCCTGCGCGACACGATCGAGCGTGTCTTTGCCCAGCGTCCCAATCTCGTCGGCATGGAAACTCCACCCGCGACGGTCAAACTGGACCTCGCGCCGGAAGCCTGGCGCAAACAGCGCGCTGCTCTGGTTAGGCAAAAGGAATGGCGCCGGCGGCTCGTCTGGGCGGGCGCAGTTTACGCCGCCGCTTTTCTGCTTTTCGCGCTTTACGTCGCGATCCTTCGTTTCCAAGTCGGCCACTACGCAAAGGCGATCCAGCGCGACGCACCGAAAGTCGATTTTATCCGGAGCACAGAAGCCGATTGGAAGGCGCTCTCCCCCGCTATCGATCCGCATTATTATCCGATCGAGATCCTGCTCCATTTGCATGAAAGCCTGCCCAATCCGGACGTGAGAATCACGGTCTACGATCAATCGGCCCGCAATATTTCCGTGCAGGGCGAAGCGCCCTCGGCCGCCCTCGCCTACCAGTTGGCGGAGAAGGTGAAAAAGAATCCCGAGCTCCAGTCTTTCACTTTCAACCTTGGGACCCCGCGCATCTTGCCTAACGACCACGCGCAATTCCGGCTGGAGGGGAAGACCAAGTGATTTCCCGCTGGCTCGCACAAATGAATCAACGGGAGCGCATTCTGGCGCTCTCCGTGGGAGCGGTCTTGTTCTTGATTATCAACCTCGCCATCTGGAGCGCCCTCTTCGGGATGAGCGCCGACGCGCGCAAAGATTACGCGGCGCAGAAAGCGGCGCGGACGGAGCAGAAAATCTACCTCAAAGAGGAGACGATGTGGAAGCGGCGCGCCGATTGGCTGAAGAAAACGCAGCCGCATTTGAGCAACCCCGCGGAAGCTTCCACCCTCCTCACGCAGGTGAAGGAGATCGCCGGAAAGCACAACGTCCAAATCGAAAATCCGCAGATCGGCGCAGTCGAAACAACCCCCTCGCACGAGTCGGTCTCCGCCACTTTCGAGACGCAGAGCGATTGGGAAGGGCTCGTTCATTTTCTCTACGAAGTGCAGCGGCCGGAGGCCTTCATCGTCTTTGAGAACGTCAACTTGATCGTCGATGCGACTGATCCGACAGTGATGCGCGGACGATTCAAAATTGCCCGGTGGTTTGCTCCGGGCGAAAAGAAATCATGAAAGCAGGAAAACTCACCCTGGCGAGCGCCGCGACCCTTCTTTGCCTAACGAGTGGCGCTTTTGCGATCGATGATCTGCCGACGACGCAGAAGTTCGCGCGTTATGAGCCGATGGTAAAGCACTCCCCTTTTGCGGTTGCGACCGCCAACGTCCCGCTGCCCTCCGCGCCGGATTTCGCGAAGGACTTGTACGTGGCAAACGCCGCTCATTCCACCAATGGCGATTTCGTCACGCTCGCTTCGACGACGGACAAGAACCTGAAGGAATATCTGAACACCAAGGAAGTGATCCACGGCTTTTCCATTTCCAACATCCAGTGGTCGGACAAGGTCGGCGAGACCAAGGTCACGATTGCGAAGGACGGTCAGTTTGCGACCCTCACCTTCAACGAAGCGCTCCTCAGCCAGGTGATTCAAAACCCCGCGCCGCCCGTCGCCCAGCCGGTCCCGCCGCGCAGTGGTGTCCCGGCCCGGGCACCGATCGGCAGTCCGCAGGTGCCGATTCAGCGGCCCATGGCGGTGCCGCAGATTCCAACTCCGCCGCCGCACGTGCGCCCGGTCATCCGGCGCAAGGGCGCTCCGCCAGCACCGGTTCGCGGGGTCCAACCGGCACAGCAATTGTCGGACGACGATTCGGAATTCGACAAGTCCTGAGCGGAGATTGTCCAGTCGTTAGGGGAACGCCGTGCGGCGAATCCTAGGAACCGCCCCAATCGTCGTCTGGCGTGTCGGGTTTGCGATCCTGCCCGGCGGAATAGAGATCGTAACCGCTCGAATTTTTCCGGCCCGGATTGAGGTAGATGTAGTTGTTGTTCCAAGGATCCTTCGGCAACTCCTTGAAGAGCTGATACCAGCGCTGCGGCTGCGGGTCCGTGCTCGGCTGACTGACGAGCGCCTGCAGTCCTTGTTCCGTCGTCGGATAGAAACCGTTCATGCTCTCGTAGAGCTTGAGCTGCGTGGAAATGCTCTGGATGTCGGCCGCGACGCGGTTGTGACGCGCATACTCGACGTTGCCGGCCAGTTTATAAATCGCGGTCCCGAGGAGGAGAGCGATGATCGAGACCACGAGCATGATCTCAAGGAGAGTGAAGGCACTTTGGTTTTTGCGCATAAAGATGAGACAGCGGGGTTACTTCAGTGGTTCAAGCAGGTAATCAGATTTATCCCATAGTTATTTCAGCTGAATCTGCGTTTCCCTGATGGCCGAGGCAGAAGTTCCGGCGCCTGCCAGGATGATCACATCATTCGTTCCCGCCTTCAAGATCGAGGCCGGCACGATTTTCTGCGCCCGCACCCAGCCGGTGTATTGGAATTGCATCGTCTGCACGAGCGAGAGCGAGAGGCCGCGATAGGCTGGATCGGCCAAGTCGGGTAAAACGAGCGAGGCCGGGCCAACATCCTCGCCGTTCACGTAGATTTCCGGCGGGACCTCGATTTGCGGGCTCGCCACCTCGAAGGTGAGCAATGCGACAAGCGGTTGGGACTCGAGCCCGAACTGAAAAGCGGCGCCATTCTGCATGCTCGAACCCATCGGAATCGTGTCGGCCGTAAGCGGCGCGGTCACCGTACCAAAAACTTCCGCGTCTTCTGTCCCGGCCTTCAGCGGCGGCGCGGCGGCAAAGGGCGCGGGCGCCGCATTCTCGGGCTCATCGTGCACCGGGCGCATCACCTGGCTCGACTTCATCCAATCCAGGTACGCGCCCCGCATCGAGCGGCCGTCTCCCGGCACCTCGATGTCGATCGCGGTCACCCCGATCATCGGGACAATTGTGCTTGAGGACGTCGCCAGCCCGGTTTTCTGCCCTAACGAGCCGGAATGGAGAAGCTGCGTGCCCGATTCATCCCAGGCAATCAATTCCGGCTGCTGCTCCGGGTTGTCATCGAAGTAAAGGCGGAAAAGGAGAATCTGGCAATCGTCGTTAGGCCTCGTTAGGCGAACGCGGAAAACACTCTTGGCGGGTGCGCCCTCCGCCGCCTTTCCGGGAGCGAAGGAAACCGATTCCACCCAATCTGGCGCGGCTTGGATTTTCGAATGCGCGGGGTTGGCCTGGCGCAGGTCGAGCCAGGCACTCTCCGGTGCCGCCTCGGCCGACTGGCTTGGCTTCAGGACCTGCGTGCCGAGTGGGGGCAGCGCCTGCTGTGCGCGAAGAACGCCAACTGGGCAGAGAAAAAATGCGAGCGCGAAGAACCGAAAAAGCATCCCGGCGGCGAGACTATGTTAGTGGGGCCGAAACTGCAAACTGTGCGTCATCTCGAAGACCGCCGAGAGGATGCTGTAAACCACGAATCCGACGACGACCGCGATGAGCACAATAATGACCGGCGGAATTAAAGCCGAAATGACGTTGACCGTCCGATCCAGTTCGCGCTCGTAAACGTCGGCGATCGTTTGCATGGTGCGCGCGAAGTGACCGGTTTGTTCGCCGACCGCCATCATGTCGGTAAAAAGCTCGGGAAAAATTTCCTCCTTCGCCAACGCGCTGGAGAGATTAGCGCCATCGATAATCGAGCGGCGCACCTCCTTCAGCTTGGCCTCGAGATATTTATTCGCGGCAATTTCCGTCACCAAGTCGAGCGCCTTGAGCAAGGGGATTCCATTTTCCATCAGCGTGCCGAGAGTGCGCGAAAACTGCGCGTAATATTGATGCCGGCGAATCCGTCCGTAACCGGGAATGGAAAGCCGAAAGCGATCCCAGGTGAGCCGGCCTTCATCGCTCCGCACAAAAGCCCGGAACCCGACCATTCCTCCGATTACGAGAAGAATAAAGAGCCACCAATAGCCGGTGATGAGATGATTCGCGCCGAGCAGAATCCGCGTCGGCAAAGGCAGCGTACCGCCAGTTTGCGACATGAAATTAGTCAACTGGGGAACCATGAAGGTGATGAAAATAATTATCAGCACTGAACCGGCGAGCGCGAGAAACGCGGGATAAATGAGCGCCTGCTGCACCCGGTCGCGCAGGCTTTTTTCCTGCATCAGATGCTGCACGACCCGCTCGAGAATATCGGGCAGCGCGCCGCTCGCTTCGCCCGCGCCGACCATGTTGAGATAGAGCGGGGGAAAGATGCGGGGAAAATCGCGCAACGCCTGCGAGAAGCTGCGTCCGTCGACCAGCGATTGATGCAACGCGCTCGTCATCTGTTGGACGCGCGGATGCTTGAGCCGTTTTTCGAGTACGCCAAGACTCTCGTCGAGCGTCATCCCGGCTTGGATAAGGTGACCGAGCTGTTCGGTGAAAATCAGGAGCTGGCTGTGGGGGATCTTGAGATTTTTGGCGGGCGACGCGGGAGTTGGGGCCGGTCTGCCATCGACCACTTCGGGTCCGCCCACCACGACGTCGATCCGAATCGGCGTGCAATTCTGCATTTCGATCTGGCGAATGGCGACCGAGCGATCAGCCACGTTGAGCACGCCTTCGACGAGCTCGCCTTGGGCGTTGCGGGCGCGATAAGAAAATTGCGGCATCGGTTGGGAAAGCTGGCGCTAGAATTAACCTGCGGCGTCGCTGCCGTCCACTCGCTGGGCTAGGTTTCTCAGCAAAAATGCGATCTTCGTTTCAAGAAATCAGGCTCGAGAAGGGAGGCAGCGTGGCGGTTTCCGAATACGGCGCGGAAACCGGAACCCCGGTTTTCTTTTGTCACGGCTGGCCCAGTTCGCGCACGATGGCCGAGTTGACCGATACGGCGGCGCGCGGATTGGAGATTCGGATCATCTCGCCTGACCGACCCGGCATCAGAAATTCCACGCTTCATCCGGAGAGGAAGTTGCTCGACTGGCCGCCACTCCTCGCAGAGCTGGCCGATAAGTTGGAGATCGGAGAATTCCGCATACTCGGAATCTCCGGCGGCGCTCCCTACGCTTTTGCGGCGGCATGGGCGATGCCCGAGCGGGTGCGCGCCATCGCCGCCGTGAGCAGCGCGCCGCCGCTGGCGGAGCTGCCGGATGGCAACGGATTGCTACCGCTCTATCGCTGGCTGCTCTTCTTTTACCCTCGGCATCGCGAGCTACTGCGCTTCGGTTTTCACGTGGCGCGCCCCTTTCTTTCCATCAAGGTTCCGATCCGTTTCCGCCCGCTGCTCCTCAAGCTCCTCCAACCCTGCGACGCCAACGTAATGCACGACATCGCAGCCTTCGAGGCCTGCTTCGAAAGCCAGCGCCAGGCTTGGCGGGCCTCGGCCGATGGACTGATGGTGGACGCGGAAATCTACGCGCAACCGTGGGGATTCCGCCTCGAGGAAATCCAGGTTCCAGTCCGACTCTGGCACGGGAAAAAAGACCGGAGTTTTCACTGGCAACTGGCCCGATCGTTAGGCGAGCGACTCCCGCGCTGTGTGGAGCGAATGGTCGAAGGCGACGGGCATTATTCACTACCCATCCGGCATATGCACGAGATTTTGGCCGATCTGAAATCCGCCTAACGACGGTATTTTCGCTATCCCCGCTTCTCGAACTGGCCCAAATTCGGCACGTGGAAGATTTTACAGGCAGCGCAGTGGTGGATCAGCCGATTGGCCGGAGTTCAAACATCCCGCCCGAGTTCCAGGCCCGGATCCATCAACTGGTAGCGGATTGGGGCGCGGAGAAATCGCCCGAGCTGATCGAGGAATTGATCGTGACCGCGCTCAAGATGGCACGCGACAAGATGGGCACCGGTGACCTCAAGCTGATGAACCGTTCGCTCAAGGAACTGCGCTACGCCGCCAAAGTTTTCGCGCCCTACCGCGACGTGCCGAAAGTGGTGGTTTTTGGTTCCGCCCGGACCGCCGCTTCCGAGCCCGAGGCGCAGCAGGCGGAAGAATTCGGGCGCCAAATGGTGGCAAACCATTACATGGTGATCACTGGCGGTGGCGACGGAATCATGGGCGCAGCGCAGCGTGGGGCGGGCCGCGAGAACAGTTTCGGGCTCAACATTCGCCTGCCCTTCGAACAGCGCGCGAACGAGGTCATCCACGGGGATCCGAAGCTGATCAACTTCAATTACTTCTTCACCCGCAAACTGAACTTCGTGAAGGAAACGCACGCCTACGCGCTCTTCCCCGGCGGTTTCGGGACGATGGATGAAGGCTTCGAGGCGCTCACCCTCATGCAGACCGGCAAGGCGCTCATAATCCCGATCGTGCTGATTGATCCGCCGGACGGAAGCTACTGGGAGACTTGGATGCGCTTCCTCACCGACCACCTGCTCAAGCTCGGGCTCGTCTCGAAGAGCGACTTTAATTTCATCAAGATCGCCCACAACGTGGCGGATGCGGTCGATCACATCCTGCTTTTCTATCGCAACTATCAATCGTCGCGCTGGGTTGACTCGCAGCTCGTGCTTCGAATTCGTAATCGGTTGACCAAGAAAGCAGTAGCGGAGCTAAATAAGCAATTCTCGGACGTGCTTCGCAATGGGACGATCGTGCAACGGGATGCTCTCCCACAGGAAAAAAACCAACCAGAGATCGCGGATTTGCCGCGCCTCGTCCTGGTGCCGCATCGGCACGAGTTTGGCCGTTACCGCCAATTGATTGACGCGATCAACCTCGCGGAAACGGAGTAGAAACTTTGCGCAGCTACGCGGCCGGTCGCTCGGTTTTTTCCACGATATAATCGTGGATCGAGTTCACCGTTTGCAGCGCCTTGCCCGCGACCTCGGAGTTGGGCACCCCGACTCCGAATCTCTTTTCCATGCTCACCACCAGTTCGAGTGCATCGATCGAGTCTAGACCAAGGCCGCCAGGTCCAAAGAGCGGGAGGTCATCCGCGATCTGATCGGCTGGCGTTTGCAGCATCAGATTCTTGACCAGCATTTCTTTGATTTGGCTTCGGAGATCGGTGTCAGACATGATTCGGAATTTTTGGGACGCTATGCTTAGACGAAATGCGGGCCGATGTCATCGGATAAAATTCCGGAGCACGTCTCATGCTTATCGCGCGAGGCGGCGCTCCTGCGCCTCGGAAAGTGAGGCGTCGTTTAGTTTCGGGAGGCGAATTAAACTTCGCGCGAGGTGCGCTCGTCTGCCGACGGGGCGGGCTCCGCGCGCGGCGCTGGCGGAACTTCGCGGGCGGTCGGGGCGTTATCGATCCGCGGCACGGTCGCGTCGGCCTGGCGAACATCGGTCTTGGCCGGAGGAGTGTTGCCGGCGTTATGCAGCTCATCGCTGAACTCGTCTTTCGCCTTCTGGAATTCCTTCACCGCCTGGCCCATGCCCTTGGCGAGCTCGGGAAGTTTCTTCGCGCCAAAAAGGACAAGGACGATCAACAGGATGATGATCAGGTCAGGTCCGCCAAAGTTAGACAATAACGCGAGCAGATTCATAACGTCATCGAACATCGGACGATCTCCCTGCGTTGCAAGACTTTTCCCGGTTCAGCCATAGCCAGCTGATGCGACCTCGCCGCGCGGCCGCCCGATCAAACGTCGTAATACATCTGGAATTCGTACGGGTGCGGGCGCAGCCGCAGCGCGTCGTATTCCTTTTGCTTCATCTCCACCCAGTTGTTGATGAAATCAGTATTGAAGACGTCGCCCCGGAGCAGAAAAGCGTGATCGGCCTCCAGCGCCGAGATCGCTCCGCCTAACGAGTCGGGCACGCTCGGCACCTGGGCCAGTTCTTCCGGCGGAAGTTCGTAGAGGTTCTTATCCAGCGGATCGCCGGGATCGATCCGGTTCTGCACGCCGTCGAGGCCGGCGAGGAGGAGAGCGGCGAATGCGACATACGGATTGGCGGCCGCGTCGGGCGTGCGGAATTCGATCCGCTTCGATTTCGGATTCGCCGAGTAAGTCGGGATCCGGATCGAGGCCGAACGGTTGCGCGCGGAGTAGGCCAAATTAACCGGCGCCTCGAATCCCGGGACGAGCCGCTTGTAACTGTTTGTCGTCGGGTTCGTGATCGCGGTCAACGCCGGCGCATGTTTTAGGATGCCTCCGATAAAGAAAAGCGCCATGTCGCTTAAGCCTGCGTAGCCATTTCCGGCGAAGAGCGGCTTCTCATCTTTCCAGAGCGAGATGTGCGTGTGCATCCCCGAGCCGTTATCGCCGAAGATCGGCTTCGGCATGAAGGTGACGGTCTTGTTGTGCTTCCGGGCCACGTTGCGCACGATGTACTTATAGTACTGCATGTAATCGCCCATCACCTTCAGTGGCGCGAAACGAATATCGATCTCCGCCTGCCCGGCCGTCGCGACTTCGTGATGCTGCCGCTCAATCGGAATGCCCGCTTTCTCGAGTTCGAGACACATCTCGTTACGCAAATCCTGCAGCGTATCCGCCGGCGCGACCGGGAAATAACCTTCCTTCGCGCGGATCTTGTAACCGAGATTCGGAAACTCTTCACGCCCGCTGTTCCAATGGCCCTCCGCGCTATCGACCGAATAGGAGGAAGCGTTGCCGGTATTGCTAAAACGCACGTCGTCGAAGATAAAAAACTCCGCTTCCGGTCCGAAGAACGCCGTGTCCGCGATGCCCGTGCTTTGCAGATACGCCTCCGCTTTTTCCGCTAAGCCGCGCGGGTCGCGATTGTAAGGCTCGCGCGTGATCGGCTCCACGATCGTGCAGATGAGGCTGAGCGTCGGCTCGGCATTGAAGATATCGATCCAAGCCGTCTCCGGATCGGGAATGACGAGCATGTCCGAGGCGTTGATCACTTTCCAGCCGCGGATACTCGACCCGTCGAAGCCGAGGCCCTCGGTAAAGATATCCTCGTTGTATTCGGTGAGCGTGGTCGTGAAATGCTGCCAGGCACCGGGCAGATCGGTGAATTTAAAATCCACGAGTTTGACCTCGTGGTCCTTGATCATCTTGCTGACATCGGACGGAGTTTTTTTATTGGCCATGAGCGTAGGTGAGCAGTTGCAGAATGATTGAGTTGGAAAAAGTTTATTCCCACCACCGCAGAGGAGTGCCAGCGCGGGATTGTAAAAAAATTGCTACAACGATCTCCCCACCGCGTCCGCGCGACATGCGTCCCGGGAAAAACTCAGACCGCTTTCTCGCCGATCTCTTCGGTGCGGATGCGCACCGCGTGCTCGACCGGCAAGACAAAAACTTTCCCGTCGCCGATCTTGCCCGTCTTGGCCGCGCTCACGACCACGCTTACTGCCTTGTCCACCATGTCGTCGGCGAGCACCACTTCCACCTTCACCTTCGGCAGGAAATCGACCGTGTATTCGCTCCCGCGATAAATTTCCGTGTGACCTTTCTGGCGACCGAAGCCTTTTACTTCCGTGACCGTCATGCCCTCGATTCCGAGCTCCGCGAGAGCCTCTTTCACTTCCTCGAGTTTGAATGGCTTGATGATGGCTTCGAGTTTTTTCATGCGCGTTACAGTGGCGACGTCCGATCGCTTTTTCAATCGGCTTTGTTGTAGAAAATCAGAGAACGCACATGGAGCGCAAGCGCCGATTTCTCGTGACGAAGGTTTTTCTGGTGAACGAACTGGGCGCCCGCGCCATTTGGCAGTGAGCTGCCCGCACAGAAGGGGGGTTTTTTCAGGTGTCGGCGCCGGGCCCTCCCTGTAGCCACGGCTCTCTGTAGCCGTGCGGGAATAAGCACGTCAACAGAATGACGTGGCTGCAGCATCAGGCGGCCGTGCCCACGCCCAAAAAGCAGAAAGGGTGCAGTCCGCGGTCGTCCAACCAGTCGCACCGCTCCCGCGGTTTTGTTTGTTGTAGCGGCGGGCGTGTCGCCCGCGGGGAGGAAGCTGCGCTCTCGGGAACCGCCCCTCGCTGAGGCGTCGCCACGGTGGGGCCGACACGGCCGCCGCTCCATCCAGGCGGGGACTAAAAACTATTCGATGATATCGAGCACTGCCTTTTGCCCGTGGCGCGCGGCAGCGCTGGAAAGCAGGGCGCGAATCGAGCGAATGGTTTGCCCATTGCGGCCAATGATTCGGCCGACATCGGTCTGGCGCATCTGCAATCGGAAGACGGTCAGGCGGCCATTGGGGATTTCCGAGAGCATGACTTCGTCGGGAAATTCGACGAGCTGCCGGATGATAAACTCGAGGAATTGTCTCACGCGCCCGAGTTTAGCGAGGCGTCTTGGAGTTGTCCAACCAGAACCGGGAGGGCGAAATCCGGATCGCTATTCGACGGCGGGTTCAGCCGGCGCGCTCTCTGCCGGAGCGGCGGCGGCGCGGGCTTTGGTCTTTTTCAAGAGGCTGCGCACGGTGTCGGATGGCTGGGCGCCGCGGGCGATCCAATGCTCGACTCGATCGACCTTTAGCGTGCTGTTCTCCCCCTTCACCTTCGGATCGTAGGTGCCGATGATCTCGATGAATTTGCCGTCGCGCGGGCTGCGGCTATCGGTCACGACGACTTTGTAATAGGGGCGATTTTTCGCGCCTTCTCTGCGTAATCTGATTGAAACGGCCATGCTGCTGAAGTGGAGAGTTTGTAGTTGAGAGTTGAGAGCGGGAGCTGCGGGGGAGGAAAACGAATCGCCTAATTCGGGAAAATCGCAAGTCAGCTCTTCATCCGCGACATTTGCGCCATCATCCGCTTCATCTTTCCGGCGTTTTTCATCAGTTTGCGCATCTGGTTGAAACGCTGCAAGAGGTCGTTCACTTGCGTGACGGTGCTGCCGCTGCCGGCGGCGATTCGTTGCCGGCGGCGCGCGTTCAAGATGTCGGGGCGCTTGCGCTCTTGGTCGGTCATCGAGAGGACGATCGCCTCGGCCCTCTTGATCTGTTTCTCGTCGACATTCAGGTCCTTGATGTTGCCGACGCCGGGCAGCATCCCGAGGATGTTTTCGAGCGGACCGAGCTTCCGCATCATTTTGAATTGGGCGAGGAAATCGTTGAAGTCGAAGGAAGCGGTCCGGAGTTTTTTCTCCATCCGCGCGGCTTCCTCTTCGTCGATCGCCTCGGCCGCTTTCTCGACGAGGCCGACGATGTCGCCCATCCCGAGGATTCGGCCCGCGAGCCGGTCCGGCACGAACGGTTCGAATTGATCGAGTTTTTCACCGACGCCGGCAAACTTGATTGGGCGCTGCGTGACTTCGCGCATCGAGAGGGCCGCGCCGCCGCGCGCGTCGCCGTCCAGTTTCGTGAGCACGATTCCGGTGATGCCGAGCGCTTCGTGGAAATGGGTCGCTACGCTGACCGCCTGCTGGCCGGTGGCGGCATCGGCCACGAGGAGCACTTCCTGCGGCTTGAGGAATTCCTTGAGCTGCTTGATTTCCTCGATCAGGACGGCATCGATCTCTTGTCGCCCGGCAGTGTCGAAAATCTGCACGTTGCCTGTCTGGGTGGCGGCCCAGTCGAGGCTCGCGGCGGCCGCGCGCTTCACGTCCTTCTCGTTAGGCGAAGGAGCGAAGACTGGCACGCCGACCTGTTTGCCGAGGGTCGCCAGTTGTTCGATCGCGGCCGGACGATGCAGATCGCAGGCGATCAGGAGCGGCGCGCGCCCCTGCTTTTTCAGGTAGGCGGCGAGCTTCGCGGAAGAGGTCGTCTTGCCCGCGCCGTTCAAGCCGACCATGAGAATGCGAGCCGGCTTATCGAGATTCAGCGGAGCGGCATCGGCGCCGAGCAGCGCGGTCAGCTCGTCGTGAAAAATTTTCACCACCTGCTGGCCTGGCGTGACGCTACGAAGAACCTCCTCGCCCAGCGCTTTCTCCCTTACCCGGGCAACGAAATTCTTTGCGACCTGGTAATCGACATCCGCCTCGAGGAGCGCGAGCCGCACCTGGCGCATCGCGTCGGAGACGTTCGTCTCGGTGATCGAGCCGTGACCGCGGAGATCCTTGAAGATGTCCTGTAGTTTGTCGCCGAGTTGTGAAAACATGAGTCGTTAGGCCGGGAGTGCGTCCGGGGCCGGTTCAGTAGCACGAAGTGGCTCTTCTTTCCAGCCAGTGCTGCGCTTCACATGCGCCAAACGACTGCTCGGATTCGCAAATCGCCCCCGTTCGATTCATGTTGCCCGCGAACGATGAACAACACCGTCCTCCTCCATATTGTCGAACGCCTCGAAGGCTTTCTCGGAAAGCTTCCGGATTCGATTCGCAAGCCCGTCCTGAATGAGCTGACGCCGCTGAAGGAACTTTTTCTCCAGCAACGCCCGCCGCGCTTTATCCTCACCGGTTCGCACCCCATGCCGCTCCTGGAATTCGCCGCTCAGATTTTTGCCGAGGGAGCGCAGGAAACGCCGGCGCGCGAAACGCTGACCGGCCTTTATCGTTGGCAGAAGATTTCCCTGGGCCAGCATGGATCGATCCAACTGCTCGACGCGCGCGGCGCGGATGAGGCAGCCCAGGCGCTCGTCCGGGAAGAACTGCAACGGCAGCCAGCCGACATTTTCTTTTTCCTCGCGGCCGAGCGCGACGCGAAAATTGCGACCCGTCGCGAGGCGGAACGGCTCGAAAAATTGCTTAACTGGAACAGCAGCTCCGGCGTGGGCGCGAAATTGATTGAGCTTCGCATTAGTGCTGCTGAGTCTGCCTGGCCGCTCGCCGAGATGCCGGACGCTCCCGCCATCCGGGCCAGTTTGCTCGGCGTTTTCTCGCTCGGGAAGAATCTGCTCGCGACGCTGGCAAGCGAACTGCCTAACGAGGCGCGAGTCGAGATGGTGCGGATCGGCGGCGATCGCGAAGCGCAGAGTCAGATCGCGGAGATGCTCGTCAAATCCACCAGCGCGATCTGCGCCGCGGTCGGCGCCCAGCCGATTCCGCTGGCCGATCTTCCGATCCTGACCACGCTTCAACTGGTTATGGTCTCGGGCATCATGTACATCAGCGGCCGCGAACGCAGCATGCGGGCGGCGACCGAGTTTGTCGGCGCGCTCGGGGCGAATGTCGGTCTTGGCATGGTCCTTCGCGAAGGAACCCGCGCGGCCCTTAAATTTTTCCCGGGGTGGGGGAACGTCGTCTGCGGGATGGTCGCCGGCGCAGGGACGTTCGCGATTGGACGCGCGGCGACGGTCTATTTCGTCGAAGGCGCGACCCTGCGCGACGCGCGCCGGGCTTTCGTACAGAACAAGAAAAAGCGAATCGCGCTTCCCGGAACAAAACCCAGGGCATTGCGCGAGCCGAGCACAAAGTTGTAAACACGTCGGTTCACGATCGAGGCGGCTGCTCCTTATCGGCAGGATCGACGGCGCCGCCCAGCATCTACGAATAACTTGTGAATAAATCCGCGCTTTCGGCTCATATTGTTCACATAAATTTGTGAACAGGTTTTCGGCACCAGGCGAAATACCGAGCCGCTTTCTCCCTTCGCCATGAAGCTCTCGGAGATCGGGAACATCCTCCGCGACATCCGAGTGGTGCCGGTAAAAACGCTCGGGCAAAATTTTCTGCACGATCAAAACCTGGCGCGCTGGATGGTGCAGGAAGCGAACATCTCCGCTTCGGATTTCGTTTTGGAAATTGGGCCGGGTCTGGGCGCGATTACCGAACCCGCGCTCGCCACGGGCGCGAGAGTCCTGGCGATCGAAAAGGACGGGCGGCTGGCGAATTTTTTGCGGACGCGTTTCGAGGAGCAGCGCTTTCAGATCGTGTGCGGCGACGCTCTCGACTTTGAGGTGCGGCGGCTTTTCTCGAGGGGGCCGATCAAGTTGTTAGGCAATTTGCCGTATAATATTTCGACTCAACTTCTTCTGCGTTATCTCGAACAGCCAACTCCTATCACACTGGCTGTGTTTATGTTACAGCGTGAAGTCGCAGTGCGTCTGTCGGCTAAGCCCCGTTCCAAGGATTATGGAATTCTTACTCTTGTCGTCCAACTACAATGCCGCGTCGAATATTTGCGAACCGTTCCAGCGTGCGTTTTTTTGCCGCAACCAGATGTCGAATCCGCTTTCGTGCGATTGACGCCGCGGGCGCCTAACGAGTTGCCCGATCACGACCGGGAAACATTTTTTTTGCTCATCCGTCGTGGTTTTTCCCAGCGTCGAAAGCAACTTGGAAAATTGCTTAAGGGTCAGGTGACCGACTGGCCGCAAGCCGCGCGGGCGATTGACGCAACGCTCATGGCGCGGGCAGAAGAGTTGTCGCTCGCACAATGGATCGCGCTCTCCAATTTCGTCCGCCCGCCTGCGTCGCGCAGCGCGGGGAACGATCTTTCCGAGCAGTTCGCGGTCGTCGACGAAACGGACCGCGTCATAGGGTCTGCCGCGAGGGACGAAGTGCATGGGAATAACTTGCGTCACCGAGCCGTCCACATCTTCCTTTTCAACTCTGTCGGCGAGATTCTCCTACAAAAGCGGTCGCGCTGGAAGGACCGCCATCCCAACGTCTGGGACTCGAGTGCCGCCGGCCATGTAGGCGCGGGCGAGGAATATGACGCGACCGCGACGCGCGAGCTGCACGAAGAACTGGGCGTGACGGCAAGCCTGAATCGGGTCGGCCAGCTTCCGGCCAGGGACAACAACGGCCAGGAATTCATTTGGCTCTACCGCGGCGAACACAACGGCCCCTTCACCCCGGCTGGCTCGGAGATTGATGCAGTCCAGTTCTTCGCCCCGGAAGCGGTGTCGCGTTGGATTGAGGAAAGACCGGGCGATTTCGCGCCCGGTTTTCTGGAATGCTGGCGAGTTTACCGGTCTGGGAACAGTCCCGCCTAACGAGGCGACTTTGGCCTAACGTTTCTTTTTCGCCGGGCTTTTCTTGGCGGCGGCTTTCTTCGCCGGCGCCTTCTTGGCGGCAGCCGCCGCGGCCAGCGTCGTCCGTGCTGGAAGGTCGCCCATCACTTCGCGACGATATTTCCGCGCAGCTTTGCGGGCCTGCTCTTTCCCGCCGTAAACGGCGTCGCTGAACATCCGCGTGCCAGTCGAGGCGCCGCGCACAAAATGAACCTGAAAACCGTGCGTCTGTTTTTTGGCGCGCGGCTTGGTGTCGATGCGTTTGATGTTTTGCTCGGAGTCGGGATTGGATCGTTTCCTCATAATAAGAATTGTTTTGGCCTAACGAGTGGAGCGTAAGGTCAACTTTTCGCTTATGCAAA
>JBPCLI010000075.1:0-5162 GCA_051003415.1 Chthoniobacterales bacterium | reverse complement strand
ACATCCTATCTGCTGCGCGACTGGCCCGCGGCCCGCCGCCACGCGCTTCGGGCAGCAGCGCTCGAGCCCTCGCTCCCGTTACTCAAGGTGCAGCGTGCCCTGGTGGACATGTGGGAAAATGGAAACCTGAGTCCTTTGCAGCAGGTTTTTGCCACTCTGCCAGCCTACGGTTACCCGGAAGGAACGTTCACTTGGATGCGATGGGATGCCGCGATGATCGCGCGTGATTTCGATGGCGCTCAGGCCGCAATCGACGAGTTCCCATTCGACACGCTTTCTTCGGTTTACAGCGCACCGGTGCCCAAGAGCTACCTCGAGGGCTGCATCGCGCTCGCGCAGGGAGAGGACTCTCTCGCCCGGGAGAAATTCGACGCTGCGCGACCGGTTTTGGAAGCAGAAACGCTGGCTCACCCCGTCAATGCGCTGCGACACGCGCGGCTCGGTTTGCTCTACGCTTACATGGGGCGAAAAGCGGACGCCGTCCGCGAGGGCAATCGCGCAGTCGAGCTGCAACCAATGTCGGAGGATGCGTTCGACGGGCCTGAAAATGCGAGCACGCTCGCTCTGATCCATGCCCGGCTCGGTGACAAGGACGCGGCGCTTGAGATGATCGGACAACTCCTGCGCAAGCCAGGCGGGGTTTTTTTCTACGAAGCGAGCATGAGTTTGTCCGAACTTCGCTTGCGCTGGCAGTGGGATCCCTTACGGAAGGACCCGCGTTTTCAAAGGCTGTTGGCTGAATCGGAACCAGCGACCCACTATTAACGGTCCGATTTCAATGCCTGCATCAATCCAAGATAAAACCCCGGCTTGCGAACAGTGTGGCGCCCCGCTCCTCGCCTCGGCCTGGGAGGAAGGCTGCTTGAACTGCCTCCTGAGCACAGGGATAGAGGGTGAAATGTCGGCCAGGGATTTCCTTCCTAACGAGTCTAATACTCGCTCCTATCAGCACTACGAAATCCTTTCCCGGGCTGATGGGAGCCTTTGGGAACTGGGGCGCGGAGCGATGGGTATTACCTACAAAGCGCGAGACACGAACCTCGATACGCCAGTTGCGCTAAAAGTGATCAACTCCCGTTTCTCCACTCGACCGGAGGCGCGGCGACGTTTTCTTCACGAGGCTCAGGCCGCGGCTCAACTGCGGCATCCGAATGTTGCCAGCGTGTTCCATTTTGGAACCCACCAGCCGGCGGAAGATGGAGGCGCGGGCGATTGCTTCTATGCGATGGAGTTTGTGGAAGGCGAATCGCTCGAAGCCAAGGTGCAGCGGACTGGCCCGCTATCTCCGGTTCTTGCACTCGAGATGGCCCTCCAGGTCGCGCGGGCGCTGGCTGCGGCCGAGCAGCGGGGCCTCGTGCACCGTGATTTAAAGCCTTCCAATATCATGCTTGCGACCGAGGAGGAGGAAGCCGCCTCGGCGAAAGCTTCGTCCGAGTTCCATGTCGGGACGTGGGTCAAGGTTATCGACTTTGGACTCGCCAGGATCAATCAGGCGGAAGATGCGCCGGAGCGTTTCCTCGGCACGATCGCCTTCTCCAGCCCTGAGCAAAAAGAAGCGCGCGCGGTTGACGCCCGCTCGGACATATACTCGTTAGGTATCACACTCTGGTATTCCCTGACGGGGAAAATTCCGTTCGGTCGATCGCTTGCCCAGGGAAGCCCCCGGCGAGAAGAAACGCCGTTGCCGCTCAATCAGTTGGACGAGCGGAACGTTCCCGGTGCGATCGTCACTCTCCTCGCTTCGATGCTCGCCTATAACCCAAAAGATCGGCCCCGCACCGCGGCGGAGTTGGCGGCTTCGCTTCACCATTGCCTCACTGAAAGCGCAAAAGGACCGCAACCGCGAGGCCGGGACCGTCGTTGGGCGATGCTCGCGGGCGGATTGAGCGGAATGGCCGCGCTCGTCGCGATCCTTCTCTATCTGGTGCCGGCTTTATCGCGCGACAAATCGCTCGCCGTGCTCCCGTTCCGCAACCTCAGCGCCGATCCCGCAAACGCTTTCCTCGCGGAAGGCGTGGAGGACGATATCCTGTCGCGGCTGGTTAAGATCCATGGTTTAAAGGTCATCAGCCATCTGAAGTCTGCCCACTATCGCGCGGACTCTCCGCGAGACCTCCGAGCGATAGGGCAGACGCTTGGCGTGCGGCATTTACTCGAGGGTAGCCTGCGCCGCGACGGCGATCGTGTACGTATGCATGTCTCGCTCGTCGACACGCATGATGGACACGAAGTTTGGTCCGAGGCCTACGACCGCAAACTGGCCGAGGCAATCAGCCTGCAGGGGGGAGTGGCGAACGACATTGCAGAAGCGCTCAACGTCACCGTCAGCCCCGAAGAGAGGCAGGGTGTGCAGGCCGGGTCGACGCGCAATCCGGATGCCTACCTCCTCTATCTCCAGGGACGCAAATTGGAGAACAGCCCGACCTTCGCGATTTCCAGTTTCGAGGCGGCGAACGTCCTTTATTCCCAAGCAGTCACTCTCGACCCCGGTTTCGCCCTGGCCCACGCGCGTCTCGCCTCCACCCTCAGCCTGCTCTATCGCTTCCGCGGCCCAAGCGAAGCGCTGAAGGTACGCGCTCGAACGGAGGTGCGTGAAGCGCTCCGCCTCCAGCCTGACCTGGGTGAAGCGCATCTTGCAAATGGCTTCTGTTATTACCGGATCGAGCGCGATTTTGGGCGTGCCCTACCCGAGTTGGAAATAGCACACCGGCTTTTGCCCGGCGACGGCGAAGCGGTCAGCTATGCCGCTTTTATTGATCGCCGAAAGGGGCACTGGCGCGAGTCGCGCGCGCGTCTTGCACAGGCGATTGAGCTCGAGCCGCTCAATCGGAGCTTCGAGGACGAATTGCACGCGACCGCCTGCCTGCTGCGGGATTGGCCGGCGGCGGCCAAGCACATGGACCGAGCCATCGTTCTCTCACCCGGGATGCCAGTACTGAAGGCGGAGCGGGCCCTGATCGATCTCTGGCAATCGGGGGATCTCGCGCCGCTGCAGAAATTCTTCGCTGGTTTCACTGTCTACGGTGACCCGGAGGGCGCGGTGGCGTGGTCGCGCTGGGATTGCGCCATGCTCTCGCGGAATTTTTCCGCGGCGCGCGCGGCGATTGACGGTTTTCCGTTCGAGACGTTGTCCGCAGTCCTGAGCGGGCCAATTCCCAAAGCCTACCTCGAAGGCTGCACCTGGTTGGCGCAAGGAGAAAAGGGGAAGGCGCAGGAGGCTTTTGATATCGCCCGGCCAGCGATGGAGGCTGAGTCGCTGGCGCATCCGAATGACTCGCTCCGGCATGCGCGACTCGGATTGCTTTACGCCTACATGGGCCGAAAAGGGGAAGCTCTCCGCGAGGGCGAACGAGCGGTGGAACTTACCCCTGTCTCCAAAGACGCCATCGACGGTAACCTGTGGCTTTGTAATCTCGTCTTGATCCACGCCCGGGTTGGCGACGCCGACGGGGCGATATCGATGATTGGACGGCTGCTCACCGAACCCGGATGCATTTCGCCCCTTTACGAAGGGAACATTAGCCAATGGGACCTCCGCCTTCGCTGGCAATGGGATCCATTGCGGTCTGACCCACGCTTCCAGCAAATCATCGCCGGGCCGGAGCCGCCGACTGTTTTCTAGACTAGGGCATATTGAGCCGTCACTCCGGCCGCGCTCGGGCGGAGAGTCACGATCTCAACTTTCGTCCGCAGCGCCGCTCAGCGCATGCCGCTGTCCGCTGTCCAATCGACCTGGGCCATCTTACCAGCCACGACCTCGACTTCGTAATGCCAGCGCCCGATCGTCGCTCCACCGTCTTTGCGCGTAATCGTGTAGTGTCCGGGCGGTACGGTGACCCGGAAGTGACCTTCCGCGTCGGTCGTGAAGGAGGCGACCTTCTCCTTCTCCTTCTCCTTCCCCTTCAGCACGACAAAGTCGATGTTGGCAACCGGCGCTTTGTTCGGCATGTCGATGCGTTGCGGGCCCGGACGACTGGGCGAAATGTAAATTACGCCTTCGATGCCATTCTCGGAAGCGGGCGCAGTTTCTGCCATTGCCATCACAAGCAAGACACTACCCAGAATATGACTCCACCGTCCAAAATATCGAAGGCTCATGGGACACCGTCGCGCATCGCGCCCCGCTCGCCAAGGCGTCTCGGGTTTTTGCTCAGCCCGGATTCAAGGTTCGGTAATTCAGGTAGGCAATGACGAGCGAGAGAAGGCAGAGGGTGGCAGACGGAAGCATCTTGAAAGGCGGGTTCTTCACCCGCAGATGGGTGATGAGTGCGGCGATCATTAGGAGAGCGATGCTGACTCCGCCGAGGAGCGCAGCGCGGGGACGTCCGATCCCGACGAGCAGACAGATCGCAAAGCTGACTTTCAGGATCCCGACAAAATCGCGCAGCCAATCCGGATAACCGTATTGTTTGAATTCCTCGATGATGTTGGGGTAGCGCACGGTCCAGACGAAGAAGATCGAGGCGGCCACGAAGACCTGCAGAAATATCATCAGTGCATGCATGCCCGCAGGCTACCAAATCTGTCGGCGACTTGGCACTAAATAATCAAGACCGCGTTTTCATTCGAGTCGAACGCCCCGCAGCTGGAGCGATTCGCCTGCTAAACGGCCAGCCAGCACGATCACGCTTTCGCGTAGGCCGCTAGCGCCGCCTGGTAGATAACGCGCAGCGGCTGCCCGGTTCGTTCGCTTGCGGCGCGGCAACTTTCGAACTCGGGCGCGACCTGAACAACTTCACCGGCGAGCAGGCCGAGCTTAAGGGTGAGTTCGCCGAAAGCGGTCTGCACATTCTCGAAACGACGCTCCAATTTGTAGCGGCGTTTCTCGCTCCGCCGTACCCCAAACGCACTCGTCTCGCTCAGAACCGAGCGCACGATTTGCGGCTCCAGGGACGGCTCGCAGAGGATGGAGAGCCGCACGCCCGGGCGGTTCTTTTTCATCTGCATCGGCGTGAGCGTGACATCGAGCGCGCCGAGCGCGAGCAACCGTTCGATGGCCGCGCCGGTCAGTTCCGGCGAGAGATCGTCGATGTTAGTCTCGATCTCGATGACCGTGTCGGTTTCGTATTCGTTAGGCGAAACCTGCGTGGCGATTCCCCAAACGGCGCGGAGGACGTTCGGCCGCTCCTTCAGGTCGCGGGTCCCAATGCCGTAACCGAGTT